>JBBKVW010000414.1:0-3385 GCA_037968655.1 Burkholderiaceae bacterium
CTGGCCTACTCCCATCCCTGGGACGCCCACGCATCGACCTCGAAGATCATTGGCGCCGTGACCCATTCGAACGCAACCAGACCGGGCGTGAGCGACATGTCGCAGACCTTGTACGGCGATGTCACCTATGCGTTCCTCAATAGCCACAAACTCACGGCGCCAATGATCTTCGAGGTCGATGCGTGGGCGTCCCAGGGATGGGAGTAGGCCAGTTTCAGAGTTTGGGACGCAAGGCGTGAGCCGACATCGCCGCGCGCCGGTATTGTCAGCGTGGCGAAGCCGAGCAGATTGCCGTTCAGAGGACGCGCCACGGTGAGCTTCAGATCGGCAAAGCATTGTCGCCTCGAAGTGCCGTGTTGTGTCACGTCGACAGGCCCGTCGCCACTGAGCTGGAACTACCACCAGTCGGGTGACCCGGTGGTGCGGGCGGTCTGGTAACTGAACGTGAAAGGGAGGTTGATGCGCCTGCTGTCGGTGTCGGTGGTGGCATAGGCCAGTCCCAGCTTCAGCGTGATCGCTGCAGGCAGCAGGTCCTGTACGGCGGCTGCTCCCAATCGCTGCCGCTTCACGGCCGCATTGCGTTGCTCCTGGGCAAAATCCTGCGCCGTGCTTGCGGCACCATCGGTAATGTCTGCCGCCAACAGCTGTGTGGATGCCGAAACAAGCGCGATCGACACGATACCCAGGCGATACCGTGACTTCAGGCCAGACGTGGACATAAAGACCTTTCGACGGGTGACGGGTTGGTTTCGGATTGTTGCACTTAATGGGCTCGGGAAAAAGATGGTGCCGATTGTGGGGGGCTGGATAAAGGCCCACGCGCCTGGGCGATTTTTAGCAACGATTTAGCGGTTTCTAAAGGACTTCCTGGCCACCACGAACGACAGTGACAGGGCGGCGCGAATCCTTCGAGCTACGGCGGCAAGCAGTCCGCGTCACCCCTGGCGCCCAAGGAGGTCTCATGTTCATCAACCGGTTTTCGCCCCGCACGGAATCCCCGCTGGCACAGGATGACCAGGTCGTGTCGGACGGCATCGCGCTGGCGCTGGCCGACCAACTCGAATGTGCGCTGCTCGCCTGCGATTCCGAGTGTCGGTTGTTGCACGCGAATCGCGCCGGGCACAGGGCCATGGCCTCGGGCCAGATGCTGACCCTGGTCGGAGGTCGTATCCATTGCGCGTTGACGTCGCAAGGCGAATGGTTCGACGCCGTTCGCGATGCGGCGGTCCATCGCCGTTGCCGGCTGTTGTGGATCGGCAAACCCGGTGCAAGCACCATGGTCGTGGCGATGCCGATCGTGATCGAGCGTTTTCGAATGCCAATGGCGGTCATATCGCTGGGGCGCCGAAGTGCCTGTTCGCGGTTGGGGATGGAGTTGCTCGCCGCACGCTACCAGCTCACGTTCGCCGAGCGCAGGGTCTTCGATGCCCTGCTGAACAATGCGTCGCCCAGAGAAATCGCTGCAGCGCATGGGGTGACGGTAACGACCATCCGCACTCAGATTCAGGCGGTTCGCGACAAGCTTGGTGTGCGGACCACCGGTGCATTGTTGCTGCGTGCTGCGGAGTTGCCGCCCGTGGGTTATTGGCACTGATGGTCGGCCGGCCGTCGGGATACCGTTACGAAAGGATTGCATCATGAAAAGCAACGCGACAGAGGCAGGTCCCCAGGGTCGTGAGCCATCGGACCAGATCGTCTCCGGTGGCGGGTCGGAACAGTACGATTTCTGTCTGCCGGCGCCGGAGCGCCCACGGTCCGTGGCCGATCTGATCAAGGCGATCGAAGATGCGGTGCAACGGCTCGCGCTTGCACGGGCGAGGTGGCCGAAGCAGGAAGTGCGCCTTGCCAGGTTGTCGAACGACAGGGCTGGTTTCGCTGCGCGGTTCGATACCAACTGGCTTGCGGCTGCGACTGGATGTGCGCCCGTGGTGGGGCTGCGGCCGGAACTGCTACCGCCGGCCGACTGTCCTGCGCGAACGAATGCGCCGGATGGCATGCGATGCCGCATCGGCCAGGGTGAGGTGACGCTGGGGCGACCCACGCGCGGACGCGTCAGACGGGTATTGGTAACGCTGTTGTTTACCGATATCGTTGGCTCCACGCACTGTGCGGAGACGCTGGGCGACGAGAAATGGCACCGATTGCTGGAGCGGCATCGCGCAATCGTGCGGCGCAAACTGGCGATGTTCCGTGGTTGCGAGATTGAAGTGCCCGGTGACGGATTTCTGGCGACCTTCGACAGTCCCACCAATGCCGTGAAATGCGCCAGGGCCATCCGCGCAGCCTTGCGCTCGATCGGTCTGGAGATCCGCGCCGGGTTGCACGCCGGAGAATGCACGGTCACCGCTGGCCGACTGGTCGGTATCGCTGTCCATATTGCCGCGCGTGTCGTCCGGCGCGCGGAGGCGGGGCAGATCCTGGTCTCGAGCACCGTCAAGGAACTGGCCTTTGGATCGGAGTTGCGCTTCTCGGCCGAGATCGTCCATGCGCTCAAAGGGCTGACCGAAAACTGGCGCCTGTTCGCTTTGCGCGAAGACAAATTCGACAACGAGCCGAACAGGGGCCTGGTGTCGCCTTTGCACCCATCGGGCGTGCTGCGCGTGCAGAAGGCCCTGAACTAGGCAAGACCTGCGATGGCCGGCCATGCACGTGTCTGACGCAGCCGCTACGGCTTGTCGTGGTTGGCCGGTGCCACGGCCGGTACGCGGAAGATGACCTCTCCCGAAGACAGTGGCCGACCCGGATCTCCGATCCCGGCGGGTCGGTGACCCCCTTGACGGTCATGGCGACGGCCATCGCACGGTCCTTGAAATGGCGCTGGTTGTGGCCGGGTCCCGAAGTCAACCGGGATGACACCGTGCTGGTGCTGTCGATACGGTAGTCCGCCGCTGTTTTCATCGTCGGATTGCCTCCCTTTGGCACATCGGGCTCACGTCGACGCCTGGACTTGATGCCAGCTTCGTTCGACTTCCGGGTGACTCTACTACGGGTTCGTGACGATGGGTCGTCGCGCGTGTGCAGGTGCCGGCACACGCTCGCCGCGAGGCCGCGACCGTGAATCAACAACCGACCCTCGCGTCCGCGCGTCGCCCGTCGTTGCCATGCGTCAATAGTGTGGCAGCGGCCCGTCGACCGCGCTGTGCGAGCCCACTCATGCGCCGTGCATGGGGCGAAGCAACAACGCAATTCATGACCGACTTGATGCCGGATGGCGATGTAATCGCACCAATGCTTGTTGCCACTACTGTCCGGCTAAATGTTGAACAAATTCAACTGGTTAGAGCCGAGTGGTGTTTCCGGCATCGGGAAATTGGGCCGCGAGGCGCTTGATAGCTGGGTTTTCTCAAAAACGGAGACCGAAAGAATCTGTAGCAATGTATAGAGC
>JBBKVW010000415.1:0-8763 GCA_037968655.1 Burkholderiaceae bacterium
TCACTCGTCCTCGAGGGCCCGAACGTCTTCAGCGGTCACCGGCCGCGGTGATCGGATCACTGGGAAGCCGGTACTCGGGTCGATGCGCAACCCGGGGTTTTCCGCCGCCTGCGGTGCCAGAGATGGATGCGCCAATCCACGGCGGATCAGTTCAGCCACCGTCTGGTTCATGCTCTTGCGCGCGTGCGCTGCGATCGACGTTACTGCGTCGTGGAGGTCGGCCGGCAGATCGATGGTCGTTCTCATGACGGCATCATCGCATCATGATGCGATGATGTCAATTGCTTGCATTCGAATTTTTGCATTCGAAGATGGCAAAAGGCAAGACCCCAAATCCGCGCAGGCCGCGGAAACTGACGCGTCGATGGGGTCAAACTACGTTGTATGGAGGCAAAAGGCAAAAACTGACCCCATCGTGGGGGCAGACAGCGCCGGGGAACTCGATGCGCAGGGGACCAGACATGGTTGCTTGCTACACGGCCAAAGCACTTGCAATGTCCGTGTGGGCGAAGTCGTTGCCCTTGTAGAGCAACGGCAACCCGCGCACCTTGGCCAGCGCATAGCTGAACACATCACCGAAGTTCAAACCCGCGGGGTGGCCGCTGCCCTTGCCGTAGGCCACAAATGCCGCGTACGCCGCGTCCATCTCCGGCGGGCTGGGCGCAACCAAATCGAACATTGGCAGCCGCAGCAAATCGTCCATGAGAATCACTGCACGCTGTCCGCGCCGACCATGGATGACCATGCGGGTCTCCACGACGGACACCGTGCTGACCAACGCCTTGCCAGCGGTCCTGATGGCTTGCAAAAAAGCCTCGCGCTCGGGCTCCGCAAACGCGATGGCCACCAGCGCTGGCGTGTCCACCGCAATCATCGCGGCAGGCCGTGTTCGTCCCACTCCATCGGATCAAAGGCGTCGGCGCGCTCTGGAATGCGGTCTATTTGCGTCAACAGCGCCGCCACGCGTTTGTCCCCATCGCCCTTGGCCAACGTTGTTTCACCAAGAAGGCGGTCAAGCGCTCGCTCGACCACCGCCGTCTTGCTCAAGCCGGTGGCCTTGGCCAAGCGTTCTACCTTGCCGACCACCACAGGGTTTGCAATTTGAAGTGCCATGAGTGCCCCACACAGATGTTTAACTAAACATCGTCAATATACACTGCAGCTGCCGACTGCGGCAAGCGCTTTTGGCACCGGTCAACCGCTTGGCCGGCGAGCATGGTGGAAGGGGCTGCGATCGTGGCAATAGGCAAGACTTGACCCCAATTCACAACGGTAGGCCAGCACCTCCGCGTGAAAGGGCGGTAAGCGGTCAGTAGACCACGCCCTTGCCGGAGAGAGCTGAAAGCGGCTGCCGCCAGATGACAACGGCAATCAGATTGGAACTGGACACTGTGTGCCTCTCCGCTCGCTCGCAAACGCTCACCCATCGGGCCACATCGCGCGCTCACGCGCCACTTTTAATGAGCAAGGGAGATGTCGACCTCAATTGGCGGCAGGCTTGAGTCATTGGGTGTCAATGACAGCCTGCTAGCCGAGACCCATTTCAGCTTTCCAAGGTGGCGTGGCTCGAAACGTAGATCCGGTTCTTCGCTCCTGACAAACGTCAAGATGCCGACCTCGCGCTCATCGTTAAGTTGCTGCACATAGGCGATCACGGACATAGACTCCGGAGTACTGATGATCCCTAGCTGCGCGGCCAACCCCGCCTTCCTGTTCACGACAGGCTTGCCCTTCCGATACTTAAAGACGAAGCGAGAGACCCTGACGTCTTCATAGGCTGATTCGAAGTCATCGGCTTTCAGGTCAAGCGCGACGCAGATCTTCAGCAAGCCAGCGTGCAGCGTTTCGAGGATGAGCTTGCAGCGGTCTTCGTATGAGCTTTTCGCGAACCTGTCGAAGTTGAACTGGCAGTTGTAGATGTAGACGTCCACGGCGTTCTCCAGCCCCTGCTCCGGTCTTGCATTGTGAAGCGAAACCAGCATCTTCCTGACGGTGCCGGCGTCCACGAGTCGTTCTCGCAAGGCAATGAGATACGCCACGCAAATGCTGTTCGACATGCGATTGAAGCGCAATCTCACATCGCGCTTGACCGAATCGTCAAAGCATCCAATGTCGACATCTCGAATGATGGGCATGACTAGATCTTGAGGACGGTTGGAATGGGCCTTTGCATGCCAGGCGGCATCTTGCCGTTGTCTTTGTAATACTTGTCGACGACTTTCTGCTCTCCCGCTGCGGCTTGGCACCGAGTAATGTTCTTTTCCACGATCACCGCCTCGTACTTCTTCTTCTTTCCAGTCGGATCAGCCGCCAGGTTCAGTTTGTTTACTTGGGAGTTGGCCCTACCTGAAGTCCCGTTTAGATTCAGTGGTTTACTGCTAATGCCGGTCTTAAAAAATTTCTTGCCCTTCTTTTCCCTTATGACGTACCGATGACTGGGAGCTGTGGTGGCCATGCAGTTCGCCGGGTGGGGAACCAGGCCCAATGGATCAAACCACTCGATGGGATTGGATGCATAAGCGTACTGGTTGTACCCGGCTTCCAGCCCCATCGGGTCGGGCGACATGAACCTTCCAACGTCAGGATCATAGTACCGGAAGCGGTTGTAGTGCAGCCCTGTTTCCTCGTCGAAATACTGCCCTTGCAAACGCAGCGGCTGAACGAATGTCGCATTCAGCCCGGACGTGGTCGCTGCAGCGACCTTCTGGTGCGACAGACTTCCCCAAGCCTTGTAGTCACCCTCCCAAGCCAGATTGCCCTGCGCATCACGCAGTTCACGTGGCAGGCCAGCTTGGTCGCATTGGTAGTAATAAAGCTGTGCTTCGGAAGCGACCGCCGCACTTGGTTTGGTAGTCTGGGCCAACGGCACGAAGCTTTGCGGCTCATAAAGAAAAGTGTGATCACCGACATCGTCTGTCTGCTGCACCAAGCGCTCCTCATCCCACACGAACCACGTAGTGCCAAGGTGGCTGCGCTTGGCGATTCGGCGCCCCAGCGCGTCATAGAGGTAGTGGACGGTGTGTACGCCCTTGGAACTATGCGTGGTCGATTCAACTAGGTAGTCGATGTCATCCCATTTAAAGTAAGTGACTGTGTGGGCACCGACGCGCCTTTCGATCACCCGTCCGTGCGCATCGTAACGATAGCGCTTGTCTTCAAAGACCGCGAGCCGGTTGGCCATCAGCATGCCCACAGGCCCAGGCGTGGCCGCGACCGTAGCCGGAAGCAAGTTATGAGCCGGGTCAAAGCTAAATCGTTCCTCGTTGAAGCGTGTCAGCTGATCGACTGCGTCATATGCGTAGGCTAGAGCCTTGCCACGGTCAACAGAGCCGCTGAGGCGACCGGCTGCGTCATAACGGTACCGCCGGTCCACAAGAGCAAGACTAGCAACTCCCGGAATCGAAGCCGAGGGGCCCTCGTCGGCTTTCGCGTAGTGCCGCGTTAGACGCCCCCCTGCGTCGAAGATCCAGTGGGTCGTAAGCTTGCCTTGAGTGCGGCTAATCTCTCTGTGCAAGGCGTCGCGTTCAATGTCCGCAATCGGTTGGTCGTTCAGCCGAATTTGATGCGCGTGTCCACTGCCGTAGTACAAGGTGTTGAGCTTGGTGCCATCCGGCAGCGTGGCCTGGATCCGGTTGCCAAGGGGGTCGTATTCGTTCCTGAGCGAGTAGCTTCGACCCCCGGCCGAGACGCATTCTTCTGCAAGGCGCCCCGCCTTGTCGTACTGCCGCTCAACCTTAATGCGCGAGTGCACGGAAATCGCCTGAGTCAGTTGCCCTGCTGCGTCATAGTTGTAGACCACACGAGTGTTAGCCGTGGCGCGCTCCAGGGTACGGCCGGTAGCGTCGCGCACGAAGCGCGTAACGATTGCTTCTGGTGCGAAAGGCGCGTCAACGCGCCCGACCAGAAAACTGGCTGTGTCGTATCGATAGCTCGTTTGCGTTCCGTCGAAGCGCTTCTCTTCGGTCAGGCGGTCGATGAGGTCATAGCCAAAGCTGTGACGGGCACCGTTCTCGTTGACAAGATCTGTCAATCGCCTTGCCGAGTCGTAGTGGTAGCTCAAATCGTTACCAAGCGCGTCGACGCGCTTGGCAACCTCTCCATCAGGGGTATAAGCGAACGTGGTCCTAGCGCCAAGCATGCTCGTCACCGACGTCATGCGCCCGACGCTGTCGTTCTCGTACGTCTCGCTTGTGCCGTCCGGCAACGTTTGGCGCAAGGGATGTCCGGCCGCGTCGTAGTCATAGGTCGTTTCCTCACCGACCGCATTGATGACTTGTATCAACCATCCGTTGATGTCGTAGTTGAAGATGATCTTGTGGCCCGAGCAATCTGTGTACTCGGTCAGTTGCGCAGCGTCGTTGTAGCGCAACAACTTTATCCCGCCATTGGCATCCTCGACCTTGCCAATGAGCCCCCGTTCGTCCGGGTGATAAAGAGTGGTCGCACCAGAGGGGTCAGTCTCAGAAATCAGATTGCCACGCCAGTCGTATTCATAGATCGTTGTGCGGCTCAAAGGGTCGGTGATGGCAATGGGCAACTGAAGCGTGGGGTGCCAGTCAATGAGTGTGGTGGCGCCGACAGCGTCGCGCATTTCCACCGGATTGCCTCGTTCGTCGAAGAATGTTTCGTCGACGTGACCCGCCGGGTCGATGATGGCGCGTAAGTTGCCATGTCGATCAAGGCCACGCCGTGTGAACTGTCCAGCGGCATCGGTATAACCGGTCCAGCGCCGCTTTACGTCGAAGTGATAAATCTCGACGCGCCCTAGTTGATCAGTTACCCTGGTATGTTCTTCGGCGTATTCGAACACCCAACTTCTGCCGACGTTGTCCCAATGCCGCACGACCCTGGATGTTGTGCCGGCGCCGACATAGACATAGTGGGCTTCGAAACTGTCGGCGTAGATATGGCGCTGCAATAGACGATCGCTGTTGTAGTCGAAGCGGCGCATGCAGTTGCCGGCACGATTGATCACCTCCGCAACATCACCGCGATTTGTGTATGCGTAGCGGGCGAGAGAAACGCGGTAGATGCCATTGAGAGTGGTTCGCAGTTCAGCGACCTCGATCAACTTGGCTTCCTGAAACGTGAGTTCCAGCAACTGCTTTCCACTGCAGGTCACTTGGATCGTCCCGTTGCCTTCGATGGCGGTCGTGCGTTCGATACGAATGGCGTTGCTGTTCCTGTCGGTGATACCAATCAATGCATGGGTGCTGGCAGCCCGCTCGTCGAACCAGTAGGTGAGGCCCTGTGCGCTTTCCAGGCGGTACTGTCCCTCAATATTTCGCGCGAGTGTCAACTGTTCGTCAACGACGAATGACGCCTCTCCCGGTAACAACGGCGGAAAATCGAAATGCCTTCCAAAGGCATCAACATAGTGCACCCTCTCAATAAAGCGGCCGCTCGAATCTGTCACAGCTTCAAGGCAGACCTCCAGTGGTGAACTCCAGCCTTGGCCGAACCACCCGACGCGTGTGTTGGTCGACCGGTACGTTCGCTGCCATGCAAGAGGTAGGGGGCCTTCCGCTTTGAAGTCAATGTCTTCGTCACCCGCGAGGAGTTTTGCCCCAAGGACCGGGTTTACCGGCGAACCAGTACACGCACCATCCAACGGGCATGAGTCACTAGCGTTACCCCCGCCACTCCCGGGCGCGATTGCGTCCGTGTGAGACATGGGCGTAGAATTTCCCGGCGTCGATGCGTGGTTGTGCGTGGTGATGTCTAGGTGGCGAACGACGTTTTCCCCCTCCACCTTCACGTCCATCGACCACATGTTGAAGTACACCTTGCCGGTGTTCTTCGATGTCACCAAACCCTTCTTCGGCGCCGCACCGGCTTCGTCACCAGTGCTCTTGCTGAAGCACGACTTGTTCTTCAGCATCACCTCCTTGTTGGAGATTTTGACCGACGTGGATCCGTCGGTCGTGTCGGACCCCATGCCGGTGTTCGGATAGGGAATCGGCACCCCCGGCGGCGTGGCCGGTGTCTGCGGCGGCGTCATGCATACATCAGGAAAGGCACAAATGGTTTTGCCGCTCGCCGACTTGCACGACACCTCCATCATGTTGGCATACACCTCGTTGCTCATCGCTTAGCCCCGTTGCTGCAATAGGACGGTTGCGCGCTGGCCGGCGTCGTTGGACATGTGGGTGACGACGTTGGAGCCTTTGGAAAAACCCTTGCGGCAAGCTGCATCAGCCAAGCCTATGATCGCTACGCCCGCCAGCGCACCGGCTTCCCCGGTGCATTCGGCGGGGTGCCAGATGTCGAACTCCTCCTTGGGTTGTTGAAGCGTTCGAGACAATGCGAGCGTGGCTTCTTTAAAGTAGTACTGCTCGCCTGAAAGGTCGGTGATGCGGTAGTCGAAGTTGCCCATCGACTGCCCCGCTTCTGTAAGTGCGGATCGAATCGCAATCGACAGGCCTTCCGCTCGCTGCGGCTCCTCACTATCGATACGTGCCACTTCGTGGCCGAAGCCGATGCCGATACAAAGCAATTCGGTGTGGCCTCTCGGGTCGCCGACCAACAGGGCACCTGCGCCCTCGCCAGGAATGAAGCCGTTGGAGTTGTCCTCTCTGAGAAGACGATCGACGCGGTCGTAGTGCATCAGCGTTTGCCAACTGAGGAGGCTGTCAACCGCCGCAATCAAGACCCGTCGGCCCGCTTGTGCCTGCACCAGGTTGCGAGCCAAGTTCAACGCGACAGCGACGCCGACACGGCCCTGCGGGACGATAGCCGACTGTGCAGCAAAACGCGTGTCGAGCAAGGTCTGCACTGTGTCGAGCAGCCGATCTTCGAGTCCATCAAGTCGACCCGGCCGCTCGCGCTCCGCAACGCAAAGCAGCAGCGGAATTCCAGCCCATTCGGCTCTCGGTATGTTTCTCAAAGCCTCATCGATGACGGTTGCTGCCATCCTTGCGAGCTTTGACAAGCCTGGCTTTACTCCGTCCAACTCGACTTGGTGCGCCATGATCCATTCACCCGTCGAGTTCATAAAGCGGGTCGGCGTCGGGTTGGTCAGCTTTGAACGGAAGGCGGCGCTGCAGGAGGCTGCGTCCATGCCAACTGCGGTCATCAAACCGGTCTTGAGGATGGCAAGCGGACGCACGGTCATGTTGCAGCCACTGCCCAGGCAGAAATCGGTTGGGCGCCCGCCATGTCTTGGTGCCAGCGCTCGCGACCCCGGATGCCCACGCGAACCTGAGCGATCTCGAAGATGCTCTTTTTCAAAGGGCGAGTCACTCGCCAAGTCATTGTCACGCGATCGTGATCCGGTTCGAAGACGATTGTGTCGAGCGTCCCACGATGAAACTCGCGCTCGCCCCGCTTAGGAAACACAAGCACCGGTGCCTCGAAGAGCGGCACCGCGAATTGGCGCGGGCCATCCGCGTTGAAGCCGGTGAGTATCACGTCCATCGGCCGCTTCGGCAGCGGCACCTGCTGATCCTCAGCGGCAGCTTGGTAGTAGCGCTCGTCGAAGTCCTTCGGCAGAAAAGGAAATACGTCGGCCAGCCAGGCGTCGTCATAGGTGCCGGCGTAGCGCGCGCGCTGTGGCCAGCCGCGGCCCAGCGGGCCGAGTGCCACAGGTGGGCGCTTGTCGGCAGGAAAACTCACACCCTCGCCGATGGCTTCGATGTTGGGCAATGGCGCGCCATCGACCCATTCGTTCTTCAAATGCTTATGCCAGCCGCGGCCGACCGGATTGGGCAGATAGGCGTCGTGTTCGCGCTCATCTTCGCTGTACCGGTCGGCGCCGCCGAAGGCGCGGTCGTACGACACTGGCATTTCCGTAAAAGGCAGCGGATCGGACGCGCGAATGCCGGACAGGCCGGCTTGCCAGACACGATCGCCCACCACGTCGACTGACTTTTCCATTGGCCCGACACGCAGGCTGGCGCGCAGCCGCGTCACCTGTCTGCCGGCAGGCGCGCGAGCGTGGCCGGTAAGCAGCACATCACAGCGGTGCTTGCGCGGCGCAAAGTCGATCTCCTGCACCGGCGCGCTGAAGCCAGGCTCGCCGGTGAAGGTGTCGGCCATGATCAGCGGCAACTGCTCGTCGGCCAGGCGTACGGGCTCGCCCGGCTTGGGCAACACGAAGGTGCCCTTGATCACCACCACGAGCAGTTCGCGGCCACTCGGCTCCAGGCCCATGTTGTAGCCGGCGACCATACGGGTAGCGTTGATGAGTTCCATTGGGCCGCCATCAAAAAAGTTTGCGATGCTGCGTAACCCAGAATGGGTTCTTGACCGGAAAGTAGACCTGTTGCACGCCGCCCACCAGACGGCGGTTGCCGTGCGCATTGAGCAGCAGGTTGCCGAACAGCCTCTGCGGTGCACCGATGGCCGTGTAGCCGACAAGTCGCGAACCGGCTGGCAGCTCTAGCGCCCAAACCTCAGAAATAGCATTGCGAAAATCGTGCGAGATGGCCAGCCCTTCACGCAGCATGTTGCGGATGGCCTCGTCCTTTTCGCGGCGCTCGAAGTAGAGGCGTGCATACGCGCGGTCGAGCCGGTCTAGCAGATCGGCGTGGAACCACCATTCACCACCGTAGGCCGCGTTGGACGCGCCGACGACGCGCAGGAACAGCTTGGGCCCGGCGAAATCCTCGCGCCTGGGGTCGCCCGCCAATCCGCTTTTGATCTCCGCCAGCTTGCGCGCCACCACTTCGTCGGTGGTCGCGTCGCGGCGGCGGGGGTCGACGAGGTTGTGCTTCAGATCATGAACCTGCCGCAGCGTGGTCTCGATCTCGCTCCACACAGAAT
>JBBKVW010000416.1:0-7086 GCA_037968655.1 Burkholderiaceae bacterium
AATTCGGTGTCGATCGGGTTCTCTTCGCTCAATGGCTCACCGGGATTCACCAGGATGCCGGGCACCTCGGTCAGGAAGATCAGCTTGTCGCTTTGCAGCGCGATCGCAATCGAGGTGGCGACTTCTTCCATCGTCAGGTTGAACGCCTCCCCGGTTGGAGAGAAGCCGAACGGCGAGACCAGAACGATGGCCCCAAAGTTCAACGCGTGTTGAATGCCGGCCGCATCGACCTTGCGCACCAACCCGGAATGCTTGAAATCGACGCCGTCCACGATGCCGACCGGTCGCGCCGTGATGAAGTTGCCCGAAATCACTCGCACAGTGGAATCGGCCATCGGCGTATTGGGCAGGCCCTGGCTGAACGCCGCCTCGATCTCGTAGCGCAGCTGGCCCGCCGCTTCCTGGGCACAGTCCAGCGCCACCTCGTCGGTGATGCGAATGCCGTGCGAATAGCGCGGTTCGTGGCCCTTGGCCAGCAGTTGTTCATTGACCTGTGGGCGAAAGCCGTGCACCAGCACGATCTTGACGCCCATGCTCTGGATCAGCGCCAGGTCCTGGGCCAGGTTGTGCAACTTGCCGGCGGCAATGGCTTCGCCGGCAATGGCGACCACGAAGGTCTGGTTGCGAAACTTGTGGATATAGGGCGCCACCGACCGGAACCATGGCACGAAAGTAAAGTTGAAAACGGTGGACATCGGCGATCAGGCCAGGGCGTGGCGGCGCGGGGATGCGCAAGTGTATCAACCGCCCCGAGGCTGAGGCGAGGCTGAGGCGACGGCGGCCGGGATAATCGACCGATGTCCGAACCGGTGATCGCCTTTCCTGAATCCTTGCCGGTATCGGCCATGCGCGACGACATCATGCAGGCGATTGACCGGCACCAGGTGGTCATCGTCTGCGGTGAAACCGGATCGGGCAAGACCACGCAATTGCCCAAGATGGCGCTGGCCATGGGCCGCGGCAAGCGGGCGATCGCCGAACCGGGCTGGGCCAGGCCTCTGTGCGCACCAGGCCAGGGCAAGCTGATCGGCCATACCCAGCCCAGGCGCATTGCCGCCAGTTCAGTCGCCAAACGCATCGCGCAGGAACTGCAGACGCCGCTGGGCGAGGTGGTGGGATTCAAGGTGCGCTTTGCCGACCGGCTGTCGCGCGACGCGTCGGTCAATCTGATGACCGACGGCATATTGCTGGCCGAAACCCAGAGCGATCCGCTGTTGCGCGCCTATGACACCTTGATCATTGACGAAGCCCATGAGCGCAGCCTGAACATCGACTTTCTGCTGGGCCATCTGCGCCAGATCCTGCCGCGCCGGCCCGATCTGAAGATCATCGTGACCTCGGCCACCATTGACGCGCAGCGCTTTGCCGACCACTTCGCATCGCGCGATGGCCCGGCGCCGGTGCTGATGGTGTCCGGTCGCATGTTCCCGGTAGAGCAGCGTTATCGGCCTTTTGAAGAGAGCCGTGAGCATGACCTGAACGACGCCATCTGCGATGCGGTGGATGAGTTGTGGCGCGGCGCCGGCCCGGGCGCAGGTGGCGATATCCTGGTTTTCCTGCCGGGCGAGCGCGAGATTCGCGAGGCTGCCGATGCGCTGCGCCGGCACCTCAGCCACCAGCCGCTGCTGCGCAATGCCGAGGTACTGCCGCTGTTTGCGCGCCTGTCCCAGGCCGAGCAGGACAGGGTGTTCGACAGCCACGGCCAGCGGCGCATCGTGCTGGCGACCAATGTGGCCGAGACCTCGCTCACGGTGCCCGGCATCCGCTATGTGATTGACGTGGGCACGGCCAGGGTCAAGCGCTACAGTTTTCGAAGCAAGGTCGAGCAGCTGCTGGTCGAGCCGGTAAGCCAGTCGTCTGCCAACCAGCGCGCCGGGCGTTGTGGCAGGGTGGCTGACGGCATCTGCATTCGCCTGTACGGCGAGGATGATTACGCCCAGCGCGCGCGTTTCACCGACCCGGAGATATTGCGCAGTTCGCTGGCCGGCGTGATCCTGCGCATGAAGTCGCTGCAGCTGGGATCGGTCGAGGATTTTCCCTTCATCGAGCGGCCCCAGGCGCGTGCTATCGCCGACGGCTACCAGCTGCTGGCCGAACTCGGCGCGGTGGACGATGCCAATGACCTGACCAGCATCGGAAGGGAGCTGGCCCGCCTGCCACTGGACCCGCGGGTGGGCCGCATGATCCTGGAGGCGCGCCAGCGCCAGTCGCTCGATGAAGTACTGGTGATCGCCAGCGCCCTCAGCGTGCAGGATGTGCGCGACCGGCCGATGGACGCCCAGGGAGCGGCCGACGCGGCGCATGTGAAATTCGACGACGAGCGCAGCGAGTTCAGCGGCTATTTGAAGCTGTGGAAGTGGATCAACCAGGCCCGCGGCGACAAGGGCAGCGCCGAGCATCGGCTGTCCAACCGGCAGTATGAGCAGCTGCTGCGGCAAAACTTTGTCAATGTGCGGCGGGTGCGGGAGTGGAAGGACATCCACTCGCAGTTGCTGACCGTGGTGGCGGAGCACAAGTGGCAAGTCAACAGCCAGCCGGCCAGCTATGAACAGCTGCATTTGTCGATGCTGTCGGGCCTGCTGGGCAATGTGGGTTGCAAGCTCGACGACGACGAGGCCTATCTGGGCGCGCGGGGCATCAAGTTCTATCGCCATCCGGGCGCGCATCTGGCTAAGAAGCCGGGGCGCTGGATCCTGGCCGCCGAACTTGTCGAGACAACCCGGCTGTTTGCGCGTGGTCTGGCAAATATCGAGCCGGGCTGGATCGAACAAGCCGCCGGCCACCTGCTCAAGAAGCAACTACTGGATCCACACTGGGAGAAGAAGGCAGCGCAGGTGACTGCGCTGGAGCGTGCCACGCTCTACGGCATCGTCATCTACAACGGCCGCAGGGTCGACTTCGGGCGAGTCGATCCGCAAGGTGCGCGCGAGATCTTCATCCGCGAGGCACTGGTGGCGGGCGAGTGGGAAACCCGCCTGCCGTTCCTGGCCGCCAACCGCAAGCTGGTCGCCCAGGTGCAGGAACTGGAGCACAAGTCGCGCCGTCAGGACGTGCTGGTCGATGACGAGCTGATCTACGCCTTCTACGACCAGCAGCTGCCGCAAGATATATGCAACGGCCATGCCATGGAGCACTGGTACCGCGAGGCGGCGCGCCAGCAGCCCAAGCTGCTGGTTCTGACACGCGAGGAGCTGATGCGCCACGAGGCGGCCGGCATCACGACCGATTCGTTTCCGCGCACGGTGCGCCTGGGCGGCATCGATTGCCAGGCCGAGTACCTGCACGAACCGGGCGAGGCGCGCGACGGCCTGAGCGTCACCATACCGCTGTTCGTGCTCAACCAGGTCAACGAGGAGCGTTGCGAATGGCTGGTGCCGGGCATGCTGAAGGACAAGATTCTGGCCCTGCTCAAGAGCCTGCACCAGAAGCCGCGTTCGCGCTTTGTGCCCTTGCCTGACAGTGCCGCACGCATTGCAGCGCTGTTCAGCGCGCCGCTGGTGTTCGGCCAGGGGTCGATGGTCGATGCGCTGCTCAAACTGGTGCGCGAAACCACGTCGCTGGACGTCAAGCGCGGTGATTTCAAGCTCGACACGCTGAGCCCGCACCATTTCATGCATGTGCGCGTGATCGATGACAACGGACGCCAGCTCGCTGCCGGTCGCAACCTGGCCGCGATCAAGGCCGAGCTGGGCGGCCGGGCGCGCGGCGCGTTTCAGGCGCTGGCCGCATTGAAGGTGGCCGGTCTGCCGGCAGGGAAACCAGAGCCAGCGCCAGCGAAGACGCACGGTGCAGCTCCCGTCGCGGGGGTGGCCGCGCAGGGCGCGACGGCCGCAGCGCCGCTGGCCGCGCAGCGTTACAGCGCCTGGACCTTTGGCGAATTGCCCGAACTGCTGGAGATCCGCAAGAAGGGCCAGGTGCTGATCGGGTTTCCCGCCCTGATCGATGCCGGTGACGCGGTCACGATCGAAGTGTTCGACGAACCCGCCGTCGCAACTGCACGGCATCGGGCCGGCTTGCGCCGTCTGTTCGCGCTGCAGTTGCGCGACGCGATCAAGTACCTGGAGAAAAACATTCCAGATCAGCAAAAGATGGGCGCTGCCTTCTTGCCGCTGGGAACGCTCGAGGAACTGCGCGGCCAGGTGATTGACCTGGCGCTGGAGCGTGCATTCCTGATGGAGCCGCTGCCGACCGATGCGGCCGCATTCAAGACGCGCTTGGACGAGGGCCGTGGGCGCCTGACCTTGATTGCCAACGAGGTCGCTCGGCTGGCGGGCACGATCCTGGTCGAGTTTGCCGCTGCCAGTCGCAAGATCAAGGACAACCGCAACGCCGGCGAGGCCGCGGCCGATGCGACGCAGCAATTGCAGCGCCTGATGCCGCGCGACTTCCTGGCCCAGGCGCCGTGGCAGCAACTGCAGCATTACGCACGCTATCTCAAGGCCATCACCTTGCGCCTGGACAAGCTGCGCGCCGACCCGGCGCGCGACCAGTCGCGGCTGGGAGAATTGCGGCCGCAGGAGGCCCGCTTCTGGCGTCTGGTGGCTGAGCGCAAGGGCGTGAGCGACGTGCGGCTGCAGGAGTTGCGCTGGATGATCGAGGAACTGCGCGTGAGTTTTTTTGCACAGGAGTTGCGTACGCCCTACCCGGTGAGCGTCAAGCGCCTGGACAAGGCCTGGGCGCAGATCAACAGCTGAGCACATGGCTCGGAGATTGACCCGTTCCCGATCACCGTGGCTGCGCCGTCCCGCACTGGCAATGCGGCGCGTGGAGCGGCTGGACCCGACCGTGCGCGGACTGCTGTGGGTTTCCCTGTCAGGCCTGGTATTCGTGATCCTGAATGCCTTGCTGCGCACCATGAGCCAGCAATTGCATCCCCTGCAGGCCCAGTTCCTGCGCTATCTGGCAGCGGTGGTGGTGATGCTGCCGCTGGTCGCCCGGGCCGGCACTGCCGCTTACTGGCCTCAGCGCCTGGGCGGGCAGTTCTCGCGCGGCGCCGTGCACACCGTCGGCCTGGTGCTGTGGTTCTCGGCCTTGCCGCACATACCGCTGGCCGATACGACGGCGATCGGCTTTACCGGCCCGATATTCATCATGGTGGGTGCCTATCTGTTCTTTCGCGAGGCCATGCGATGGGAGCGTTGGGTCGCCGCCTTGGTCGGCCTGCTGGGCGTTCTGGTCGTGGTCGGTCCGCAGTTATCGGGGCAGGCCGGTGACTACAACCTGATGATGCTGGCATCGAGCCCGGTGTTTGCGGCCTCGTTCCTGATGACCAAGGCCCTGACCCGCTACGAGCGGGTTCAGGTGATCGTGTTCTGGCAGGCCTTGACCGTCACCTTGTTCAGCCTGCCGACGGCGATCTGGTTCTGGCAGGCACCCAATACGTGGCAGTGGCTGGGCTTTCTGGTCGCCGGCGTGCTGGGCGCCGCTGGGCACTACAGCGTGACGCGGGGGTTTGCGATTGCCGATATTTCATCGACCCAGTCGGTCAAGTTCCTGGATCTGGTGTGGGCCGCAGCCCTGGGCTGGCTGGTGTTCGGCGATCTGCCGACCCGCTGGACGCTGATTGGCGGCGCGATCATCTGCGCCTCGACGATCTGGATCGCGCATCGGGAGTCGCGCCGGCGCGGGCGGTAATGCTTTGGCGCGCGGGACGCTAGAGCCGGGCCAGCCGCTGGAGCGCGGCGTTCAGGGTTTCGTCCTGCTTGGCAAAGCAAAACCGGATCACGTTCTGGTCGAAACCGTCGCCATAGAAGGCTGACAGCGGAATCGCCGCCACGCCGATCTCGCTGGTCAGCCATTTGCAGAATTGCGCTTCGCCCAGTTCGCGCTCGGGCACTGCCAGGCCGGAAATGTCGACACACTGGAAATAGCTGCCTTCGCTTGGCAGCAGCCTGAATCGGGTACTGGCCAGGCCGGCGCGAAACAGGTCGCGCTTGCGTTGATAAAAGGCTGGCAGTTCAAGATAGTGCGCCGGTTCGGCCATGTACCGGGCCAGGCCGTGCTGCATCGGCGTGTTGACGGTGAATACGTTGAACTGGTGCACCTTGCGGAACTCGGCGCTCAGGCTGGCCGGTGCGGCCACAAAGCCGATCTTCCAGCCAGTGACATGGTAGGTCTTGCCAAAGCTCGACACGATGAAGGCGCGCGCCGCCAGGCCGGGAAAGCGCGCCGCGCCATGGTGTTGCTGGGCGTCGAACACCATGTGTTCATAGACTTCGTCGCTAATCAACAGCATGTCGGTGGGCGCCAGCAACTCCTGCAGTTGCAACATGTCCTGCTCGCTCCAGACAGTGGCGCTGGGATTGTGCGGGCTGTTGATGACGATGGCGCGGGTGCGCGGATTGATGGCGGCGCTGATCTTGTCGAAGTCGGGCCGGAAACTGCCCGCAATCAGCGGAACGCGCACAGGAACGCCACCAGCCAGCTCGATATTGGGAACATAGCTGTCGTAGCAGGGATCGAGCACGATGACCTCGTCACCGGGCTGCACGACTGCCAATATGGCAGTCAGGATGGCCTGGGTGGCGCCGGCGGTGATGGTGATCTCGCTTGTGGCGTCATAGGCGCGGCCGCCATGGGGGCCATGCCAGGCCGTGAGCTTGTCCGCGATGGCAGTGCGCAGTTCGGGCACGCCGGTCATCGGCGGATACTGGTTCAGGCCCTGCGCCATGGCTTGTGTGACGGCGTCAACCAACACGGGGTCGCAGGGGAAGTCGGGGAAGCCCTGGCCGAGGTTGACGGCCTGCTTTTCTGTGGCAAGGGTCGACATCACCGTGAAGATGGTGGTGCCGACGGCGGGCAGTTTGCTGCGCAGTTGCGGGGTGCGGACAGAGTCTGGGGTCATGGCTCAGGTGGCGGGGATTTGGGGCAGGACATCCGAAAAAGTGTTGGGGTCAGAGCAAAATTGCTGCGCAATTCTTGATCTGACCCACAAGGTGGACTGCCGATATCCGACAAGATGTTGGGGACAGAGCTTGCCCACTGCGTGTGGCGGCGGTCTGTCCCGCAAGGTCTCACAATTCATAATCACTCACATGCCCGGTCATGGCGTGGGCGACCAGGTTGCGGTCCAGTCGGTCGCTGAGC
>JBBKVW010000417.1:0-2764 GCA_037968655.1 Burkholderiaceae bacterium
CATTGCAATTCGGCATCGCCGAATCCCCACTTGATCGGAAAAATTCTAGCACTGAAATGACTTGCGCGAATATTTATTTAGTTCACGAGTATTGATTTGTGTTTTGATAGTAGTATATCGATACTGATAAGTATATGTGTGGCCAGTCGAAGTTCGTGAAGGAGGTTTGTCATGGCGTCTTTTCCTCTTGCCGGTGTGAGGGTGGTCAGTCTCGCTGAGCAATATCCGGGTCCGTACGCAACAATGCTGTTGGCCGATTTGGGAGCAGACATCGTGATGGTCGAGCGCCCGGGCAGTGGCGATCCCGCGCGCCGATTTCCCGGGCTCTTCGCGGCACTGTGCCGCAACAAGCGTTCAGTCGCGCTGGACCTCAAGAGCGCACAGGGCCTGGCGGATTTCCTGCTGCTGGTTGACAGCGCCGATGTCGTGATCGAAGGGTTTCGGCCTGGCGTGATGGATCGGCTTGGAATCGGGGCCCAGGCGCTGCGTGTGCGCAGGCCGGAGCTGGTATTCGTGTCGATCTCTTCGTTCGGACAGACCGGTCCGAACGCAGCCGTGGCCGGGCACGACTTGAGCATCCAGGCGGCCGTGGGCATGATCGACGTGCCGGTCGGGCAAGAGGCGGGCTATGCATTGCCGGTGCTGCCGCTGGCCGATATCGCGTCGGCCATGTTTGCTGCCTTTGGCGTCGTCACCGCGTTGTTTGCGCGTGGAAAATCGGGGCAGGGCGCCCGTATTGACGTATCGATGTTCGATTCGCTGGCGAGCTGGATGTCACCGTTCCTGGTGCCACCGGCCAATGGCCTGCCGACCCGGATACTGCCGCCGCTCGATCCCGGTTATGGCCTGTTCGTGACCGCCGACAAGCACCAGCTCACGTTGAGCATTGCCGGCGAAGACCATATGTGGAGCGCTTTATGCCAGCTACTGGAACTGGGCCGGTTCGCGTTGTTGCCGGAGCAGGAACGCAACGAGCGCGCAGCAGAAATCGGACCGCCGCTGCGCGCGGCGATCGCCCGCTGGACCTATGACGACCTGTACCGGCAACTCGAGGCGCGCGGCATTGCGTTTGGCCCGGTGCGACGGCTCGACCAGGTATTGACCGACCCGCAGGTCGTCGCGCGCCGCATGGCGGTGCAGGTCGATGGACCGAACGGCATGCAGACTTTTGTCCGCCAGCCGCTGTTGATTGACGGCCAGGTGCAGGAGATACTGCGCCAGGCGCCGCAATTGGGCCAGCACAACACCGAGCTGCTCGGCGCCCGCACGCCGGCGCCAGCATCTGCCCGCTGAACCCGCGGGCGTAGCGCTGTCAGGTCAGGCGATCGCGGGGATCGCCGCGTTGGCGGGCTGGGAACGCTTGCGCCGCGCTGGTTTGGCATGGACCATTGCCAGCACAAGGTTCGCGATCCGCTCGGCGGTTTCTTCGGGCTCCAGCCGTCCACTGGGCCGGTACCACACATAGGACCAGCTGACGATGCCGCCGATGGCCAGCGATGCCAGTTGCACATCGTCGACCACAAACTCGCCGGTCTCCACGCCATCCTGGAGCATCGCGCAAAGTTTGTGATCGAACTCGCGCCGCATGCTGTCGATGGCCTCGTTGTCCTCGCGCGATAGCTGCTTCTGTTCACGGGTATAGATCGCGATATGCCCCTGGTTCTCGATCACCGCGAGCATGAAGGCGCGGGTAAGCGCGCGCACCTTTTCGGTGGCCGTCCCGGGCGCGGCAACGACCCGGTTCAAGGCATCGAGCGAGGCGCGGATGCCCTGCGCGCAAATCTCGGCCAGCAGTTCGTTCTTCGACCTGAAGTGCGAATAGATGAACGGCTTGGTGACGTTCATCCGCTCGGCCACCGCCTCCAGGGTTGTGTTGCCCAGGCCATTCTTGTGAAACAGCTCCACCGCCGTGGCCAGGATGCGCTCGCGCTTGAGCCGGGACACTGCCTCGCGGATATCTTCGAAGCCGCCCGGCGCCGGACGGTCGGGACGCGGGCGTCCGCCTGACGCCGGTGTAGCGGATGCCGATCGCGCCGTGCGGCGCACCGTGTCGGCGGCGCGTTGCGATTTCTGGCCCTTGCTTCCGGGAGTGAGTTTCATTTTCATACTGGCGAGTATATATTCCAAACGCAGCCGTCAGCGTGCCCCCGTGGTGTGACCATGGCAGCGTTCATGCTGCACGAACCGCATCAGGCCGGGGTTCAAATACCAGGTCGACGCCGCCCTCGCGCGGCTCGAATCGTCCGTGCACCGGCAGGCCCAGCGCCAATGCCGGGGCGCCGCGCCAGCGGCCCAGCGCGCGCACGCCTTCGCCCAGGTCGACCGTCACCAGCACATACGGCAGTTCGTCGGCAAACGATGGGTGGTAGGCGTAATGTGCGACCGTCCAGCTGTGGATCGTGCCGTTGCCACTGGCCGGCACCCAGTGCGCTGCGTCGCTGTAGCAGCGATCGCACAACAGGCGCGGGTAGTGGCGGACCGTGCCGCAGGCGGTGCAGCATTGCAGCACCAGCTGGCCACGGGCTGCGGCGTCCCAGAACGGGCGCGAGAGCTCGGTGGCTTGCTGGACGGGTCGGGTCGGATTGGTCATGGTTCTCATCCCCTGCGCATGATGGCCAGTGCACCGTCGCCCAGGTCGGCCTGGTCACCGTCGCCACGCAGCTGGCGCACCAACTCCACGATGTGATTCAGGCCCCAGATATGGGCCTGCGACAGCAGGCCACCGTGGGTATTGGTGGGCAGTGCGCCGCCGAGTTGCAGCCGG
>JBBKVW010000418.1:0-9506 GCA_037968655.1 Burkholderiaceae bacterium
ATCGAAGGTGCCAGCGCGCTGCTGTTGCTGACCAAGCGCATCACGACGACAACCAGGGGCGACTGCAACACGAGGAGGTGCCAATTTTACAACGGTGTCACACGATGTGACACCGTTGATCCCGACCCTTGCCGACATGGGAATCACCCAGCTCGACAACCCTGAGTGCTGATCGCAGCTGATGGGGCCGCTGCCGGGCGCGCAGCTCATGCCGCCGATCGAAGCTGCCAGCGCTACCCTGCTTTGGTCGCGGGTAATGCCTATTTGCGCAAGAGTTGGCGTCGTATCGTGCGACGCCAACTCTGGGCGGTTATTGCCGCGCCCGCCATGCTCGGCGCCTGAGATTGTCAATATGGTATTGTTGGCAAGGATGTGGGGATAGGCTAATTTCGATCCGGAAACCCGCGCCAATGCTAGTGATACTAAGGACACAGCTTCCGCCAGTTTCGATTCAGCCCCTGCGTTCGCCGACCTGACCCGATTGGAGCGTCAGCTCGGCGCTCCCGCGTCGGTCAACGCGTCGCCATGCACCATCTTTGCGATGCCGGCCCACGCGGCAGCCGCCTCGCACATCCGGCAGGGCCGCGAGGTCGATACCAGAATGCAGTTCGACAGGTCGCGGCTACGCAGCCGCCTGGCGGCATCGCGAATCGCCTCCATCTCGGCATGTGCTGTCGGGTCGGACGATGTCACCACCCGGCTGGGCGCCTCGCCCACGATCTGCCCGCCGCGCAATACTACGGCGCCAAAGGACTGATCGCCCGAATGCACAGCCTGGTCACGCATCTGCCTGGCCCGCTGCATGGCCTGCGCCAATCCATCGCTTGCCTGCGCCAGTAGCGGCAAGGCCGCTGGCAGCACGATCAAACAGCTGCGCCTGTCAATCGCCACTGGCATGCTTGATCGCCTCGTCGATCTGCCGCGCGGCAGCCAGCAGGGCATCGCGCACTTGTGACGCAGCCGGCACGCGGTCCGCTTCAATGACACCATCGGTGCCGCTGCAATCCTGAATAAACCGTGTCACAACGTCCTTGAGCGAGGTGCGCGCAGCGACTTCGGGGTTGCCCAGGTATTGCCACTCGGATTCGTCGTCCGTGTCGCGCAAGACCAGCAGTTGTCCGGCGTCTGCGGCCAGTTGTTCCTGGCCTGGTTCATCGCCTGCGCCGGCGCGACGGCCCGAGACTGGAAAATAGATATGCATGGTTGGACTACCTCCGAAATAATGCTCTTGCGCTGCCGTTTGGTTGGCAAACCCGTGCCGCGCGTTGCTCGACGTCACCACGATGCGCCCACGGCGAATCAACTCCAGACACTGAGCCCCGCGTCCTTGAGCGCAGCGCGCAGCACGTCGGTACGCGACACGAAACCGCTGACCCGACCGTCCTCATCCACGACCGGCAATCCGGGCAGGCCACTGTCGATCAACAAGCTGGCAGCACGACGCAGGTCCGCATGGGGCGAAACACTGGGGATTGGTGTCAACATCACGTCCTCGACAGATTGCGCACGCCACTTGTCCCACGGTTCGCCGTCGTTTCCGGTGTCTGGCCATGGCTCAGGACTGGTCAACGCCGCCAGGGTGACCATGCCCACCAGGATGCCGCTGGCACTGACAACCGGCGCCTGGCCCCGACCCTGCAAGGCAAGTTGCCGCCAGGCATCGCCCACCTGGGTATCAACGAGCAATGTCAGGACCTGCGTGCGCATCACGTCGGACACAGGAAGATCATGCCAGGCATGGTGCACGGGCTGTCCGGTCGAAGCGTAGGCGGCAATTGCGCTGCGCTGTACCGGGCCACCAGTTACCGACGAGCCATATTCCGCCGCCTCGCGCACTGCGCTGTCGTGGCCATCCTTCAGGCTTGGCTCGACGGCGCGCGAGCGATCCACGGCATGCGGCCGCCGGATCTGACGCATTTGCTCCAGCGTGCCGAGAAACACGCGCCCGGTCGGGCCGTAGATCGAGAACATGCCAGGTCCTCCAAGGATTGCGCTTTCACTATACCGCCGTCATCGCCACCGCGACAGCAGATCAAGCCGGATCGCTATCGGCCAGGAACAGGCTTTGCAGGTCGTTCAGAAAATCGAACCCGCGCGTGCTTGGCCAGACCCGCGCCAGGTCACGCTCGATCAAGCCCCGGCGCTGCGCCTCGTCCAGCGCGCCAGCAATCGCGCTCATCGGCAATCCGGTGCGTTCGGTGAAATGGGCCAATTCAAAACCCCCGGCCAGGCGCAGGGCATTGAGCATGAACTCGAACGGCAGATCGCGGCGCGCCACTTCAACCTGGCTGGCCACGCAATCGCCGGCGAGGGCCTTGTCCATGTAGAGCCGGGGATCGCGATGGCGCACCTGGCGTACCACGCGGTGGGCAAAGCTGAGCTTGCCATGGGCGCCGGCGCCGATACCCAGGTAGTCGCCAAACTGCCAGTAGTTGAGGTTGTGCCAGCAGCGGTGGCCGGGCCGGGCGTAGGCCGACACCTCGTAGCGTTCAAGACCGCGCTGCTGCGTCATCGCTGTGACCTGGTCCAGCATCTCGTAGGCTGTGTCCTGGTCTGGCACCTGCGGCGGGAACTTTGCGAAATAGGTATTGGGCTCGATCGTCAGGTGGTAGACGCTGATATGCGGGCAGCCCAGATCCAGCGCGGTGGACAGGTCCTGTTCCAATTCCTGCAAGTTCTGCCCGGGCAAGGCGTACATCAGGTCCAGATTGAACGTGTCAAAGGCCTGCGCCGCCTCTTCCACTGCTGCCAGCGCCTGGGCGCTGTCATGCACCCGTCCGAGTGCCTTCAGGTGCCGGTCATTGAAGCTTTGCACGCCAACCGACAGGCGCGTGACGCCGGCGCGGCGAAAGTCGCGAAAACGGTCGCGCTCGAAGGTGCCGGGGTTGGCTTCCAATGTGATCTCGCATGCCGGCGACAGGCGCAAGCGGGCCCGGATATCGGCCAGCAGGCGATCTATGGCCTGCGGTGAAAACAGGCTGGGCGTGCCGCCACCGATGAAGATGCTGTGCACCGTGCGACCCCACACCAGCGCCAGCGCGGCATCCAGATCGGCGACCAGTGCGTCCAGGTAGCGCTGCTCCGGCAGGTCGGGGCCAGCCAGCTCATGCGAGTTGAAATCGCAATACGGGCATTTTTTGAGGCACCAGGGCAGATGCACATACAGCGCCAGCGGGGGCAGCGCCGCCAGTTGCAGGCTGCCCGGGCGCATCAGATGGGCCAGGTCTGGCACCGCCATGGCTCAGGCCCAGCGCTCGCGGATCAGCTCGATCATCTGGCGTGCAGCGCGGCCGCGATGGCTGTTCGCGTTCTTGATGGCCAGCGGCAGTTGCGCGAAGGTCTGGCCGAACTCGGGCAGCCACATTACCGGGTCGAATCCGAAACCGTTGCCTCCGATCGGCTCGCGCGTAATCTCGCCGATGGCACGACCGGTGGCGATCAGGGGTTCCGGATCCTGCGCGCTGCGCAGTGCGACCAAAGTGGAGACCATGGCCGCGCGCCGCTTGTCCACGCCCTGCAACTGTTCGAGAAGGGCGCGCACGTTATTGGCGTCGCTCTTGGCGTAGCCAAACTGCGTCGCGTAGAACGCCGTATCGACGCCCGGCAATCCGCCAAATGCATCGACGCACAGGCCGGCGTCATCGGCAATCGCCGGCAGGCCGCTGTGCTGCGCCGCGTGACGCGCCTTGGCCAGCGCGTTCTCGACGAAGGTGCGATGCGGCTCGTCGGCCTCGCTTATGCCCAGGTCGGCCTGGCATAGCAACGCATAGCCCAGCGGTGCCAGCATGACCTGCAATTCGTCCAGTTTGCCCCGGTTGTTCGATGCCAGCACGATCTTCAACTGCATCCGTTCGTTCTCCCAATGGCTCCGATGGCGCTGGACCGAATCAGGCGCTCAGGCATGCGCGCTGCAACTCCATCAACTCGCCAATGCCTTTCTCGGCCAGCGACAGCATGGCATCCATTTCAGGGCGCGAGAAGGCAACACCCTCGGCAGTGCCCTGCACCTCGACAAAATTGCCCGCACCGGTCATGACGACGTTCATGTCGGTGTCGCAGGATGCGTCTTCGTTGTAGTCCAGGTCCAGCAAGGCTGTTCCGCGCGAAATGCCAACCGATACTGCGGCCACCTGCGCCATGATGGGGGACGCCGTCAACTTGCCGTCCGCGATCAGCCGGCTCACCGCGTCGTGCGCGGCAACATAGGCGCCCGTGATGCTCGCAGTGCGCGTTCCGCCGTCGGCCTGCAGCACATCGCAGTCAAGCTGTATCGTGCGTTCACCCAGTTTGCGCAGATCGAACACCGCGCGCAACGAACGCCCGATCAGGCGCTGGATTTCCTGGGTGCGCCCGCTTTGCTTGCCGCGCGCCGCTTCGCGATCGCTGCGGGTATGGGTTGCACGTGGCAGCATGCCGTACTCCGCCGTCACCCAGCCCTCGCCGCTGCCACGTTTGTGGCCGGGCACCTTTTCCTCGACCGAGGCCGTGCACAGCACCCGGGTTTCGCCAAACTCGACCAGCACCGAGCCTTCGGCGTGTATCGTGAAGCCGCGGGTCAGCCGCACAGCTCGCAATTGGCCAGCGGCTCGCGCGCCACTGCGTTGAATTTCAGTCATGGGTTTGTCCAATAGATGGGTGGGTCAACCACCCGATTGCCTAGCGCCGCTTGGCAGCCGAGCGACGGATGGCTTCGTTGATTTCTGCGATCGATCGTTCGATCGCCGCGTCGTCCAGATCGTCATCGCCGGATTGCAGGCCACCCGATTGCACGGTACTGGCATACACGCCATCTGGAATGCGCTCGGTCGACACATTGCCGTCCGAAGCCTGGATGGCATCCGGCGTCTCCCATTCCAGCGCAATGGCAGTGACATTGTCGCTGGTGGCGCCGGCGCGCTGCAGCGCCATGTCGACCAGGACCGGCACTGTTTCACCGACTACGCCATCGTTCAATTTGTCGACGATCTCATCGTCCGACAAGGTACCCCACAGGCCATCGGAGCACAGCAGAATCTTGTCACCCTGATACAGCGTCACAGGACCCGCCAGGTCGAACAGCGGCTTGGCCGGCGAACCGAGACAGGTAAACAGGATGTTGCGATTGGCATGTTCGGCCATGCGTGCGCTTTTTTGCCCCTTGGGAGGCTGCTCGAGGTAGGAATGGTCGCGCGTGCGCACCACCAACTTGCCCTTGCGCACCAGATACAGGCGCGAATCGCCGCAATGCACCCAGCTGGCAGCGCCGTTCTGAACTACCGCTGCCACAACAGTGGTGCGCGGCGTATCGAGCATGCCTTTTTCGATTGCATACTTGATGATCTGGCGGTGCGCCGTCATGACCGCTGCGGTGAGAAACGCCGTCACATCCTCGATCGCGGGATTGGCCTGCTTCTGGTACAGGGCCGACATCGCCTGCAGGGCCAGTTGCGCAGCAACCTCGCCTTCGGGATGGCCACCCATGCCGTCTGCCAGCAGCAAGATGCCGGAGCTGCGGGTGTAGCTGTAGCCCATGCGGTCTTCGTTGAGCTGACGCCCGCCTTTGCGACTGACCTGAAAAACAGAAAACTTCATTTGGGCTTCACTGCTGCGCTAGCAAGTGCCTTGGTCGGCCGCTTGGATTCAGTCACCATGGTGTCGAATTGAAGGCGCACCTTCTCGGCCACCGACAGCTTGGTATAACGACGCTCGCCTTCACGGCTGAGCTCTTTTTGCAGCGCAAACACCGATTGCGGCCGCGACAGGGGGTCAAGCGCCATGCACCACTCGACGACCTCGATCAGGTTGTCGGAGTAGATTCCGCGCAAGCGGGTCAGGGCGGTCGCAATGCGGTCTTTCTCCAGCCGCTGCGGCGCTTCGTTGGGTGGATAGCCCTGCATGCAGGCGTACATGCAGGCGCCAATGGCGTAGATATCGGTCCAGGGTCCCATGGACGAGTCCCGCCGGTACATCTCGGGTGCCGCGAAACCGGGTGTGTACATCGGGCGGATGAAGTTGCCCTCTTTGCTCAGCACCTCGCGGGCAGCGCCAAAATCGATCAGCACCGACTTGTTGTCGTCGGTGATGAAGATGTTGGCCGGCTTGATGTCCAGATGCAGCATCTTGTGCTGGTGCACGATCCGCAGGCCGCGCAGGATCTCGTCGAACAGCGAACGGATGGTGGACTCGCGAAACACTTTTTGCAACTTCTGGTCGCGCGCTGTGATGATGAAATCCTGCAGGGCCGCGCCCTCCAGATAGTTCATCACCATGTAGACCGTCTCGTTCTCGCGAAAAAAATTCATCACGCTGACAACCGAAGGATGCGAGATTTGCGCCAACGCGCGGCCTTCCTCGAAGAAACTCTTGAGCCCCAGGCGGTAAAGCGACAGTTTTTCGCCCGGTACTTGGGGCGCGAGTTCACCTGCACTGCGCGAAGCAAGCGAGGCCGGCAAATACTCCTTCACCGCGACCTGTTGTCCGTCCGGATCCAGCGCCAGGTACACCACGCCAAAGCCGCCCGCAGCCACTTTGCGGATAATGCGATATCCACCAATCACGGTGTCCGGCGGCAACGCGGCGGGTTTGACCTTCGACATACTTCAGGAGTGGCTTGCGGCAAGCACGACGCAATGGTGCGCTGGGACCGCTATAGAAACGTTTGAGACAAACAGGAACAAGTACTTCAATGCCAGTTTACAGTATGACCGGGTACGCAGCAGGGCAAAGCAGCAGTACTTCAGCGCCCGCTTCGCACGATTCGAAGGCCACCTCAGGCGCGTGGCTGGGACTGGAAATTCGCTCTGTCAACAGCCGCTTCCTGGACCTGTCGTTTCGATTGCCAGAGGAGCTGCGTGGCTTTGAACCTCTGTTGCGCGACATGCTGCAAGGCCAACTCAAGCGCGGCAAAGTGGAGTTGCGCGCAACGGTCGAGTCAGGACTTTCAAGCTCTGTCACCGAACCCTCCGCGCGCCTGTTGCAACGACTCGGCTCCTTGCAGGACAACATCCGGGCCTGGCTGCCCGAGGCCCGGGCGCTGGGCATATCGGATGTACTGCGCTTGGCGTCTACTGAACAGGGCGGCCCGCGCGATTGGCGCGTTGAGTTGACCCAGTTGGCAGAGCGAACGCTGCGCGAACTATTGCTGGCGCGCAAGCGTGAGGGCGCCCGACTGGCAGGTACGCTGATCGAAAAGATCGCCGACATTCGTGCGCTGGCCCAACAGGCCCTGCCCCTGGTGCCGCAGTTGGTGGCGGCGCAGCGGCAACGCTTCCTGGACAGATGGAACGAGGCCATGCAGGCAACCCCGGGCAGTGCGGCAGTCAGTTCGGAGGCGGCACAGGATCGGGCACTTTCCGAAGCAACCGCATTTGCGATCCGCATCGACGTGGCGGAAGAAATCACCCGGCTCCAATCGCATCTGGACGAACTCGAACGCTTGATCAACAAGGGCGGGGAGGTCGGAAAACGGCTCGATTTTCTGATTCAGGAGTTGCACCGCGAAGCAAATACATTGGGCGCTAAATCGGCAGCTCTGGAACTGACCCATATTTCGGTCGACATGAAGGTGCTGATCGAGCAGATGCGTGAGCAAGTGCAGAACATAGAATAGGCAGCCACCCGCCGGGGGCGCTCGCCGCATCCGGTTCCGCGCAATCAACTATTTGCCATGGACTACCCCGGAAATCTGTTTGTTGTTGCCGCGCCCAGTGGCGCTGGCAAGTCGAGCCTAGTGAAGGCTTTGATGGAGCTGGATTCACACGTCAAGCCATCAATATCCCACACCACGCGCGCTCCGCGTGGCCAAGAGAAAAATGGCCGCGAGTATTACTTTGTGTCGGCCGACACATTCGCGAGCATGGTCAAGGCCGACGGATTTGTCGAATGGGCGCAGGTACATGGGCACCGCTATGGAACTTCCCGCGACGCCATTGCGCAGTTGATGGACCAGGGCTCTGACGTCGTGCTTGAAATCGACTTCCAGGGCGCGCTGTCGATCAAGAAGGTATTTGCCAATGCGGTGTCGATCTTCATCTTGCCACCCAGTTGGGACGAACTGCGGTCCCGACTCGAGCGGCGCGGCGAGGACGCTGCCGACACGATTGACCTGCGGCTGCGCAATGCAGCAACCGAGGTCGCCCATGTCCACCACTTTGACTTCGTTATAATCAATGACTCATTTGACCGCGCACTGTTTGACCTCAAGGCGATCGTGCATGCGCAGCGGCTCAAGTTTGCGGTACAGCACCGCGCCCGCGCCGGCACTTTCAGCGCACTGAACATTCCCTAGCCCGCCCAAAGCCTTTTGGAGAACCCATGGCACGCATCACCGTCGAAGACTGTCTGATCCAGATTCCCAACCGATTCCAACTGGTGCTGGCTGCAACCTACCGCGCCCGCATGCTGAGTCAGGGTCATGCGCCCAAGATCGAGAGCAAGAACAAACCCGGCGTAACTGCTCTGCGTGAGATTGCAGCGGGCAAGATTGGCCTGGAAATGCTCAAGAAAGTGCCGATCTGAGCAACTGAACCGCACCGACGCGTCGGCAGTAGTGGCACCTGTTGAGGTGCCATTTTTTTTGCCCGTGTCTCCAGCTATCCGGCAGGCTATATTCGACGGATGGGCAACTTCATTGACACGCTGACTGCATTGGCAAGGCGGCCACGCAAGGCGCGCGCGCCGGATGTGCCCGATTCTGCGATTGCCAACGCGGCGGCGGCCAGTTTTGCAGCGCTTACCTCTCGGCTCGATTACCTGTCCAGCTCTGATTGCGAACGGGTCCGGCTAGCCTATCGCTTTTCTGACGAGGCCCACCTGGGTCAGCTGCGGGCCAGCGGTGAGCCCTACATCACGCATCCGATCGCGGTTGCCGCGCAATGTGCGGAATGGAAGCTCGATGCGCAGGCGCTGATGGCAGCACTATTGCATGACACGCTTGAGGACTGCGGCGTTACAAAAGCCGAGTTGATCGAACGCTTTGGCGCGCCGGTGGCGGAACTTGTCGATGGACTGACCAAACTAGACAAGCTCCAATTTGACACCCGTGAAGAAAACCAGGCCGAGTCGTTTCGAAAGATGTTGTTGGCTATGGCGCGCGACGTGCGCGTCATCTTGATCAAGCTCGCCGACCGCGCGCACAACATGCGTACGCTGTCCAATGTGCCGCGGGATAAATGGAGTCGCATTTCATCCGAGACACTGGACATTTATGCGCCAATCGCACACCGTCTGGGACTGAACCAGATCTACCGCGAACTTCAGGACCTGTCGTTTGCGTATTTGCATCCTTGGCGCAATGCCATCCTGGCCAAGGCGGTAGAAAAAGCGCGAAGCCGCAGACGCGACCTGATCCAGAAAGTCCACGGTGATGTCGAGGCCGCATTTACCAAGGCTGGCATGCCCCTGCGTATCGCGGGTAGAGAGAAATCGGTGTTTTCTATCTACCGCAAGATGATTCGCAAGCACCTGAGTTTTGCCAAGGTGACGGACATCTATGGCTTTCGGTTGATTGTGTCCACGCTCACCGATTG
>JBBKVW010000419.1:0-3748 GCA_037968655.1 Burkholderiaceae bacterium
TCGAGACCCTGACTGCACGATCGACACCGCTTTCTGGGAAGCAATCGGCAAGCTCGTTGGCGAGGGCAAGAGCAATGCGCAAAGGTTGCACGCCCAGGCGGTTCGAATGGGGTATGCCATCTCGCCAGCGGCAAGAAAACTTGGTCGCGGCGCCAATCCCACGAAGTTTGGAAAACTCGCGGGGATACAAAAACGACGATAAGCGTTTTGATCGAACCTTACCGAAACGCAATCAGTGTTTCGGGGTAAATATGAGGCGCGATCATGACCACTGAAAACATAGCGGACCCGCTGCGCACTGAGGACGAATCCGCGCAGTACTTAGGCGTTAAGCCGACGACGCTGCAAATCTGGCGGAGCACCAAGCGCTACCCGCTGCCGTATATCAAGGTCGGCAGATTGGTCCGTTATCGCCAGTCTGCGCTCGAGGCGTTTCTGGTCAGCCGCACCCACACCGCTGAGGTGGCCTAAATGCCGGCCCCATATGACGATGCCCCGGGCGCTGCGAACGCCGAGGGCACCAGGGAAACCACCAACGATTTGGATTTTGCCACGGGCCAGCGCCCGGACAAAGACTTTGTCAATGTCGCGGTAGACGCCGCATTCCTGCGGTGCTGCCTGTGGCGCTCAGACCGCGCAGACGGGCCGCCAAGCTACTTTCTAGAGCACCTGGGACTGGTGCAGCGGCTTTCCAGCCTGGAAGGCGTAAAGAAGATCCTGGCGAAGATCGGCGGTCATTCATGAGCGGGCGCGGAAAATCTCCCGCCAATCTGGAACTGGTAGGCGCGGCAATTCGCATTGCCGAGCCAATACAGCCATCGAAATACTCGCCGGGGGCACCATGACTGCCACTGCGAAACCAAAGCTGAGCATCGTCAGCGAAGCGCCGCTGGCCAGCGACATCGCTCTTGCTGAGCTATTCGCGGCTGAGGCGATCTTCGACTTCCGTTGGACCCCAGGCATGGGTTGGATGGTGTTCAACGGTCAGGTATGGGAGCGCGACGCCAAGCTGCGCCGATATGACCGGGCAAAGACCATCGCAATGCGACACGCAGCCGACGCCACGAGCGAAGCCGAGGCGCGGCGCATTGCAAGCGCCAAGACGGTCAGCGCGATCCTGACGCTGGCGCAGGCGGAGCCGCAATTGGTGGTCAGTGCTGACCAGTGGGATGCGGACCAGATGGTGATTGCGACACCTGGCGGAATCGTTGACCTGCGCACTGGAGCATTGAAGCCGACCGGCGTCGCGTACGTCACCCAATGCGCGCGCATAGCGCCCGACGCAACCCAGCACTGCCCGCTGTGGCTCAAGTTCCTGGTCGATGTTTTCCAAGGCGACAAGCCAATGGTGGAGTTCATGCGACGCGCAATTGGCTATTGGCTAACCGGGGACAGACGCGAACAGGTCATATTCTTCCTGCACGGTAGCGGCAGCAACGGCAAGAGCGTCTTTATCGACTTGGTGCAATGGCTGCTCGGCACCTACTCGCTCAAGCTCCCCGAGGGCGTGCTGATGCAATCTAAGTACGACCGGCACTCGACCGAATTGGCGCAGTTGCATGGCAAGCGGCTGGCGGTTAGCTCAGAGCTAGAGGAAAACGCATTCTTCAATGAATCGCTTATCAAGCAATTGACCGGCGACGAAGTGCTGACAGCAAGGTTCATGCGGCAGGATTTCTTCCAATTCGCAATGAGTCAGAAGCATGTCGTCATTGGCAACTTCAAGCCTCGGCTGCGTGGTGGCGATCCGGCCATGGCACGGCGCATGTTGCTGATCCCGTTCAATGCCAAATTCGAGGGCGCGGCGCGCGACCTGACGATCCTCGACAAACTCAAAGCCGAGGGCGCCGCCATCATGGCCTGGGCGGTGCAGGGTGCCATCGACTGGCATGGGGATGGATTGCACATTCCCGCCAGCGTGCGCAGCGCCAGCGCGGAGTACATGGGCGACCACGACGACCTGGCCATGTGGATAGAGGAGTGCTGCCACCGTCACGGCGAAGCAAAGGCATCTCGGCTTTACGACAGCTTCGCGCGCTGGAAGAAAGATCGCGGCGAGCATGCGCCAAGTCAGACCGTATGGGGATCTCGCATCAGCGCACTGGAAGGCATCAGCAAGCGGCGCGCAAACGGGATCTGGTACGCCGGCCTGCAACTCACGATCGACGAAATGGAGCGGCTCAATGCTCGGGCATTCTGATTTTGGAAGGGTTGGAACAGTCACAACTTATCGACGTATACGCGTGCACGCGATAACCCTGATATGTGACAACCCTTCCAACCCTTCCAAAAGCGGGACAACCAGGTGGTAAAGACCATTGAACTGGTCCAACACTTCAAGGGGGCGCCATGAACGACCAATCCCGCGATGCCTATCAAGCGCGTGTCGAGGCCACCGCGCAGATGCTGCTGACGACGGTGCGGGAGCTTGGGATGCAGATATCCGGCGACCACCGAGTATCCGAAGCCGATGCTGCTGCATTGATCGGCGTCGCTGCTGGCAGTCTGAAAAACCTTCGAGCCGAAGGTGGCGCACCGGACTGCTATCGCGCAGGGATCAACGGATGCAGGGTGAGCTATCGATTGTTCGACCTGGCCGCCTGGCTCGAAGCGCGCAGAAACATTTGGTGAACGTCATTCGACGGCACCCAACGACACCGGGCGCAATGGATAACGATGGCCGACAGCGGCACCATGAAAAGCATCAATAACGCTTGGATTGGAACAGCAATGTTTGTACGTCGAGGACTGGATTTTGCGCGCAAGGCGATTGCCCTTTGCGCCACTGACAATGATCGTGAAGCGCTGCAATTTGCAACGCACCGATGGGGCGCGAACAGCACGCCGGTTCAGGAGTTGAAAAGCGCAGTTGCTGGTGGTTCAACTGATGACGCTGACTATCAGGCACTTGTCGGAACTGCCAGCGGTGCGGAGTTTCTCGAACTGGTCGATCAGCTAACTATCCTGGGCAAGCTCGAAGGCCTGCGCATGGTGCCGGCTGGCGTGCCGCTCTGTCTTGCAACTGATGGCTCTACTGCTTATTGGGTCGGCCAGAGCAAGGCGACGCCGGTAAGCCGGCTGGCCTTTGATCGACAGACCATGTACGCGCTGCGACTGGCCGCGTTGACCGTTTTTTCGCAGGAACTGATGCAATCAGCATCACCGCAAGCCGAGGCCGTTTTCCTGCGTGATCTGGTCCGGGCTGCGGCGCGATTGAGCGACTTGAGTTTCATTGATCCATCGAATGCTGGCGTGACCGGACAGACACCGGCCAGCATCACGAACGGGGCACTGTCAATCGCTTCGAGTGGTGACCTGGCAGACGATGCCGAAGCGGCGCTTTCAGCCTTCACCGGAAATTTGATGACCGCATCGTGGATCTGTCACCCAAGGACCGGAGCGCAGGCAGGCATCCGTTCTGGTGGCCGTGGTGTTGCTGCTGACCTTGGTTGTCGTGGCGGGACTTTGGCGGGTTTGCCGGTTGTCGCATCCGAGGCGGTGCCGTTCGACAGCGACGGCGGTCTGCTGGTGCTGGTGGACGCCGGCGGCATCGCTGTTGTTGACCAGGGCATCGACGTTGCGCGCAGCACCGTCACCACGATCGAAATGGACGACACGCCGCTGGGCGCGACCGATACGCCTGCAGCGGCATCAGCGGTGCCTGTATCGCTATTCCAGACTGACAGCGTGGCCGCAAAAGTCACCAGGGCGATTAACTTTATTCGCGCACGCGACGGGGCCGTGGTGG
>JBBKVW010000420.1:0-8627 GCA_037968655.1 Burkholderiaceae bacterium
GCCGGACTCGCTACGTGCAGGAGAACCGGAAGATGAGATTCAAAGAAGCCTTCGATGCCTGGACGCAGGGGCGCTTGACACAGGCCAGACCAATCTATAAGTCAGCTTCCTGCCATCAAGAGACGTTCGACTCGTCAAGATGAACGACAACTCCTGGCCGGTGGCGGGTACTCGGGTTGCCGAAATAGGCGCCATATTGCTGACTTTCGAATGCGCACCTCAACGGCCGGTCTGGAGCGAGCAGTTCCGAAATTCGAATGTCAGGACCCAGTCTGGTCCAGCCTTCATCTGCCGCCGGAAGCTGCCGGAAGCTGCCGGATGGACTGAACGCCCGGTTCGGAGAAAGTTGCGCGTCCGCCAGCGATAGCGGGTGTTCGTCGGCCGTTGCTTTAGTGGCCGGATCGACCGGAACCTGGCACTCAGTTCACCGACCCTTCATACGGTCCCTCGAACAGGGATGCCAGCGGCAATAGTTGGCGTGTAGGATTGGTCGGGTACCGCTGGCGGCCTGCCGGAGGTCAACCAGCACGTTAGCCCACGCTATTCATCACGGAGGCTCCATGAAACGCGTTATCACGACCAAAGCGTCTGCCGCCATGTATAACCCGGTCTCACAGGCAACCCTTTCGCCGAATGGAATGGTCTATACGGCCGGCATGGTTGGGCGATCACCCGAGTCCGGCCAAATGCAGATTGGATTTGAAGCACAAGCCCATCAGGCCCTAAAAAACTTGGGCATGCTCCTCCGCGAAGCCGGTGGTGACTACGGCGACGTCATGTTTGTTCAGCTCTACTTGCGCGACATGGGGAAGATAGAACAGTACAACGAAATTTTTCGCGTCTACTTCCCCATCTCTCCGCCGGCACGTGCAGTCTGCCAACCAGTGAAACTCTATCCCGGCGCAGAAGTCATGTTTACGGCTGTTGCGTGCGTCAACGCGGTCGCCGCATAGGTGCGGCTTTTAAATATCGTCCCTCGGCCTACCCCGCGTGTGGGCCTGCGGTGAGCAGTTCATTCCAAGTTGAGCGACAGCGATGGAGCGAAGCGACTGACTCACTGCAGTCTGGTTCAGCCTATCGCCGCCGCAGGAAGCAAATTCAGGATGACAACGCCGCGTCTAGGCCCGCCCGGGCAGTTGTGTCCACGCGAGCGTCGCCGCGCACAGAGCAAGTGGGTCGATGACCGCGTCACGTCTCTTCATCTGAGCCTCTTTCGTCGTGAAGCAACGCAAGCTATGGGATCAAAAGGCACGCAGCCAAGTGAAGCCAAGTTGGAGTCAGTTTATCCCTGCACGCCGTTATGTGGAGCATTGCTATCGTGGGCGCGGGAGCGACGAAAGGCAGAAACCAGTCTGCTCCGGGCTTTGTCTGTCGCCGGAAGATGCCGGACGGCCTGAACACCCGGTTCGGAGAAAGTCATGCGCCCCGGGTTGCAGCGGTAGCGGATATTCATGTCCGGCGGCCCGAAAGACCGGTATGCCCGCCAACAGTCATTGCTCCTTTGATTTGGCGTCAACATTCGTCCTGACAGGCGTAATATGATGCCGCGCGCAACTCGGGGGCAATCGAGTGACAGATCTCAAACAAAGGCTGGCAGCGATCCTGGCGGCGGATGCGGCGGGTTACTCGCGCCTGATGTCATTGGACGAGCGCGCTACCGTGGCGTCGCTTGACGCCGCCCGAGCTGTATTTCGTCAGCAAATCGAATCGAACCGGGGCCGCGTCATCGATATGGCTGGCGACTCGGTGCTGGCGGTGTTTGAGACGGCCACTGGTGCAGTGACTGCTGCAATCGCAATCCAGGCTGAAGTAAACCCGTTGGCTGATGCCGCACCAGAGGACCGTCAGATGCGTTTTCGAATCGGCGTGCATATGGGTGACGTGATCGAGAAGGAAGACGGCACTGTTTATGGCGATGGCGTTAATATCGCAGCGCGCCTTGAAGGTTTGGCAGAACCTGGCGGTGTAACAGTGTCAGAGTCCATCCACGCCGCCGTTCGTGACAAGGTATCGGCCCTATTCGTCGATCAGGGCCAACAGCTAGTCAAGAACATTGCCCACCCTGTGCGCGCATATCGCATCCGCCAGCAACGAAGTGCCGCCGGCACGCCTGAATCTGCCCTTGGCAACAGTGCTTCAAATTCTGCTCGTCCATGCGTGGCGGTGTTGCCTTTTGACAATATGAGCGGCGATGCCGGCCAAACCTATGTCGCAGACGGTTTCACAGAGGACCTGATTACGGCGCTTTCAAAATACCACTGGTTGCGCGTAGTGGCTAGAAATTCCTGCTTCGCTTATAAAGGCCAATCGGTGGATGTCCGACGCGCGGCGAGAGAACTGGGGGCGAACTACGTGGTTGAAGGCAGCGTACGCAAATCCGGTAACCGGTTGCGTGTCACGGCTCAACTTATCGAAGGCACGACCGGCGAGCACATCTGGGCCGAGCGGTACGATCGTGATCTGGCAGACCTGTTTGCGCTGCAGGACGAGATCAACAGCATGATAGTCGGGCGACTGGAGCCGGAACTGGGCATTGCCGAGCAAACGCGTGCGATTCAAAAGCCCACGCAAAATTTGGGAGCCTGGGATTGTTACCACGTCGGGCTCTCGCATATGTACCAATTCACCCGAGAGGGCAATGTTCAAGCGCAGGCGATGTTGTCGCGCGCGGTTGAACTCGATGCGCGGTTCGCGCAGGCCCACGCGCGTCTGGCTTATTGCATGGTACTTGACATGGTCTATTTTGATGCTCGGCCCACTGCCGAAGCATTGGATAAAGCCTTGCGCCACGCCAAAAGTGCGGTGGGCCTGGATGCCGGGGACTCGTTTTGCTGTATGGCGCTCGGCCGGGTTCACATTGCACGGCGAGAATTCGAACTGGGCCAGGCGGCTTGCAAAGCGGCTGTGGTGATCAATCCCAGTATGGGTATCGCCTATTGCGGTATGGGGGATGCCCTTGCTTATTCTGGCCGACTCGCAGACGCTGTGCCGTTTTTCGAAGAAGCCATCCGACTCAGTCCGAATGACCCATGGCGCTGGGCGTTCTATTCATACGGCGCGTTAGCGCTGATCCTTGCGGGGCGGTTTGTGGAAGCAGTTGATTGGGCGAAAAACGCGCTTCTGGTGCCCAATTGCCAGTATTGGGCACGTGCGCATCTGGCTGCTGCTCTAGGGCATCTGGAGCGCAGTGATGAGGCCGCCGCGGCGCTGTTGGAGATGACAAAAGTGAAATCCGATTTTTCACTGGGTCTTGCGCGGGAAAAACTGTTTTACCTGGACAGGCAGGAGCAGGTTGAACTGTACCTTGAGGGGCTTCGACGCGCTGGACTGCGCAACTAGCTTATCCCTGAACGGCGGGTGTGTGGCGGGTTGCCGGCATACGTGCTCGGACTGCGAAAGTCGGCACACAGTCTATTGGAGCCAACTCAGGCAGAAGAGCGCAGGGCAGACGATGGCTTATGCATCCCGGGCAGCGATCGATTCAGACCATCCCCCAACTGGAATGTCTGGACGCGTTCATCGCCCTGGACCACACGATTCAATTGATGCATGCGTGCATTGACGAACTGGTCATGGTCAGCGTGGGCCTTGAAGGACCAACGTCAGTACTGACTGGACGCCGCCCGTAACTACCCGCAGGTGCCTGCAGGTGTCTCAGTCTTTCGGGAAATCGGCGCCGACCGCGGTTGCGTGCCAGGCCTGGACCTCGGCCAGCCGCGCCTTGAGTGTGTTCACCACCACCTCGGCGCCAAACGCGCCGAGCACCAGATGGCGTGGCGGATCGGCGATGGTGCTGATCTGGATCATCGCCTTGGCGGCGCGCACCGGGTCACCCTGCTGGGTGCCGCTCGTGCGGGTGGTCGCGTTCAGGCGCGCGCCCGCCGTGTCCGCATACGCAGCGATCCGGTTCGGCGTCTGGCGCAGCGAGCGCCCGGCAAAGTCGGTACGAAACGGACCGGGCTCCACGCAGGTGACCTTGATGCCCAGTGGTTCGACCTCGGCTTTCAAGGCATCGGACCAACCCTCCACCGCATGCTTGCTTGCTGCGTAGTAGCCCGATCCCGGCAAGCCGCGCAAGCCGGCCACCGACCACGTGGCCGCTGCCCCTGGCCCGCATCGACGGCAACACGGCACGGGTCAGCGCAAACAAGCCGAACACATTGGCGTCGAACCTGGCGCGAATCTCCTGTTCCTCGCCCTCTTCGACGGCGGCCTGATAACCATAGCCGGCGTTGTTGACCAGCACGTCGATGCGCCCGAAGCGCGCCTGGGCCTCGGCCACGGCGGCCGCAATCTGCCCGGTATCGGTGACGTCGAGTTGCAGTGCCAGCGCCCGGTCTTCGTTTCCCTTCACCAGATTGGCCAGACGCGACTTGTCGCGTGCCGTGGCCACGACGCGCCCGCCACTGGCGAGCACCTGTTGTTTGATATCTAGCATGCGCCCTCCTTCACCTGACGCGCAGGCTGCGGCTGGAACCGCTGTTGCAACCAGTGACACGCGTCGGCGATCGCGGCATCGGCTGGCTCCAGCACACCGGCATATTTCAGGAATCCATGGTTCATGCCAGCGTACCGGCGCGTGGTGGCGGCGATACCGGCGCCGGCCAAACGTTGCACATAGGCCTCGCCTTCGTCGCGCAGCACGTCGAATTCGGCCACTAGCACGCAGGCCGGTGGCAGGCCCACGGGCGTGTCCATGCGCAACGGGGACGCGTGGGCGTGGCTGGCACTGGCAGCATCTGCCAGATACTGGTGCCAGAACCAGCGCATGCCGTCTTCGGTGAGGCCGTATCCGGCTCCGAAAGCGCGGTAGGAACCATTGGAAACGGACGGGTAATCGGTCACCGGATACCAGAGCAGTTGGCCGCACAGGCCTGGCCCGCCTTCGTCACGAATACGCAGCGCCGTGACTGCTGCCAGGCATCCGCCGGCGCTGTCGCCGGCAACGGCCATGCGCTGTGGATCAGCGCCCAGTTCGGCAGCATGTTGCGCAACCCACCGTGTGGCGGCCAGGCAGTCGTTGGTCGCGGCCGGGAACCGGTGCTCGGGCGCCAGGCGGTAGTCGACCGAAACCACGATCGCGCCAGCACCGGCACACAGGCGCCGGCAGATGTCGTCATGGGTGTCGAGATCGAGCAGCACGAAGCCACTGCCGTGGAAAAACACCACGACCGGGTGCGAACCGGGGCCCTTCGGTGAGTAGATGCGGATCGCCATTGCGCCGGCAGGACCGGGAATCGCGCGGTCATGTACCGTAGCAACGTCCACCGGTTGCGGGCGTGGTGGATAACCGAGCTTTGCCTGTGCGCGGGCCTGGGCCAGCGGCAGCTTGTCGTACGGCAGCGCACCCTGTGCCGCCGCGAGCGCTTGCTGGATGACAGGGTGCAGTGGCATGGCTTGTTACCGAAGCTGCGCGCCCACGCCGTCCATCGCCGACGACCCGTGCGGGACATCGACATCGGCGAACCGCGCCTGCGCCCTGGCGGTTCCAAAAGGCGACCCGGACAGCGGCGCCTGCCGCAACCTAAGCCCCGGTGCGGCGAAGGTGCCGGTACCAGTTGCTTTCCGATGGCACTGCGCATCCATGCATGTCTCCTCGTCGCCCCATCCCGTTGGCGATTTGGGTGATCCGGGTCACCTAAGCGATTTGGTTTGAACTATTATATGGTCTGACCTTTAAAACATTGCATTAGTGTTAACCCTAGGCTAATTGATGCCAGGAACGTCGGACCTGCACAAATAGGGACATGTTTCGCGCCAATCGGGCAGCGAAACACACAGCCAGATCCGGCTGGGGGTTGGAACTATGGATGGGGAAAATCCGCCGCCAACGCTGTATCGCGCCAGCGCCCGATTTCGGTCAAGGTCGTGGCCAACGCTGACGTGACGGCATCGAACCCGGACGCGCCCAGCACCAGGTGGCGCGGCGGCTCGGCGATCTCGGTGATCCCGATGATGGCTTCGCCGGCGCGCTGCGGATCGCCCTTCTGGCTGCCGCTGGCCTGGACCGTCGACTTCAGTCGCGCGCCCGCCGTGGTGGCATATTCGGCAATGCGATTGGGCGTTTGCTGTAGCGAGCGCGCGGCAAAATCGGTCCGGAACGGACCCGGCTCGATGCAGGTGACGTTGATGCCCAGCGGCATGACTTCGGCCGCCAAGGCATCCGACCAGCCTTCGACCGCATGCTTGGACGCAGCGTAGTAACCCGAGCCGGCAAATCCGACCAGGCCCGCGACCGAACTGATGTTGAGCACATGACCGCGCCGACGGCCCCGCATACCGGGTAACACGGCGCGGGTCAGCGCAAACAGGCCGAAGACATTGGTATCGAACATGTCGCGGATCCGCGCGTCCACGCCTTCCTCGACGGTGGCCTGGTAACCGTAGCCTGCGTTGTTGACCAGTACATCGATACAACCGAACCGCGCCTGAGCAGCGGCCACGGCCGCAGCGATCTGACTTGCGTCCGTCACATCGAGCGCACAGGCCAACGCCTGATCCTCATGGCCGCTCAGCAGATCGGCCAGCTGCGATGGGTCACGCGCCGTGGCGACGACACGCCAGCCGCGCGCAAGAACCTGACGCGCCAGTTCGCGGCCGAAGCCGCTGGAGCACCCGGTGATGAACCATACCGGCCCTGGGTTTGTTGGCATCGCAGGCCTCCTTTGTGGCTTGAATTGAGGAACGGGGCGATCCGGACGCAACCGGTACCGGGCCCCGGATCGGATCGACCGGCATCGTGCCCGCCAGGTCCGGCAAGATCACGGCGGGTCGCGTGATGGTTCCTGGTCTGGCAACTCGTCGCAGTCGAACGTACGCGCCAGTTCGAACACGCGTCGCAACACGTCGTCTCCCTGCTGCGCGTGTTGTGCCGCACGCTGCACAAGCGCATTTGCGACCGCAGATATGCTGCGCTGCGGCACGACCACGACGCCGTCCCGGGACGCCGAAACCACGTCGCCGGGTTGCACCACCACTGCGCCACAGCACACCGGCACGTTGACCTCGAACGGGCCGGCCTTGGGACCAGAATATGGGGCCAGGCCCGTGCCATAGACCGGAAAGCCCGCGCTCTGGGCTTCATCCACGTCTCGATAGGCGCCGTTGACCACCAGTCCGGCAAGTCCACGGGTGGCTCGCGCGTGTTGGAGCAGCTGGAATCCACCCAGGCACCAATGCGCAAAACCCTGCGCATCGACGACCAGCACATCACCAGGCTCGACCAGCGTGAGCGCCTTGACCAGTCCCATGTTGTCGCCGGGCGGGCACTTGGCGGTGCTGACGACGCCGGTCAACGGCAAAGCGGGAACTGCCAGCGCACGAATGCCCGCGTCCATCGTATACATGCCGCCCACCAGCTCGCTGAGTACCGTCACATCCGCCAGGGCGATCTGCGCCACCAGAGCGCCGGGAGGACGCGCAAACCGCGCGCGCACCAGTGAGCGCACGACACCGAGCCCGTAGGGCCTGGACGCCGGATTCGATGCATGTGCTGACATGGCTTGTCAAAGCCCCATTTCCTTGGCGATGATGCTGTGCTGGATTTCGTTCGTTCCGCCACCAACCATGGCGTGTTTCGACTCGCGGAAATAGCGTTCCATGTCGTAGTCGGGCAATTGTGCATAACCACCAAGTGCCTGCATGCCGTTGAACGCGGTCTTGTACAGGGCATTGGCGGCGAACACCTTCGCCATCGACACCTCTTTCACCGCGCGTTCGCCCCTGGCCATCTTGGTGGCGGCGGCGTAGGTCAGCAGACGTGCGGCTTCGATCTCGCATTCGTTTTCGGCCATACGGTGCTTGAGCACCTGAAACGAAGACAGGGCCTTGCCGAATTGCTTGCGCTCCTTGGTGTAGCGCCGGGTGTCGTCCAGCGCCGTGCGGGCATTGCCGACGTAGGAAGCGGCCAGACTCAGTCGCTCATGCTCCAGATGCTCGCCAATATAGGTCCAGCCCCGTCCGACCTCGCCGATGAGGCTCTCCTGCGGCAGGCGCACATCGTCGAGGTACAACTGCGTCGTGCCCAGGCTCCTGCGTACGATCGTGTCGAGCTTGGTGATGGTCAGGCCCTTGGTCGTATTGGGCAGCAGGAACAGGCTCAACCCCGCATGGCGTTCCTCGCTGGTACGCGCCATGATGACGATGGTCGTGTTGGGCAGATGCGCGCCCGAGCAGAACGTCTTGCTGCCATTGAGCACCCAGCCGTTGCCATCCGGTACCGCCTTGGTGCGGGCCGCCGCCGCATCGGAACCAGAACCGGGCTCGGTAATCGAAATGGAGAACGTGGCCTCGCCGCGCAGGAATGCCGGCAAGTATTTCTGCTTTTGCGCTGGCGTTCCGTGCCCGGAGATGTTCGTGGCCGTGAACATCGACGTCATGATGCATGCGGCGGTGTCCAGGCTGTACTTGGCGATGGCTTCGCAGAAGATCGCAAACATGACGGGATCCGCCGCAACACCACCGTCTTCTTCCGGCAGCAACAGTCCCAGCCATCCTTGCTGCGCCATCTTCTTGTAGATCTCGTAGGGGAAGGCTCGGTCGTGGTCGTGCGCCCGCGTGTATTCCCGCCCGACCTCCTTCTCCATGAAGCTGTGCAGCGTGTCATGCCAGATGCGTTGCTCGTCGTT
>JBBKVW010000421.1:0-4968 GCA_037968655.1 Burkholderiaceae bacterium
GCCCTTTGTCATGCCCCGTATCTGCCCGGTCTGCGGCTCCCAGGCCCTGCGCGAGGAGGGCGAGGCCGACTACCGCTGCACCGGCGGCCTGTTCTGCGCCGCCCAGCGCAAGCAGGCGATCCTGCATTTCGCGCAGCGGCGTGCCGTCGAGGTCGAAGGCCTGGGCGACAAGCTGGTCGACCAGCTTGTCGACGGCAAGCTGATCGGCAACCTGCCCGACCTGTACCGGCTCGGCCTGGCCGCGCTGGCCGGGCTCGAGCGCATGGCCGACAAGTCGGCGCGCAATCTGCTCGACGCCCTGGAAAAGTCCAAGGCCACAACGCTGCCGCGCTTCCTGTTCGGCCTGGGCATTCGCCATGTCGGCGAAGCCACGGCCAAGGAACTGGCGCGCCACTTCGGCAAGCTCGATGCCATCATGGACGCCGATGCCCAGCAGTTGCTGCAGGTGCCCGATGTTGGTCCGATCGTGGCCGAGAGCATCCAGACCTTCTTTGCCCAGGCGCACAACCGAGAGGTGGTGGAGCAGCTGCGCGCCTGTGGCCTGCACTGGGAGGAGGGCGAGCCCGCACCGGTCCTTGCACTGCCGCTAACGGGCAAGACATTCGTCATAACCGGCACGCTGCCGACCATGGGGCGCGAGGAAGTCAAGGAGATGATCGAGGCGGCCGGCGGCAAGGTCGCCGGCTCGGTCAGCAAGAAAACCGATTTCGTGGTGGCCGGCGCCGAGGCGGGCAGCAAGCTGGACAAGGCACAGGCGCTGGGCGTGCCGGTGATCGACGAACAACAACTCAAGGAGATGCTCGATGGCGGTGCGTGACATATTGAAGATGGGCGATGCGCGCCTGCTGCGCGTGGCGCAAGCGGTGCGCGACTTCGATTCGGATGCGCTGCATCTGCTGATCAGCGACATGCTGGACACCATGCATGCAGCCAATGGTGCCGGCCTCGCCGCGCCACAGATCGGCGTCGACCTGCAACTGGTGATCTTCGGCACCGACGACGTCAACCCGCGCTACCCTGACGCGCCGCCGATACCGCGCACCGTGCTGATCAACCCGGTGATCACGCCCGTGGCCGGGTCAGAGGGCCAGCCGGATGAAGTGGAAGACTGGGAGGGTTGTCTGTCCGTACCCGGCCTGCGGGCGGTAGTGCCACGCCACGCGCGCGTGCGCTACAGCGGCTTTGACCAGTACGGCGACGCCTTGGAACGCGAGGTCGAGGGTTTTCACGCCCGCGTGGTGCAGCACGAATGCGACCATCTGCTGGGCGTGCTGTATCCGATGCGGGTGCGCGACTTCAGCCGCTTCGGGTTCACCGAGGTCCTGTTTCCGGGCCTGGATGCAGGGCAGGATGATTGAGCCTGGGATGTGGCGAGCCGCTCTTGGCCGCCCAAGCGCCTCAAGCCAGCGCCTGCAGCAACTCCGTCTCCACCGCAATCTGATCGCGGTTGTGCTGCAGCTGCGCGCCATCGATCAGAAATGTGTCGTCAACCCGCTCGCCCAGCGTGGCGATCTTGGCCAGTTGCAGATTGATGTCGTGCCGCGCCAGTACCCGTGCCACGGCGTAGAGCAGGCCGACGCGGTCGCTGGCGGTGATGTTGAGCAGCCAGCGCTGACCTTTTTCATCGGGGCGCAGGCTGACGCGCGGATTGATCGGGAAGCTGCGCACCCGGCGTGATACGCGGCCGCGGCCGGGTTCACGCAGCGCGGTGGTGTCGGCAATGGCCGAGGCCAGGCCGATTTCCACCATGCTGGTGAGCTCGTGGTACTGCTCGGGCATGGCAGCAGTAACGCCCTGGAAGGGGTCCAGCGCATAGCCATTGCGGGCGGTGTGGATGCGGGCGTCCAGGATGCTGAAGCCGCCATGGTCGAAAAAGCCGCAGATGCGGGCGAACAGGTCGCTCTGGTCGCGCGTGTAGACCAAGATCTGCAGACCTTCGCCCACCGGCGAGCGGCGTGCCCGCACGATCGGCTTGTCGGCGCCGACATGGCGCGACAGGTGACGTGTGTGCCAGGCGATGTCGGCCGCGTCGTGGCGCATGAAGTAGCCCACATCCAGCGTGTCCCACAACTGCTTGTGCGCCTGGTGCGGCAGCGCGTATAGCGCGATGGCCACTAGCGCCTCGCGCTTGCGCGCTTCCACCTCGGCCTGCGGGTCGGGTACTTCGCCACCGAGCGCGCGCGAGGTGAGCTTGTACAGGTCTTCCAGCAGCTTGCCCTTCCAGGCGTTCCAGACCTTGGGCGAGGTGCCGCGGATATCGGCCACGGTCAACAGATACAGCGCGGTCAGGCGTCGTTCGTTGCCCACCTTGGCGGCAAATTGCATCACTACTTCCGGATCGCTCAGGTCGGCCTTTTGCGCTGTGTGGCTCATGCTCAGGTGCTCGAGCACCAGAAACTCGATCTTGCGCGCGTCTTCGCGCGCAATGCCGTGCTGGCGGCAGAACAGGCGCACGCTGGTGGCACCGAGCTTGGAATGGTCGCCGCCGCGGCCCTTGGCGATGTCATGGAACAGCGCCGCCAGGTAAAGCACCCAGGGCTTGTCCCAGCCGGCGGCCAACTGCGAACACAGCGGGTATTCGTGCGCGTGTTCGACGATGAAAAAGCGCCGCATGTTGCGCAGCACCATCAGGATGTGCTGGTCCACCGTATAGACGTGGAACAGGTCATGCTGCATCTGGCCGACGATGCGCCGGAACACCCACAGGTAGCGCCCCAGCACCGAGGTCTGGTTCATCAGGCGCATGGCGTGCGTCAGGCCGTCGGGCTGCATGATGATCTGCAGGAAGGTGGCGCGATTGACCGGGTCGTTGCGAAACTTCGCGTCCATCACGGTGCGCGCGTTGTACAGCGCGCGCAGCGTGCGGCTGGAAAGGCCCTTGGTGCCATTGGTGGTTTGGTAGAGCAGGAAGGTCCGCAAGATCGTATGCGGCTCGCGCACATACAGGTCGTCGCTGGCGACGTCGATCATGCCGGCCTTCTCGTTGAACCACTCGTTGAGCGGGCGCGACTGCAAGGCCGACGCATAGAGCTGCTCTTCCATGTTGAGCAGCACGATCTGGTTGAGTTGCGAGATCGCCTTGGCGGCCCAGTAGTAGCGGCGCATCAGCGCCTCGCTGGCCCGCACCACGGTGATCTTGCGTCTGGATTTGACCGAGGTCTCTGTCAGCCCGACCGAAAACGGCACTGCCCCGTTGCTCGGCGTGCGATAGCCAAAGGACTCGGCCACGGCGGTCTGCAGGTCGAACACCAGCCGGTCCTCGCGCCGGTTGGCCAGCAGATGCAAGCGCATCCGGATCAGCCGCATCAGCGCCTCGTTGCGCTTGATCTGACGCACTTCCAGCGGCGTGGCCAGGCCGTTGCGCGCCAGTTCATCCCAGTTCTTGCCCAGGCCGGCCGCCTTGGACACCCACAGCAGCATCTGCAGATCGCGCAGTCCGCCCGGCGACTCCTTGCAGTTGGGCTCCAGCGCGTAGGGTGTGTCTTCGTACTTGCTGTGGCGCTGGTGCATCTCCAGCGTCTTGGCCACGAAGAAGGCACGCGGGTCCATCGCCTCGGTCAGCCTGGCGCGCAGTTGTTCGTACAGGCCGCGGTTGCCCACCACCAGGCGCGACTCCAGCACCGAGGTCTGCACGGTCACGTCCTTCTCGGCTTCGGCCAGACATTGCGTGATGGTGCGAACGCTCGAGCCGATCTCCAGCCCGGTATCCCAGCAACTGCCGATGAACGTCTCGATGCGCGTTTGCAGGCTGTTGCCGTTCTCGGGTCGTTGGTCGTCGGACAGCAGCAGCAGTACGTCCACGTCGGAATGCGGGAACAGTTTGGCGCGGCCGTAGCCGCCCACGGCCACCAGAGCGCACGGCCCCTGCAGCCCGGCCTGCGCCCACAATGCACGCAGCGTCACATCGGCCAGGGTGGACAGCTGGGTCAGCGTCTTGCTGACTGCGCGGGTGGACGCCACGCTGGCCTGGATGATGGCCAGCAGTTCACGCTTCTTGGATCGGAAATCGGCGCGCAGTTCCTTCACCGCGTGCATCGGCGATGTGTCCGGCACTGCCGGCAAATCAGGCTGCGCCGACAAAATCGGGCGGCGGGGGGCTGCCCGCGGATAGCGTCATGATTTCATAGCCGTCCTGCGTCACCAGTACGGTGTGCTCCCACTGCGCCGATAAGGAGTGGTCCTTGGTGACGCTGGTCCAGCTGTCCTTCTCGGGGCCGTCCTTGATGTCCTTGCGCCCGGCGTTGATCATGGGTTCGATGGTGAAAGTCATGCCCGGCTTGAGCTCTTCTAGCGTGCCGGGCTTGCCATAGTGCAGCACCTGCGGTTCCTCGTGGAACACCGTGCCGATGCCGTGGCCGCAGAACTCGCGCACCACACTGAAGCCCTGCGCCTCGGCAAACTTCTGTATCGCCCATCCGATGTCGCCCAGTCGCGCACCGGGGCGCACCATGACGATGCCGCGCCACATCGCCTCGTAGGTGATGCTGCACAGGCGCCGTGCGGCGATCGAGGTCTCGCCGACCACGAACATGCGGCTGGTGTCGCCATGCCAGCTGTCCTTGATGACGGTGATGTCGATATTGACGATGTCGCCCTTCTTGAGCAGCTTGTCGTTGGGTATGCCGTGGCAGACCTGGTGGTTGACCGAGGTGCAGATCGACTTGGGGTAGGGCACGTTGCCGCCACCGCGGTAGTTCAGCGGCGCCGGGATGCCACCTTGCACTTGCGTGATGTAGTCGTGCGCCAGCTGGTCGAGCTGGTTGGTTGAGACGCCGGGCACCACATGGGGTGTCAGGTAGTCCAGCACTTCAGAGGCCAGGCGGCCTGCAATACGCATCCCCGCGACGCCCGCCGCGTCTTTATAAGTGATTGTCATGGCCGAATTATCCCATTGCAGGCCCGCTAAAATCGCGCCACCGGCCCGGCCATCCCGTCATTGCGGATAAAGCGCTGCAGCGGCCGCCACAC
>JBBKVW010000422.1:0-3212 GCA_037968655.1 Burkholderiaceae bacterium
GTTGTGCGGCCGCCAGGACAGCTGGGCGCCGGTGTCCCAGCACGAGGCCATGCAGGCACTCGTCTTCGCCGCCGCGTTGGTAGTTGTCGAGGACGCCGGCCACATGGCACCGATGGAGCAGCCGCAGGCTGTTGCGGCCGCGCTCGAACGCTGGCTGCATACCGATTGACGATGCATGTCCAGCCCGTCACCGAATCTTCCCTGGCTGGCGCCAAGCCACACCAAACCGGTGCAAAAGCTGCAGTGGGATACTGATTGCAACTGGCCAACCCAGCCCCCTACCGCCAGCAGGAGATCGACCCATGGCACGGCCCAACCCGCATCGCCCGTTCACGCCAGATCCGGCGCAAATGGCGCTGCGCCCGGCGCTGTCGGGCAATGCAATCAACGGCCTGGGCGAGCCGGCCCCCCGGCAGCCGCGCATGGTCTACTGGGCCGGCAATCCCGATGACATACCCCACGGGGCCATGCAGCGCTGGTTCTATCAGGTCGATCCGCAAAACCCGCACCTGGCCCGCGCGCGCGCAGCGCGCGCGCAATTGCTCGAACAGCCCCTGGTGCCATTGCAGGGCGCGCCCGTGCAACGCTCGGCGCAGGAATGGGACCAAGTACTGAGCCAGTATGTTGCCGGCATCGACGTTGACATGTTCGGTGTCGCCATGATGGAGCCGCGCTGGGTCTACGAAGGGCAGCAGGTCGCGCAGTCGCGCATCATCGTGCTGGCGGTTGCGCACGACTACGCGCAGATCGCAACTGCACCTGCATCCACCGCCGGTGCCGAGGTGATCCGCCAGTACGGGCGTGCGGCGGCCGGCGTCAAGTCAGTGGCCGGCTGGTTGCGAAACCAGGGCTGGGACGCCGAGCCGGTGACCGGCCCGATGACGACCAAGGTCGCTCTGATCCCTCCCGCCATCGCCTGCGGCCTGGGCGAACTGGGCAAGCACGGATCGCTGATCAACCCGGAATATGGCTCGTCGTTTCGCCTGTCGGCGGTGCTGACCGATGCGCCGTTTTCGCCCACACCAAAACGCGCGTTTGGCGTCGACGACTTCTGCCGCAACTGCCGCATCTGCGAAGACGCCTGCCCACCCGAGGCCATAGCGCCTGACAAGCAACTGGTGCGCGGCACGCAGAAATGGTACGTTGACTTCGATCGCTGCCTGCCGTTTTTCAACCAGACCCATGGCTGCGCCATCTGCATCGCGGTCTGCCCCTGGAGCCGGCCCGGTGTCGGGCTGAATCTGGCAGGCAAGATGGCGCGGCGCCGGCTCGGAAATAGCGCCGCATGAGCAGGTTGCCGGCCTGCGCATGGCATGGCAGATGAGTCGACCTTCTACTGAAACGCCCTTATGAAAATCTCCCGCATCGACATTATTGAAGCTGTCATGCCGTTCACCGACGGTGGCTCGGGCATGGGCATCACGCCAACCCGCTGGAACACGCTGGATGCCGTTTTCGTGCGCCTTGAAACCGACAGCGGCCTGGTTGGCTGGGGCGAGTGCTTCGCCTATTCCTGCCGCAGCGCAGTTGCAGCCGCGGCGCGCGACATGGTCGCGCCGCTGGTGCAGGGCCGGTCGCTTGCGGCAACGCCCGAAGAACTGACTCTCGAAATTCAGCGCAAGCTGCATATCTTCGGCCGCTATGGCGTAGCGATGTTCGCGATCTCGGGTTTCGATATTGCCTTGTGGGACCTTGCGGCCAAGGCACAGCACCAGCCCCTGCACGCCCTGCTTGGACCGGCACTGCGGCGCGAGGTCAATGCCTACGCCAGCCTGGTGCGCTATGGCGATGCCGCGCTCGTGCAGCAGTACTGCGCACAGGCGCTGTCCCAGGGATATCGCAACATCAAGCTGCACGAAGTCGACCCGCAGGTGATGCGCGCAGGCCGCGCGGCCTGCGGGCCGGATATCGGCATTTCGGTTGATGTGAATTGCGCCTGGACGCCGGATCAGGCGCAGGCGCAACTCACCACGCTCAAGGCCATCAACGCCGCGTGGCTCGAAGAGCCGGTGTTCCCGCCCGAGGACATCCGCGCGCAGGCGGCGCTGAACCGCCAGTTTCCGCTCGGTGCCGGCGAGAACGCCTGCACGCGCCATGAGTTCGCCCGCATCATCGAGGCCGACGCAGTGACCTATCTGCAACCCTCGGTGACCAAGGTCGGTGGCGTGACCGAATTTGTCGCCGTCGCCCATCTTGCGCAACAGCATGGCAAGGCGGTGATGCCGCACTCACCGTACTTCGGCGTGGGTTATTTCACCACCCTGCAACTGATGGCCGGCCTGCACGGCGAGCCGCTGTTCGAGCACCTGTATGTGCAACTCGATGCCGACCTGGCCCTGGGCGGCACGCCGCTGCCGGTGAACGGCAAGGTCGCGATACCGCAAAGGCCAGGGCATGGATTCGAGCCCGACACCGCCCTGCTGGAACGATACCGCGCGACGCCCTGAAAGACCGGCGTCCACATGAAAAACGCCGCCAGAACCGCAGTGCGGCTCTGGCGGCGGCGGGCCACGCTGACAGCGTGGCCACTGGGTGCCGATGTGTACCTACCTGGCCTTTGCCGCCGCCTTGGCGGCACCAGCGGCCTTGAGCACGAAAGTCACCTTGAGCGTGACGCAGTATTCGGTGATCTTGCCGCCAACCACGTTGACGCTTTGATCCTTGACCCAGGCCGACGCGACATCATTGATCGTGTCGGACGCGCGCCACACCTTGTTTGATCGCATCGTCGAAACTGACTGAGCTCTTGGAGATGATTTCAAACACTTTTGCAACGGACATGTTTGCTTCCTTTTTGAGAGTGAGAATGGACTTTCACTATGAACCTGCGCTGTCGTGCTTCGCGTTGGGTGCGCACATGGACACAAAGGCAAGCGATTGCCGGGTATTACACAAACGCGCTGAAGGCGGCGATGGCAGTGGCAATGACCAATTCGAGTGCTGCGCCCGTGGCACTGACAAGTGCAGTTGCCCCGACGATTGACGACACTGCAGGAAATGGACGTGCCGGCGCCAGTGGCGTGGTGCCGCTGTCAAACTTGGGCCAATTCGATCGCCCGCATTGCTACTCGACGCGACAGCTGGATCTATCTCCTGCATCAAATCCATGACACCCACTACCCCCTTTCGCATCGGCTCCGGCGCCGGCTATTCCGGCGACCGCATCGACCCGGCGCAGGACATGGCCGAGCGTGGCCGGCTGGATGCACTGG
>JBBKVW010000423.1:0-7979 GCA_037968655.1 Burkholderiaceae bacterium
GGCCCTGGAAGATGTTGTCGGTGACGCCTGTGATGCTGGCCAGTTCGCCCTGGTTGACGATCAGGATGTCGACCAGGGCGAACTGGCCAGCATCACAGGCGTCACCGACAACATCTTCCAGGGCCTGGCGCAACTGGATGTGCCCGTCGTCGTCGTCACACTGGGTGCACACGGCTGCTGCGCCCGGGCGCAAGGACACTGCCGGGTTCAGCCCGGATTCGCCATTCAGGCAGTCGATACCACCGGGGCCGGCGACACCTTCTGTGGCGTACTGGTAGCCGCACTCGATGGCGGTGCCGACCTGGGCAACGCACTGCGCCAGGCCAGCGCGGCCTCGGCCCTGGCCTGTACCAGGGCAGGCGCCCAATCGAGCATTCCCGACACCGACCAGGTGCGTGACTTCCTGGCCAGCCAGGCTGGCACAACAGCAGAACAGGAGTCGCAGCTGCGCAGCTTTTGCGGCCTGCCCGATTGAGTAAGCGCACCAGATGCGGGCGAACCAGCGCCAGCTGCCGTGCCAGTTGCTTGCAAGCCATACGTCAGGGCGCGCGATACTGACCGCATTGCCACACCTCGAAGAGCCCGAACGCATGACCCAGTCAAGCAAATTCAAAGTCATCTATGACACCGACCCCGGTGTCGACGACGCCATGGCGCTGTACTTCGCGCTGGCCCATCCGGACATCGACCTGGTCGGAATCACCACCACCTTTGGCAATGTCAGCGTCGAACAGGCGGCGACCAATGCGCTCTACCTGTGCGAACTGGCCGGCTGCACTGTGCCGGTGACGCTGGGCGTGGCCGTTCCCTGGTGCAAACCGCCGGAGCCGCCGCCGGCGCATATCCACGGCGCCGACGGGCTGGGCAATCTGGGTGCACGCCAGCCGGTCACGCGCCAGCTCGATGCGCGCAGTTCGGCCCAGTTCATCGTCGACATGGCCCGCGCCCAACCAGGCGAAATCGTGCTGGTGGCGGTCGGCCCGCTGGGCAACCTGAGCCTGGCGCTGATGCTCGAACCCCGGCTGCCGGTGCTGCTGCGCGAAGTCATCATCATGGGCGGCAGCGTGGCCGAGCCCGGCAATGTGTCACCGGTTGCAGAGGCCAATATCTGGAACGACCCGCATGCCGCCGACCGGGTATTCACCGCCGGCTGGAAACTGACCATGGTGGGGCTGGACGTGACCCACAAGGTGGTGCTGACGCTGGCGCAGTTCCAGCGCATCGCACAGCACCATCGCCACATGGCCACCGACACGCTGGCGCAGGCGGTCGACTTCTACAGTCGTTTCTACAGCGGTCTATACCAGCATATCGCCAGCGACCCGGGCTGCTTCGCGCATGACCTGCTGGCCTTCATTTATCTGGTGCGGCCCGATTTGTTCACTGTCAACACCAAGGCAGTGCGGGTTGCCACCGACGGCCTGGCCCAGGGCCAGACCATCATGAATCAGCGCGACTTCATCGATTACCCGCATCCGGGCTGGGAAAAGGACAAGCCACGCACCCAGGTCTGCATGCAGGTCGATGCACCCGCCTGCATCGACCTGTTCGAAGAAACCATGATGGGCAACTGGCTGGGCAAATGATGGCTGGGCTGGCGCAGGTGCGCTTTGCCATGCGCCGCGCAATTGCATGCTGCCCCGTCAATGCCTTGCATTGATTCGGACGACTGTTCGAATGCGATCAGTGCCTGGCGTTGTAGCCCGAAGCGCCCTGCGCAATGCCCGGCTGGAGCCGTGTTGGCCGTGTCGGATTTCGGGCCGGCAATTCAATCGCATTGGCAGCTACGTCGCCAACGGCGTCGGAAATAGCATTGGCACTGGCATCACAACACATAGTGCAGTCCCTGAAAACCGGCGCGAAAAGCGGTGACGTCCGCCGCGACGCGTTCGGGCTCGTCGGTCAGCGCGCGCTGGATCAAACTGGCCAGCGCCGGCATGTCACCCGCGTCCATGCCCAGTCGCACGATTTCCGGCACGCCCAGTCGCAAGCCGTTGTTGTCCCCTTCGACCTCGGCGATGGGTAATCCGATGCCACAGGCAAGTAAATTGGCGCGGCGCAGTCGCTTTGCGGCGTTCTGCCCGCCGCCAAAACGCGCCGCCTCCAGCGCCAGCTGGTGTGACCGGGTGAATCCGCGCACCTTGGCGTAGACGGGCAAACCCAGCGCGTCCAGCGCCTGCGCCAGTGCCTGGGCCGTGCGCACCATGGCCTGACCATAGGCCGGCCCGTGGGCTTTCCAGTCCAGCAGGCCAATGGCCAGCGCCGCGACCTTGCCGGCGTCGAAGTTGGCGGTCAGACCTGGATAAGCGATGGCATCGATGCGTTCCATCATCTGGGCGTCGTTGCTGACGATCAGTCCACCGGGCGGGCCGCCCAAACTCTTGTAGGTGCTCATGGTCATCACATGAGCACCTTCGTCCAGCGGTTGCTGCCAGACCTTGCCGGCGATGACACCGCTCTGGTGCGCGGCATCGAACATCAGCTTTGCGCCAACGGAGTCGGCAATCGCCCGCACCTCGGCCACCGGGTGCCCGAACAGGTTCAGGCTGCCGCCCAGCGTGATCAGTTTGGGTTTGACTTGCCCGGCCAGCGCCCGCAGCGCATCCACATCGACGGAATAGCCGTCGGCATTGACCGGTGCCGGCACGGTATTGAGCCCGAACCAGCCGGCCGCGCCCTGCGCATGGTGGGTTACGTGCCCGCCAATCGCTGCCGGCGGTGCAATGATGGTGTCGCCTGCCCTGCAAGTGGCCATAAACACATACAGATTGGCGAGCGCGCCAGAACCTACCCGCACTTCGGCATAGCGCGCGCCGAACACCTCGGCTGCCAATTCGGCGGCAATCACCTCGATGCGCTCGATCGCCTCCAGCCCCATCTCGTACTTGTCGCCCGGATAGCCGAGCGAGGCACGCGAGCCAAGGCCGCGCGCCATCATCGCCTCGGCCTTGGGATTCATCACATTGGTGGCCGGGTTCAGGTTGATGCCCTGCACATCATGGATCTGGTGGTTCTGCTGTACCAGGGCATCGAGCCATTGCGCGACGGCAGCCACTCCCTCGCCAGCCGTCGCGTCGGCGATGGACTGGACCAGGTCTTCGCAGGCAGCGGGAACCCAGGGGCGGCGTTGCAGGGTGGCGCTCACCGAGCCTCCATTCTTGGCAGTCATCGGGACAAGTCCTTTCTTGTTAGTCATATGGCGAGGCCTTCCTGCCCTGTATTCAGTTGGCTGCGCGCTGCGCTCTGGGCGCCTGGGCCCCGGGGCGGCATCCTGCTGGCCAATGCACGATTCTGCCGCTTCGGCGAGGCGCCCCGGCGCCCGATGAACCACCGAGCACCAACTTTATATTCAATATTAGATATAACAACATCACATAAATGTAGTTTGCAATATAACGATCGGCACATAAAGTCTGCGCCTATGCATGACCTGGTGTTCATTCTTGCCGGATTTCTGGTTGGCCTCGTGGTCGGTCTTACCGGCGTTGGCGGCGGCTCGCTGATGACACCCATCCTGATTTTCTTTTTCGGTGTCAAGCCCATCCTGGCCGTTGGCACCGATCTGTTGTTCGCTGCTGTCACCAAGCTGGGAGGCACCATCCACCTGGCGCGCAAGCGCCAGGTGGACTGGTTGGTGGTGCTGCACCTGTCGGCCGGCAGCATTCCGGCGGCTCTCTTGACGCTCTGGCTGCTGCGCCAGGCCGGGCCCGCCGGTGCCGAGGTGCAGGGCTGGATCACCAGCGGGCTCGGATTCGCGCTTTTGCTGACCGCTGCTGCAACCCTGTACAAGGCCATCCGCGGCCCGCGGGTGGCCGCAATTACCCGCTCGAGCGACCCGACCCTGGCGGTGCGCCCGCGCCACTGGACCCTGCCGCTGCTGTTCGGCGCCGCCATTGGCGCGCTGGTGACCCTGACCTCGGTCGGCGCCGGCGCCATAGGTGTCACCGTGCTGCTGCTGCTCTATCCCCTGCTGCCGCTGCCACGCATCGTCGCCGCCGACATTGCCTATGCAGTACCGCTGACCCTGGTTGCCGGCCTGGGCCACGCCAGCATGGGCTCGGTCGACTGGGCGCTGCTGGCCAAGTTGCTGGCCGGTTCGCTGCCCGGCATCTGGCTCGGCACCCACCTGATGCAGCGCACGCCCGAGCGTGCCGTGCGCGGCCTGCTGTCGCTGTTGCTGGCCTATGCCGGCCTGCGCCTGATCAGCCTGTAAACCGATATCGAAAAACAAAGCAATTTCACGCGAGACAGACCATGTACCAATACACCGCCTTCGACCGCCAGTTCGTCCACAGCCGCGCCGCGCAGTACCGCGACCAGTTGCAGCGCCACCTGGGCGGCAGCCTGTCGGGTGACGACTTCAAGCCACTGCGGCTGCAAAACGGCTGGTATATCCAGCGTTTCGCGCCGATGCTGCGCGTGGCCGTGCCCTACGGCGAGTTGTCCAGCGCCCAGCTGCGGGTGCTGGCCACGATTGCGCGCGACTACGACCGCAAGGACGAGAACGAGCTGGACACCGCCAATCCCGGCCTGAGCGATCTGTCGTCCCTGCCTAGTGGCTATGCCCACTTCACAACCCGCCAGAACGTGCAGTACAACTGGATTCCGCTGGCGCGCAGTGCCGACGTCATGGACCTGCTGGCCAGCGTCAACATGCACGGCATCCAGACCAGCGGCAACTGCATCCGCAACATCACCAGCGACGAGCGCGCCGGCATTGCAGAGGACGAGATCGAGGACCCGCGTCCCTACTGCGAGATCCTGCGCCAGTGGAGCACGCTGCACCCCGAGTTCGCCTTTCTGCCGCGCAAGTTCAAGATCGCCGTCACCGGCGCCATCGAAGACCGCGCTGCGACCGCCTGGCATGACATCGGCCTGCAATTGCAGCGCGCCGACGACGGCGCGATCGGCTTCAAGGTGCTGGTCGGCGGCGGCATGGGCCGCACGCCGGTGATTGCCAGCACGATCCGCGACTTCCTGCCCTGGAACCAGGTGCTGAACTACATCGAAGCCGTGGTGCGGGTCTACAACCGCTGGGGCCGGCGCGACAACCTGTACAAGGCACGCATCAAGATATTGGTCAAGGCCGAACGCGAGCGCTTCACCCGCGAGGTGGAAGAGGAATACCGCCAGATCGTCGAGATCGATGGCGCGCCGCACACTATCAGCCAGCAGGAGTTCGACCGGGTGGCGGCTTCTTTCGTCGAGCCGGCACTGGCACAGTCCGCCGCTGCCTCTGACCTGCCCCCGGCAGAAACGTTGTCCGAGCGCGAGGCGCTCGAGTTCGGCCGCTGGCTGCAGCAGAACGTGGCTGACCACAAGAATCCGGCGCTGCGCGCGGTAACGCTGTCGTTCAAGCGCCTGGGTTTTGCGCCCGGCGACGCCAGCGCCGACCAGCTCGACGTTGCGGCCGACCTGGCCGAGCGCTTCAGCGCCGGTGAAGTACGGGTCACGCATGACCAGAACCTGGTACTGCCCTGGGTGCGCGCCGAGGCACTGCCGGCCCTGTGGCAGGCCGCACGCGCGGCAGGCTGGGCACGCTCCAACATTCGCTTGCTGACCGACATGATCGCCTGCCCCGGTGGCGACTTCTGCGCGCTGGCCAATGCGCGCTCGCTGCCGATTGCCGAAGCCATCACCGCGCGCTACCAGGACATGGACGAGCTGCACGACCTGGGCGAGATCGACCTGCACATCAGCGGCTGCATCAACTCATGCGGGCACCACCATAGCGGCCACATCGGCATCCTGGGCGTGGACAAGGACGGCCAGGAGTGGTACCAGGTCACGCTGGGCGGCTCCGACGGCTCTGCCCTGTCGGGCGCCGCGACTCCGGGCAAGGTGATCGGCCCCTCGTTCGCCGCGGCCGAAGTGCCCGATGTGATCGAGGCCGTGCTCGACACCTACCGCGTACAACGCGCTTTGTGCGCCAGCGGCCAGCAGGAGAACTTCATCGACACGGTGCGCCGCGTCGGCATCGACCCCTTCAAGCAGGCTGCCAACGATGTGCGCTCCAGCACCGGCAAGGGCCATGCAACGCGTCAACTCGAGGCAGCCTGATCATGCAGACCACCATTGCATTCATTCCCGCCAGCGTCCATGTGGCGCCTGCCGACGGTGACAGCACCATCCTGGCCATCGACAACACAGCCGACCCGCGCGAACTGGCCATAGACGGCGTGCAGCGCATCGACCTGCACTTTCCCAAGTTCACCGACGGGCGCGCCTACAGCCAGGCCTTTTTGTTGCGGCGCCGGCTCGGCTTCAAGGGTGAGCTGCGCGCCACTGGCGAGGTGCTGGTGGACCAGCTGGTGCAGCTGCAACGCGCCGGCTTTGACAGTGCGGTGCTTAGCCATGAGACCGACAGCGCCGTGATCGAGCGGCAGTTCGCGCGCTTTCCCGAGTTCTATCAGGGAGATGCACAAACGCCGCAGCCTCTGTTCGCCCGCCATGCACCCAGGCGCAGCGACCATGGCCAGTCGCGCCTGCCGCAACCGGCCAGGATCGTCGGATGAACGCCGTGACCCGCAATGCCATGGCCAGTGCCGACTTCATGGCCAAGCTGGCGCAGACCCGCGAGGCGCTGCTGCAGCTGGCCGTCGAGTATGCAAGCCCGGCCGGCGCAGCGTCGCCGCTGGTAGTGCAGGCCTCCAGCCTGGGCGCCGAAGACATGGTGATCAGCCACCTGATCAACTCGCTGGAGCTGGATTTCGGCATCTTCGTGCTGCAGACCGGCATGCTGCACGCCGAGACGCTGGCGTTGCTGGAGCAGCTCAAGGCCGGCTCGCGCGCGCCCGTCGAGGTGTTCGAGCCAGGCAACGAAGCAGTGCTGCAGTTCGTTGCGCGCGAGGGCCAGAACCCGATGTACAAAAGCATCGAACTGCGCAAAGCCTGCTGCGGCATCCGCAAGATGGAGCCGCTGGCCCGCGCGCTGGATGGCAAGCGCGCCTGGATCACCGGTCTGCGCCGCGAGCAGTCTGGCGCGCGGGCCGAAGTGCCACTGCGCGACACAAGCGACCCGGCGCGCATCAAGCTCAACCCGCTGGCCGACTGGAGCTGGGGCGACGTCTGGCACTACATCGCCGCCCACGGCGTGGCCTACAACCCGCTGCACGACCAGTTCTTCCCCAGCATCGGCTGCGCGCCCTGTACCCGCGCCATCAGCGTGGGCGAAGACTTTCGCGCCGGACGCTGGTGGTGGGAGGAGGAAGCAGCCAAGGAATGCGGCCTGCACGTGGCCGGCACCACACAACAAGAGGAATTGCACGCATGAACGCACGTACCGAGCCAGCCCTGCTGGCCCAGCTGAGCAACCTGCACCTGGATGCGCTGGAGGAGGAAACCATCTTCATCTTGCGCGAGGTGGCGGCCGCCTTCGAGCGCCCCGCCCTGCTCTTTTCGGGTGGCAAGGACTCGCTGGTTTTGCTCAAGTGCGCCGAGAAGGCCTTTGGCGTGGGGCGCATTCCCTACCCGCTATTGATGATCGACACCGGCCACAACTTCAGTGAGGTGACCGACTTTCGCGACCAGCGCGCGCAGGAGCTGCAAGCGCGGCTCATCGTGCGCAACGTCGAGGATTCGATGGCGCGCGGTACGGTGCGCCTGGCCCATGCCGGCGAGTCGCGCAATGTGCACCAGTCGGTGACGCTGCTCGAGGCAATTGACGAATTCGGCTTTGACGCGCTGATCGGCGGTGCCCGGCGCGACGAGGAAAAGGCGCGCGCCAAGGAGCGCATCTTTTCGCACCGCGACCAGTTCGGCCAATGGCAGCCCAAGGACCAGCGGCCCGAACTGTGGACCCAGTTCAACACCCGCCTGCAGCCGGGCGAACACTTTCGCGTCTTTCCGATCTCGAATTGGACCGAACTGGACGTCTGGCAATACATCGAGCGCGAGCACATTGCCCTGCCCTCGCTGTACTACAGCCACCAGCATGCCCTTGCGCTCGACCACGGAACGCTGGTGGCTGTAGTACAGCG
>JBBKVW010000424.1:0-17001 GCA_037968655.1 Burkholderiaceae bacterium
AGGCCGCTGGGCACCAGCAGGCACTGCAGACCTCCCTCCAGGGTGCACAGCCGCTCTTCCAGCTGGTAGGTGGTCGGCGTGCCATGCAGGCCGTAGGTATAACCGGTCTTGTCCTTCCACTCGATGCTGCGCATCGCTGCCACGTTGGGAAAAATGACCGTGGAGGCCTTGAAGATGCCCGGCTGGGGCGCGACAAACCCTTCCGGCGCCCGGTACGGGTGATGGATCAGGCTGGTCGGCAACTTAGGCATGTTCCTGGCTTTCCTCGGTGCTCAGATGCTCCATTTGGCGATCAATTGCTCCGGCCGCATCGCGTCGTAGCCTTCAAAGGGCTGGTGAATCCATGGGTTGGTCGGCAGGAACTCGACCGAATAGTCGGCTTTGAAAGCCGACACACCCTTGGTCCAGATCACGGCGCTGCGCAATTCCGTGATCGGCTTGTAGTTGTTGCGCAACAGGTCGATAACCGCTGCAAGCGTTTTGCCGGTGTCGGCAAGGTCATCGACCAGCAGCACCTTGCCGGCTATCTCGCCCTTGGGCGTGGTGATGTAGTGGGCGATGTCCAACACACCTTGCTGCGTTCCGGCTTCGGCCCGGTAAGAGCTGGTCGACATGATTGCCAGCGGCTTGTCGAAAATGCGCGACAGGATATCGCCCGGTCGCATGCCGCCGCGCGCCAGGCACAGGATGGTGTCGAACTGCCAGCCCGACTGGTGAATCCGGATGGCAAGCTTCTCGATCAGGTTGTGGTATTCGTCGTAACTGACATAGAGGTGATTGCCGTCTTCGGTCAACATGAAGATTCCTTCCAGGCCGTGGTTGCTGCTGTTGGAGATCGGCCTAGTCGGCCAGGAACGGGTGCCGCATCATGATAGTGTGGTCGCGATCCGGGCTGGTCGAGACCATGTGGATCGGAACCCCGGTGACGTGCTCGATGCGTTGCAGGTACAAGCGCGCGGCAATCGGCAACATGTCGTAGCGGGTGATCCCGACCGTGCTCTCGCTCCAGCCGTCCATCACCTCATAGATCGGCTTGCAGCGCCCAATCTCGTCTGCACCCATGGGCAGAATATCCAGCGTTTCCCCATCGAGCTCGTAGCCGGTGCACAGGTTGAGCGTGGTCAGGCCGTCGAGTACGTCCAGTTTGGTTACGCACAGGCCGGATAAACCGTTGACCTGTGCCGACCGCTTGAGCAGCGCCGCGTCGAACCAGCCGCAGCGCCGCGAGCGTCCAGTGGTGACGCCCTTTTCCGCGCCCACGGTACTCATGTGGTACCCAGGCGTGCCCGGTTTCTCCCAGTCCAGTTCAGTCGGAAAGGGGCCACCCCCGACGCGTGTGCAATAGGCCTTGGTGATGCCAAGCACATAGTGCAGCAGCCCGGGACCGACACCCGAGCCCGCGGCAGCATTGCCCGCCACGCAATTGCTCGACGTCACATAGGGGTAGGTGCCATGGTCGACATCGAGCAAGGTGCCCTGCGCGCCTTCAAACAGCAGATTGGCGCCGTTGGCATGCGCCTCGTTGAGTTCGCGCGACACGTCGGCCATCATCGGACGCAACAGCTCTGCGTGGCGCATTGCGTCATCAAGCACTGGCTGGAACTGCACCTGACCGTCAGCCATATAGGGCAACAGGGCCTTGTCAAATTCGAACCGTGCCGAGCCCAGGTAGCTGGTCAGCACATGGTTGTGCAGGTCGAGCAGTTCGCGCAATTTGGTGGCGAAACGCTGCGGATACTTCAGATCCTGCACCCGCAGCGCCCGTCGTGCGACCTTGTCTTCGTAGGCCGGTCCGATGCCGCGACCGGTGGTGCCGATGCGGGCGTTGCCGCCCTGCTCCCGCGCAGCTTCACGCGCCACGTCCAGTGCTACGTGGATCGGCAGGATCAGTGGGCAGGCCTCGCTGATGCGCAGGCGTGATCGCACTTCGACCCCGGCGCGCTCAAGGCCCTCGATTTCCTCGAACAGCTTGGCAGCCGACAGCACCACGCCGTTGCCGATGTAGCAGCGCACACCGGCGCGCATGATGCCACTGGGTATCAGGTGCAGTGCGGTCTTGACGCCATTGATGACCAGCGTATGACCTGCGTTGTGGCCACCCTGGAAGCGCACCACGCCCTGCGCGCTCTCGGTCAGCCAATCCACCAGCTTGCCCTTGCCCTCGTCGCCCCATTGGGTACCGACGACGACGACGTTGCGTCCTGCGCTTGCTTTCATTTCATACCAGTCTCAAATTGCCTTTACTACCCATTGCCCCGCAAGCTGCAGCAGTTCGCGATCACAGTGGAACTCATCGACCTCGTTCTCATGTCCGGGCAGCACGCACACCACGGTCTCGCCCCTGTCGCGCAGCGAGCCGATCGCCCTGCGAAGATCCGTCGCCTCGCCCCATGGCGCGCGGATGGCAGCGTGCAAAGGACGCTCCGGCACCACCGCCACCAGGGCCTTGATGTCCAGGCTGAATCCCGCTGCCGGTCGCTTGCGTCCAAAGGCCGCCCCAACCTCGTCATAGCGCCCACCACGCACCAACGCATCCGCGGCACCCTGGCAGTAGATCGAAAATCGCGCGCCGCTGTAATAGGCGTAGCCGCGCAGATCCGCCAGATCGAAACTCAGGGAGACATGTTGCAGATGACTGGCTAGCCACTGCAGTTCGTCCAGCGCCTGTGTGATGCCGGCCCGCTGTGGCAGCAGCTTGCGGGCGCGCTCGAGCACGCCTATGTCGCCATACAGATCAACCAGTGCCATCAGGCCGGCACGCGAGCCTGCATCAAAGCCGCGCGTGAGTCGCGCCAGTTCGCTTGCGTCCTTCGCCGCCAGCGCAAGGTGAATGTCCTCAATCGCCTGCGCCGGAGCCTGAGCGTCGGCCACCAGCGTGTCGACGATGCGCACATCGGCCAAATCGACGATCGGGAACGGCACGCGCGCCGCTGCAAGGCAATCGAGCGCCAGCAACAGGATTTCCAGATCGGCCTCCAGGCCGCCGTGGCCGTAAATCTCGCCGCCAAACTGCAGCGGCTCGCGCGTGGCATGGGGTTTGTCAGGCCGGGTATGCAATACCGGGCCGCAGTAGCACAGCCGCGTGACACCAGATCGGTTGAGCAGGTGTGCGTCGATGCGGGCCACCTGGGGTGTGCTGTCGGCGCGCAGGCCCAGCATGCGACCCGACAGTTGATCGACAAGTTTGAAGGTTTGCAGGTCGAGCGCCTTGCCGGTTCCGGTCAGCAGCGACTCAAGATGCTCGAGCAGCGGCGGCATGACCAGTTCATAGCCATAGCGGCGTGCGCTGTCCAGCAGTTCCCGCCTCAACTCTTCTATGTGACGCGCTTCGGACGGCAGGACATCAGCGATGTGATCCGGCAGGACCCAGGCGGACATGTTTTGAGAGGGCTGTTAAAACGGCGATTCTACCGGCTGAAAGTCGAAGCCAAGGCTCACGCCAACAGCCAGATCAGCAGCAGGCCGGCCAGGATGCTGCACAGGCCGAAGAAGCGGATCTGCCCGTCCTGCATTTGCAGTATTTGCTGAAACATGCGCTTCCAGCCCGCGGGCGACAGAAACGGAAACAGACCCTCGATCACCAGCATCAGCGCCAGTGCCAACCAGAAGGTGTCGCCGGCGTCCAAGCGCTATTTCTTGGCCGGCGCAGCTGCAGGCAGCGTTGCATTTCCGCGCAGCGCCTTGAAGAACTCGGTCGAGGCCGGGTCCACCACCATCACGTCGCCCTTCTTGTTGAAGCTATTGCGGTAGGCATCGAGGCTGCGGTAAAACTGGGCGAATTGCGGATCACGCCCGAAGGCCTCGGCGTAAATACGTGCGGCCTCTGCATCGCCCTCACCCTTGATCTTCTGGGCCTCCCGGTAGGCGTTGGCAACCGTGACCTCGCGCTGCCGATCGGCATCGGCCCGGATCTTTTCGCCTTCGGCAGCGCCGGTAGAGCGCAACTCGTTGGCTACCCGCTTACGCTCGGCCTCCATGCGCCGATATACCGATTCGGTGATGGTGTCGACATAGTCGGCGCGGGTGATGCGCACATCGACGATATCGATGCCCCAGGGTTTGGCCCCGCCAACCTTCTCGACCACCTCGGACTTGACGTCGGCCGTCAGTTGCTCACGCTTGATCGACAGCAGTTCCTTGACCGTGCGCTTGTTGATCTCTTCCTGGAACGCATTGCGCATCACGCGGTTGAGCTGGTTGGCGCCGGCAGTCTCATCCAGGCCGACATTACGGATGTACTCGCCAGGATCGGTGATGCGCCAGCGCACATACCAGTCGATCACCACCCGCTGCTTCTCCGCGGTCAGCATCGGCTCGGTATCAACGCTGTCGAGCGTCAGCAAGCGTTTGTCGATGTACGTGACGTTTTGAAACGGGGGCGGCAACTTGAAGTTCAAGCCAGGCTCGGTGATGACCTCCTTGATCTGGCCGAGCGCATAACGGATTCCGAACTGGCGCTGGTCGACAACAAACAGCATCGAGCTGGCGATGGCCAGCAACAACAGTACGGTGGAAAAAATGAAACCTAACCTGTTCATGTTGCAGTCCTAGCGGGTGTCGCGCTCACGCGAACGAGAAGCATCGCGCGAGCGGGAATCGGGGGCAGACGGCGCCGGCGGCAATACAGTACCGGCCGGCGGATTGGCAGATGCCGTTCCCGCGCCATCCGAACCCAACTGGCCTTGCTGCATGATCTTGTCCAGTGGCAAGTACAAAAGATTGGCGCCCGAGCGCGAATCCACCAGTACCTTGGTCACGTTGGCATAGATCTGCTGCATTGCGTCCAGATACATGCGGTCGCGGGTGACCTGTGGCGCCTTCTGATATTCGCCCAGCACCGACTTGAAGCGCTGTGCATCACCTTGGGCTTGCGCGACGACGCGCGCCTTGTAGGCGTCGGACTCTTCCTTGAGCCGCGAGGCCGAGCCAATTGCGCGTGGCACCACATCGTTGGCATAGGCCTGAGCCTCGTTTTTCGCGCGTTCGCGCTCCTGCCCCGCCTTGAGTACATCGTCAAACGCGGCTTGCACCTGCTCGGGTGGCCGCACGCCGCCTTGCTGCAAGTTGATGTTGACGACTTCGATGCCCACCTTGTATTGGTCCAGGATAGACTGCATGATTGCGCGCACCCGTGGCGCGATCTGGTCACGCTCTTCCGACAGGGCAGAATCCATGCGCATCTTTCCGACCACCTCGCGCACTGCCGTCTCGGCAGCCTGACTCACTGCGTCCGCCGGATTCTTGCTTTCAAACAGAAAGGCGCGTGCATCGCTGAGCCGGTATTGCACTGCGAACTTGATCTCGACGATGTTCTCGTCTTCGGTCAACATGGCCGAATCGCGCAAACCTGTGGCCTTGATGACCGTGTCGCGGCCCACATCGACGGAACGGATCTGGGTCACGAAAACCAGTTCATGGCGTTGCACCGGGTATGGCAGACGCCAGTTAAAGCCGGCGCCCACTGTCGACTTGTAGCTGCCGAACTGAGTCACAACTGCCTGCTGGCCCTCCTGGACGATGAAGAATCCGGTGCCCAGCCAGATCAGCACTACCACCGCGGCTATCAGGCCGGCGCCGATTCCGGCACTTTTCATGTCGGGATGAAAACCGCCGCCGCCAGGGCCGTTGCCGTTTCCACCGCGACCGCCACCATTGCGCCCGCCGCCAAAAAGCCCACCTAGCTTGCGATTGAAATCGCGCCACAACTCGTCCAGATCGGGTGGCCCCTGTTGCGGACCTTGTCCGCGGGAGCGGCCATTGCCCTGGTGTGGCGGAGGCGATTCGGGTTGATCCTCACTCGATGGATTCTCCGGCTTCCCCTCGTCAGCGGCCTTGTCGTCACCGCGGCCCCAACGCGAGTCGTTCAGGTTGAACATGCCTCGCATCCGATGGCCGACGCGTGTCCAGCCTGAAACAGGTAAGTACGAATTCATCTCAGATTCTCATTTTCATCAACGTTCGATTGTGCCCAATTGCACAACAGCCTCCGCGTCGCCGTGGGAATTGTCGGGTGCAGCATCCGGTGCATTGTCGCGGCGCGCCCGTTGCGCCAAAGCCGCACGCAGCTGCGCTATGCCAGCGCCGGTGCGCGCGCTGACAAAAACCCTGTCGGTCTGTTCACCGTTGAAGTCGATCTGATCCTGCAGCTGCATTGGCAGCTGTGCATCGTCCATCGCATCAAGCTTGTTGAATACCAGCAACTGCGGCACCTGGGCCGCGCCGATTTCCTTCAATACGCGTGCCACCTCCTGCATCTGCTCGAGATGATTTGGATTGGCCGCATCAACCACATGCAACAGCAAGTCGGCGTCGACAGCCTCTTGCAACGTGGCCTCGAATGCGTCGATCAGGCCGTGCGGCAAATTGCGGATGAATCCAACCGTGTCCGACAGGGATACGGAACGCTCGGCATCGCCCAGATAAAGGGCACGGGTCGTGGTATCGAGTGTTGCAAAGAGCTGGTCCGCAGCATAGGCCCGCTCGTTGACAAGACTATTGAACAGGCTGGTCTTGCCCGCATTGGTATAGCCGACCAGTGAAATTGTGAAAGTGTCGCGCCGCTGGCGCTGGCGCCTTTGGGTCTGGCGCTGTCGCTTGACCTTTTGCAGGCGCAACTTGGTGCGCTTGATGCTCTCGCCGATCATCCGGCGGTCCAATTCAATCTGGGTTTCACCGGGCCCGCCACGCGCGCCGATGCCGCCGCGCTGACGCTCCAGATGGGACCAGCGCCGCACCAGGCGCGTACTCAAATATTGCAGTCGCGCCAGTTCCACCTGCAGCTTGCCCTCGTGACTGCGTGCGCGCTGGGCAAAGATCTCAAGAATCAGCAAGGTCCGGTCGTTGACCGGCATTTCCAGATAGCGCTCCAGATTGCGCTGTTGCGCCGGACTCAAGCTCTGGTCGAACAGTATTTCGCTGGCGCCAACCTGCAGTGCCAGTTGCTTTATCTCATCGGCCTTGCCACTTCCCAGGAACAATGCAGCATCTGGCGCCCGGCGCTTGCACGTTACACGTGCGACAGGGTCCAGCCCGGCAGTGGCAGCCAGTTGACCGAGTTCCTCCAGTGCACCATCGAAATGCGGAAGTCCCAGGTCCACGCCGACCAATATGGTGGCTGCGCCAGTAGTTTCAGGATGCGTGGACAAACTGCGGTTCAGACGAACGGAGGGGTCAGTAAAACATTGTTGGCTGAACCGGCAAGCGAGCCGGCTCAGGCGGCGGCGGGAGAGTCGCCGGCTTCGGATACGGAGAAGTTGACAGCGCGCCCCGGCACGATGGTCGAGATGGCATGCTTGTAGACCATTTGCGTGACAGTGTTGCGCAGCAGCACAACATATTGATCGAATGACTCGATCTGCCCCTGCAGCTTGATTCCGTTGACCAGATAAATAGAGACCGGGATGTGTTCCCGACGCAGGGCGTTCAAGAACGGGTCCTGCAGAAGTTGACCTTTGTTGCTCACGATATTCTCCGTGTTCAATACGTGAAAAGAAGGTGGGAACGATACCACAGGGCAGCTAGCTGGGGCCAGTGCATACACCATTGGACCTGCGTGTCAACTGGTGCTTAAAGTGCCCACAAGCTGCGCTGCAGGCCCTCAGTCCTTGCCCTTGTCAGCATAAGGATTGGCCGATGTCTTCATTTCAATGCGCATCGGCGTGCCGACCAGGTTGAACTCCTTGCGAAAGCGCCCTTCCAGAAATCGTTTGTAAGCATCGGTCACATGCTCGAGCGAATTGCCATGGACCACGATCACCGGCGGATTCATTCCGCCTTGATGGGCATAGCGCAACTTCGGCCTGAACATGCCGACCCGCTTCGGACTTTGAAACTGCACGGCTTCAAGCAGCAGGCGAGTCAGGATCGGCGTGGACATCTTGCAGTTGGCGGCCTTATGTGCTTGCGCAATCGAGGTCCACAGCGGACCCAGACCCTGACGCTTACGGGCCGAAATCAGGTGCAATGACGCAAACTTCAGAAACGGTAATCTGGTTTCGACAGAACGCTTGACCAACTCGCGCTGGTACTCGTCCACAGCATCCCATTTGTTGATCGCAACCACCACCGCTCGACCGCTTTCCAGGATGTAGCCGGCAATATGCGCGTCCTGATCGGTCACGCCCTGCATCGCATCGATCAACAGCAGCACCACATTGGCGGATTCGATGGCCTGCAAGGTCTTGACGACGGAAAACTTCTCGATCGCCTCGAACACCTTGCCACGCCGGCGCAGGCCAGCTGTGTCGATCAGATCGAAGCGCTGGCCATGGCGCTCGAACGGCACCACGATCGCATCGCGCGTCGTTCCGGGTTGGTCAAACGCCACCAGGCGCTCTTCTCCCAGCCAGGTGTTGATCAGCGTGGACTTGCCAACGTTGGGCCGTCCGGCAACCGCCAGCTTGATCGCGCCGCTCGCGCTGTCTTCATCGATCGCATCGGCCTGGGCAGCCACATAAGGCGCCAGGGCCAGATCAAGCACAGGACGCAAGCCCTGCCCATGCGACGCCGACACGGCGTGCACCGCGCCCAGCCCGAGCTCGAAAAACTCGGCCAGGCGACTGCCGTCTGTCATGCCCTCGGCCTTGTTGGCCACCAACAGGCAGGTCTTGCCGAGACGGCGGAGAAATACGGCGATATCGTGGTCCTGCGCCGACAATCCGTCGCGCGCGTCGACGATGAAAAGGACCAGATCAGCCTCGGCAACCGCCTGACGGGTCTGCTTGCCCATCTCGCGCACAACGCCGTCTGCGGCATCGGGCTCGAAACCGCCGGTGTCAACGACGATGAATTCGACTTTTGCGTGTTGTCCCTTGCCGTAGTGACGGTCGCGCGTCAATCCAGCGAAGTCGGCCACGATGGCGTCGCGGGTCTTTGTCAGCCGATTGAACAGCGTCGACTTGCCCACGTTCGGTCTTCCGACCAGGGCTATTACCGGTTTCATGCTGTTGCCCAGGCCTGTATCGCGGGCTAGTCAGGCCGGAAACCGAAAACGCCACCGTTTTGGGTCACCACCACCAGCGTGTTGCCCACCACGACTGGCGCTGCCACGATGGGCGAACCGTCGGTAGACACGCGGGTCAACTGGCTACCGTCCTGACGCGACAGGAAATGCACCAGACCGGTCGCATCGCCGACGGCCACTGAGCGACCGATGGCAAGGGGGGCAGTCAGCCCGCGGTACTTGAGCCGCTCCGAGGTCCAGGCACGCTCGCCGCTGGAACGCTGCAAGGCGATCACCTTGCCATCGCTTTCAGTGCCAAATACCAGATCGCCGTCGCCATGGATGCCATCGGCGCCGGCCGCCGGTTTGGACCACAACAGATTGCCACGGCTTGCGTCCACACAGCCAATCGCAGCCTGGAAGGCACGCGCGCAAACAATGTTGCCGTCGCGGCTGACGCGTCCAACCAGATCAACCAGACGCTCGACGTCATTGGTGCCGCGAGCGGTAGCGATCGGCGACTCCCAGCGTACGGAGCCGTTCAGCGGATTGATGCCCACGAGACGACCGGAAATGCCGACCACCAGGGTGTCGCCCACGGCCAGCATCACACTCGACTGGCGCAGCGCCAATGGAAAATCGCCCTGGCGCGCATAGGTCCACAGGCGTCTGCCCGACCGTGCGTCGTAGGCGCTGATCACACGGTCAGCCGTCATCGCGAACACCCGTTCACCAGCCACCAGTGGCGCGGTGAAACTCAGGGCGCCCAGCTTCTCGCGCCAGACTTCACGCCCGCGCTCAAGCACGACCAGGTCGTTGCTGCGGGTCACGACCGCGGCATAGCGCCCATCGCTACCGACACCTCCGCCAATCTCCGAGCCCAGCGCGGTACGCCATAGGTCCGCACCTGAGCCGCCATCGATGGACGCAATGGTGCCATCCGTACCGGCCAACGTGACGGCAGCACCGCTGACATTGATATCCAGCGGATAGCGTACCGGGCCGATCTTGGCACTCCAGGCCTGGCGAACACTGATCAGTGCAGCATTCGGGCTGAGTTCGGCCGGCTTCGGCTTTTCCGCTCCGCCAGCGCAAGCTGCTATCAGCGCCACCAGTCCCAGGCTTGCGATCCAGCGCAATACACGCATCCTTGCATCACAACAATTCTTCATTTCTTGACCTCCGTCGCGGCTGTCGTCGCAACGCCTTCGGCGCCACCGCTGGCCGGACGCGGGTCGGCACCCAGTGCTGTCAGCTTGATCTCGACGAGTTTGCGGTACTCCGTGCGTTCATCCAACCCGGCATAGGCCTTCTGGTACTGGCTGCGCGCTTCGCCCGCCTTGTCCTGCAGCATCAGAATATCGCCCTTGCGATCGGCCACCAAAGCCTGGTATTGCGGTGGGAAGCTGGCATCAAGCTGGGCCATGGCGCCGGCAAAATCCTTGGCCTGGGCCAGCAGGCCGGCCAGCCGCAAGCGCGCGATCGCCTGGTAGGCGGGGTCGGAACCCTTGTCCGCAACCCATGCCAAAGTGGCCTTGGCGTCGTCCGTTTTCCCGGCTTCCTGCTGCAATTTGGCACTCAACAATCCACCTTGCATGGCAAAAGCGGTGCCAGAGAACTTGTCCTTCATGTCGGTGAAGGCGCGCTGCACTTTTGCCGCGTCCCCCTGCGCGGCCAGGCGTTCCAGTTCGTCGAACAGGGCCGCAGCCTGGGCCGACTGGTTGCGCTGCCAATATTGGTAGCCATTCCAACCCGCGTATGCGCCCAGGATGGCAATCAGCACCCAGGTGATCAGATTGCCGTACTGCTTCCAGAAGTGCTTGATCTGGTCGAGTTGTTCTTGTTCTTCGAGGTCGAGTTGATTTGCCATGACGTGTCTTCGATTAAGTGGGCGATTGTAGGGTTGCAGCCCATGCAGGCACGCTTGCAAGTGGCTGCAGAACTTGTGCACCCTGACCGTCGCGCAAAGACTTGACGATCACCTGGCCCTGCTGCACCTCCTGCGCACCAAACACCAGGGCAAAACGTGCGCCACTGCCATCGGCGCGCTTGAATTGCGATTTCATGCTGGCAATGCCACTCTGGGCGCCGGCATGCATCTGGATCCGCACGCCGGCACGGCGCAATGCGAACACGGTCTCGAACGCCTGCGCAAGATGAATTGCATCGGGAATCACCGCGTAGGCGTCCGGTGGCGTCATTTGTGCAGCCTGTCCGCGCACGCGCACCAGTTCCAGTACCCGCTCAATGCCCATGCCCCAGCCAACCGCTGGCGTCGGCTTGCCGCCAAGCACCTCGAAAAGGCCGTCGTAACGACCGCCACCACACAGTGTGCCCTGGGCGCCCAACTCGTCAGTGATGAACTCGAACACTGTATGGCTGTAGTAGTCCAGACCACGCACCGCACGCGGATTGATGCTCCATGGGACGCCGCACACGGTCAGCAGGGCTTGGACAGTTTCAAAATGCTGCAGCGACGCATCGCCAAGGAACCCCAGCAAATGCGGCGCTTGCGCGACCATGTCCTGCATCGCAGGGTTCTTGGTATCCAGGATGCGCAGCGGATTGGTATGCAGTCGGCGGCGTGCGTCGGCGTCCAGCAAGTCCACATGACGCTCCAGATATGCGATCAATGCCTGCCGATGTTGTTGGCGCTCAGCCGGCAATCCCAGGCTATTGAGTTCGACCCGCACGGCCGCCAGGCCCAGGCGCTCGAGCAAATGCGAGGCCAGCACGATCAACTCGGCGTCGACCTCCGCCCCTGCAAAACCGAGGGCTTCGGCACCAACTTGGTAAAACTGGCGATAGCGACCGCGCTGCGGTCTCTCGTGGCGGAACATGGGGCCGACGTAATACAGCCGCTTGCCCCCGTCGTAGGTGAGGTTGTGCTCGATCGCGGCGCGCACCACGCCTGGCGTGTTCTCCGGCCGCAGTGTCAGGTGTTCGCCGTTGAGCCGATCTTCGAAAGAATACATCTCCTTCTCGACTATGTCGGTCGTCTCGCCTGTTCCCTTGACGAACAATTGGGTGTGTTCGACGATTGGCGTGCGAATACTCGCATAGGCATAGCTGCCCATCACGTCGCGGACATGGTGCTCGAACCACTCCCACTGCGCCGACTCGGGTGGCAGGATGTCGTTCATGCCCTTGACTGCGTCAAGCTTGCGCGCGCCTGTCAGCGACTTTGAATCAGCCATGCTGGAAATGCTCACTCAGGTGCGGTCGCTTGGACCCGGCCACCAAATCGTTGTTCAATATAGTTTTCCACCACATCCTGGAAGTCACGCGCGATGCTGTCGCCACGCAGGGTCATGCGCTTTTCGCCATCAATGAAGACCGGCGCGGCGGGCGCCTCACCGGTACCCGGAAGGCTGATACCAATGTCGGCATGTTTGCTCTCGCCGGGGCCGTTGACGATGCAGCCCATGACCGCGACCTTGAGCTTTTCAACCCCTGGGTATTGTTCGCGCCACACCGGCATCTGGGCCCGCAGGAACTCGTCAATTTGCTGGGTCAGCTCCTGAAACGTGGTGCTGGTGGTACGGCCGCAGCCAGGGCATGCAGTGACACTGGGAACGAAGCACCGCACACCCAGGGCCTGCAGTATCTCTGAGGCCACCACGACTTCCTGGGTACGCGCCTCGCCAGGCGCCGGCGTCAAGGAGACGCGAATGGTGTCGCCAATGCCCTCTTGCAACAGGATGGCCAAGGCAGCCGTGGACGCTACCACGCCCTTGGCGCCCATGCCGGCCTCGGTCAAGCCGAGATGCAGGGCATAGTCGCAGCGGCTTGCCAGCGCGCGATAGACTGCGATCAGGTCCTGCACGCCACTCACCTTGCATGACAGCATGATCTGGTCGGCCTGCATTCCCATGTCGCGCGCCAGCGACGCCGATCCCAAGGCAGACTGGATCAGGGCCTCGTACATCACCGACTTGGCATCCCACGGAACCTGGCGCGCACCGTTCTCGTCCATCAGGCGGGCCAGCAATTCCTGGTCCAGGCTACCCCAGTTGACTCCGATGCGAACCGGCTTGTCCCAGCGCATCGCCGCTTCGATCATCTGACCGAACTGACGGTCGTGCTTGTCACCCTTGCCCACGTTGCCCGGATTGATGCGGTACTTGGACAGGGCCTGCGCGCAGTCAGGAAAGTCGGTCAACAGGCGATGGCCGTTGTAGTGAAAATCGCCGATCAACGGCACATCGATGCCCATGCGGTCGAGCTGTTCGCGAATTGGCGCCACGGCCTGCGCGGCCTCAGGCGTATTCACGGTGATGCGGACCATCTCGGAACCGGCCAGCGCAAGCGCCTTGACCTGAATGGCTGTCCCGATCACATCTGCCGTGTCCGTATTGGTCATGGACTGCACACGTACTGGTGCATCGCCACCGACGGTCACCACGCGCGCACCCCATGCAACACGGGCCTGGCGCGTGTTGCGTCGGGTCATCAAGATGGGTTGGATGGCTTGCACGTGCATTACTTGATCTGGAATCGGGCAACGTTGTCTTTGGAAACTGCGTCAAGGTCGAATGGCTTGCCGCGCACGATCACATCGATCGCATTGGCCCGCCCGATCACGACCGACAGCGGCAAGGTGCCATTGATACGGACCGACTCGCCTGGGTCCAGGGTCTTGCGCAAATGCACCAAGCTCGCCGCGTCCACGACCTGCACCCAGGATTGCTCTCGGGAGTTGAACACCGCTGTCGCGCCGTTGTCAACTCCGGCACTTACCTGTGCGGCTGTCAGTGCAGTGCTGGCCTCTGCAGCCGATGCAGCCGCCTGCGACAAGCCGGCAGTGGTCGCCGCCGGACCGGCCGCGGCATCGGCGGCAACAGGAGCAGTTGGCGATGCCTGCGTATCCGCAGTCGCAACCGTGGCATCAACTGCAGACGGATTGTTCGTGACCAGGTTGGGAACCGTGCGAACTGTTACTCCGTCCGCGGTCTCCCCTTGCGGCTTGTCGCCCGATATCTGCAAAGAGGGCAACAGCGTCACAACCAACGCGCCGAGCAGCAATACGCCTGTCAGGTAGAGAATCGATCGCGGCAGGCCGCCAAGAAAAAAAGGTCGCATGCCTCTGCCACTATTGTCCAGGCGCACCGGAATTTCCTGAGACCCCGCATGCAAAGGTGGCGCCTGCAGTTGCGGCAAGCGGCTCATGACAGGCTCTGGGTCTATCTTCAGGGTGCGGCACACCGTAGCGGCCAGAGCACGCGCAAAAACCGCATCGGGAAGTTGCTCCAGATCACCCGCCTCCAGTGCCTCGAGCTTCTTGACCGGCACTTTCAGTGCCACTGCCAGCGCGCCAATATGCACGCCAGCGGCCTCTCTTGCCTGGCGCAAGATCGCGCCAGCGCTGATTTCGGATACAGCATCTGCAAAATTCAGCGCAGGCGCCTCCCGGTCCAACTCACTCATTGAATGCCCCTCGCTCGTACAGTCCCAGTTCACGCGACTGGGCAAATCGCCGGCGCAATGGCACGGCTAGTTGTTCCATCGCGTCGACGTTGCCCAGCCTGCGCTCTATCTTGATGCCCAGCCACAGGGATTCCGAATTGGCCCATTCGCTGTTGTTGAGCCGGCGGATGTAGAACTGGGAGCGGACCAGGTCGCCACGCTGCAACAGCAACAGTGCAAGGTTGTATTCAGTGATCGGATTGCCGGCATCGAGCTGAAACGACTGCAGCAGGCTTTCCTCGGCTTCGGCTGGCCGCTTGGCCCGAATCTGGCACATGCCCCGCGCCAAAAAGGTCTTGGCGCGATCGCCATAGGCGGGATCAGCCAATGCCTGGCCAAAAAACTGCATTGACTCCGCGTGGCGATCCTGTTGGCACATCAGCCAGGCCAGGTTGTGCAGGGTGTTGGCATCGCCTGGTTTGAGCGCCAAGGCCCGGCGAAAGCTCGATTCGGCCAGAGGCAAGTCCTTCAGGCGCATATAGACCAGGCCGCGCAAGTTGTAGGCGTCGCCAAAGTTGGGGTCGGCCAACAAGGCAAGCTTGAGTTCGTCCAGCGCGATCGTGGTCTGCCCCTGCTCGAAATAGCCGACCGCCAATTCCAGGCGGATTCGGGCGCGAGTGCGCGCTTCAGGCTCGTCGGAGGCCGTCACCAGATCGCGGCGCGGCGCATTTTCACCACCGGCGCCTGGGGCTGCACACGACACCAGTTGCAGGCAGGTCAATGCCAGCGCCAGTCCGCAGGCACTGCGCATCCAGTTGGAGCTCCATTGTTTGAAAGTAGCCATGGCGCAATGCTCCTATATATGCTTGGCGTCCCGCGCCATGGGCTTGAGCATGATTGTGCGTTGCTGCGCAATCCGGCCGGCCACACGGGTGCGATCGCGCACGTCGCCAGCCAATTGACCACAAGCAGCATCAATGTCGTCGCCGCGGGTCTTGCGGGTCGTCGTGACCAGACCGGCATCGATCAGCACACGGGCAAATGCGGTGATTCGCTCGGCCGGTGAGCCGCTCAGGCCGGACGCCGGAAACGGGTTGAACGGTATCAGGTTGAACTTGCACCAGTTTGGCCGGTCACCAAAAGAGCGCACCAGTTCCACCAGCGCATGCGCTTGCTCCGGCTGGTCATTGACACCGTCGATCATGCAGTACTCAAAAGTAATGAAATCACGCGGCGCATGCGCCAGGTAGTCCACACAGCTCTGCATCAGTTCGCGCAGCGGATATTTCCGATTGAGTGGCACCAGGTTTTCGCGCAGAGCGTCGGTGGGTGCGTGCAGCGAGACCGCAAGCGCAACCGGACAATCCCGTCCCAGCCGCTCCATCATCGGAACGACGCCCGAAGTGGACACCGTCACGCGGCGCCGCGACAAACCATAGGCATGGTCATCGAGCATCACGCGCAAGGCTGGCACCAAGGCCGCGTAGTTCTGCAGTGGTTCGCCCATACCCATCATCACGACATTGCTGATCACGCGCTCGTCGCGTTGCAGAAGGCGGCGCAGGAAGTGCTCGGCAAACCACAATTGGGCGACGATCTCGCCGGTGCTCAGATTGCGGCTGAAACCCTGATGCCCAGTCGAGCAGAAGCGGCATCCGACGGCGCAACCGGCCTGCGAAGAGATACACAGGGTGCCACGGTCCGATTCGGGAATGAAAACCGCTTCGACGGCATCGCCACCGCCCACGTCAAACAACCACTTGATCGTCCCATCGGCCGACCGATGCTCGGCACTGACCGCGAGACCCTGCACCGTTGCTACATCACGCAGTTTCTCGCGCAAAGGCCGGGCCAGGTCGCTCATGTCGTCGAAGCTGGCGGCGCCCTTCTGATGTATCCAGCGAAAAAGCTGCGTCGCGCGAAAGCGTTTCTCGCCCAGACGCTCACAGAAAGCGGCCAAACCCTCGAGGTCGTATTCGAGCAGGTTGGCCAACATGGACTGGCTTACCGGCTGTAGACGTTCATCGCCGGAAAGAAGAACGCCAATTCGACGGCGGCTGTTTCCGCAGCGTCAGAGCCATGCACTGCATTGGCATCGATGCTGTCGGCAAAATCGGCGCGGATCGTTCCGGGTGCCGCTTTCTTGGGGTCGGTTGCGCCCATCAGGTCGCGGTTCTTGATGACGGCGTTTTCGCCTTCCAGCGCCTGGATCATGACCGGACCGGAGATCATGAAGCTGACCAGATCGTTGAAAAATGGACGATCCTTGTGCACACCGTAGAAAGCCTCGGCATCAGCACGCGAGAGGCGGGCCATGCGGGCTGCAACGACCTTCAGACCGGCTGCTTCAAAACGGGCGTAAATCTGCCCGATCACGTTCTTGGCGACCGCGTCAGGCATGATGATGGAAAGAGTGCGTTCGATTGTCATGCTGAGTTTCTAATAAGTTGAACTTGATGGTTGGCCACTTGGGCAAAGCCCATCATTTTAGCGCGACCACGAAAGGCATTTGCCCATGCCGCACTGGGACATTGCATACGGGTGGACACGACACTAACGTCCGCGCCCCCCGCGACGCTTATTGCCGCCGCCACCTCCGCCACCGCTACCGCCCGACGGTCCAGAGCCCGCGCCGCCACGACCAGGCCCTCGCC
>JBBKVW010000425.1:0-2605 GCA_037968655.1 Burkholderiaceae bacterium
TGGCGCTACCAGGTCGAGGGCGACGCGGCCATGCTGCCGTTTGCCCGTGCCGCGATCCGGGTGCAACTCTACCTGGCGGCGACGACGCTGCGTGATCTGGTTGCGAACATGCCGTCAACGGCACTGCGCATGGTTGCCCCGTTGCTGCTGCATGGTACGCGCCAGCTGGCGCCGCTGCGCGACCGCGACCTGATCGCATTGTCCGATGCGCTGCGCGAGCAGCCCGCGCTGGTGGCGCGCCTGTGCCCGGACATCGGCATGCCGGCCGACGGTGGTCTGCGCGATCTGATGCTGGCGCTGGAAATGGCCGATGCGCTGGGCGATGAGACGGTCGAGCTCAACAAGGTGCTGCGCCGCACCGATTCACTGGAGCAGGCCGCTGCGCAATCGCGCGACCCGGCAGCGGCGCTGGCTTACCTGCTGGCTGCCGACAAGGTGATCGGGGTCGACGACTTCGAATAGGGACGGATCAACTTTTGCTCCGTGCGGCAGTGAAAGCGCAGCGAAAGCCTCAGGCCTTGGCCTTGCGCGCGGTCTTTTTCGCTGCCGGCGCCTGAGCTTCGAGCTTGCGCGTCGCCCTTGTGGCTGCGCCTTTGCGCGCAGCCAATGAACGCTTGGCGGCGCGGGCTGCCGCCTGTGCTGCGTCGTCGACCGCCAGCGTGGTGCGCCGGGCCGCCTTGCGTGTATCTGCTGCCGCACTGCGCACCGTCGCACGCGCCTGCGTGCTGCTGCGCTTGACTGCTTTCTTGGCGTCCTTGGCGGCCCGGTCCAGGGTCTTGCTCAAGCTAGCCAACTTGCGTTGCGCGTTCGCTGCAGCCTTGCGCGCCGTGCGCTTGGCCGACTTGACGGCAGCCGAGATCTGTTTGACGACCGCCTTGATCCTGGCCTGTGCCGCCTTCTCGGTGCTGCTGACCTGTTTGCGTACCTGTACCGCCAGTTCGCCGGCTTCATCCTTTGCCTTGCGCACCAGACGCCGGGCCTGTTTTTTGCCATCGCCAGCTGTGGCCTTGGCGCTGCCGACGGCCTTGTCAGCCTTGGCGGCCAGCAACTTTGTGGGCTGTTCGACTGCGTCGTGGCCGGAGTCGGTGGCAACGGGGGTAGCGGCCTTGGACTTGGTGGTCTTGTTCATTGCGGGATCCTTTCGTTTTCGTACTGGGAATTGGGTGTTGGCAGTCCAGGCAGTGGCTTGCGCCGCAATACCGGTTGCGCAGTGCTTGCATGCCCTGGGTCATGACAGCATACCCAGTTTGCCCGCGCGCACATGGTGTCCGATCGCGGACGCCGCAATCTGCCGGCTGGCCGGCCTGCCGGGTGTCAGGGCCCCAACACCTGGTTGAGATCGAAACTGCTGTGGTGCCCCAGCGCTGCGCCGTGCTGGGCCAGCCATTGTTCTGCTGCTTCGCGGCCCATTGCATGCAAGCGCAGCAGAAACGACCATTGGGTATTGGACTTGCTGCTGGCACCCAGCGGTCCCAACGCCGCGCCACCGTCCAGCATATGCACGCGCAAGGTCGCGAGCCGCTGGTGCAGGGCCAGCCGCAGTGCCGGTTTTTGCTGTCGAGCGCCTTTGCGCTGGCTGCCTATCAATTGCTGCATCAATGCAATGCTGCGCAACTCCTTGAGCAGGCTGGTGTTGAAGCTGACTTCGTTGATGCGCTCCAGTATTGCATTGGCGCTGGTCGGCATTTCATCGCGTTGCACCGGGTTGATCTGCACCAGCAGCAGGTCGTCGGCAGGGCTGTCGGTGATCAGCGGCATCAGCGATGGATTGCCGGCATATCCGCCATCCCAATAGGCTTCACCGTCGATCTCCACTGCCTGAAACAGCAGCGGCAAACAGGCCGAGGCCAGCACTACATCGGCGCTTAGCTGGCTTTGCTCGAATACCCGCAAGCCGCCGGTGCGGACATGGGTCGCGGCGATGAACAGCTGCGACTTGGTGCAGCGGCGCACGCGCTCGAAATCGACCGTGTCCGACAGGATGTCGCGCAGCGGATTGAGATTCAAGGGGTTGAACTGATAGGGCGAGAAGCGCTGGCTCCATTGCGTGGCCGCCTGGGCAAACGGCTCCAGCCAGGGGGCCACCCAGGCGCCGGCAGGGCCGAAAGCGGCGCCCAGCGGACCGGCCTGCAGGTAGTGAAACGGCGACAGTTCGGCGACGCGCCGCCAGAACTGGCGCAGCACCCGGCGCGCACCCAGGCGCCCGCCGTCCATCAGACCGGCAGCCAGGGCAACGGCATTCATCGCGCCGGCGCTGGTGCCGCTGATGGCTGCAATCTCCAGCCGCTCTTCCTCCAGCAGACGGTCCAGCACGCCCCAGGTGAAGGCACCATGCGATCCGCCACCTTGCAGTGCAAGGTCGATCTTCAGCGGTTCTGTGGCGCGGCCGCGGGGCGCGCGCGATGGTTTGGGCGCGGCAGCAGGCGTTGCCGCCTTCAGCATGGCGTGACCAGCAGGTCGCAGTGGGCCTGACCCAGCACCTCCTGCGTGACGCTGCCCAACAGCAGTTCGCCGCTCCTGCCGGCACCGTGTTTGCCGATCACGATCAGGTCGGCATCGAGTTCTACTTGCTGCGTCAGTATGTCGCGTCCGGGATCGCCCTGGG
>JBBKVW010000426.1:0-9465 GCA_037968655.1 Burkholderiaceae bacterium
CGGGGACGAATGCCTGCGCCAGGTGGCGCGGATTCTTGTCATGTGTGCCAAGCGCTCCGGCGAGATCGTGGCGCGCTATGGCGGCGAGGAGTTTGCCATTTTGTTGCCAGGCACCGAGATGCAGGAGGCGATGGCGATCGCAGAAGGCTGTTTGCGCCAGCTGGACGGAGCCCGTATACCCCATGCGGATTCACCGGTGTCGCAGTTTTTAACCATCAGCATCGGCGTTGCCAGCATGGTGGGCACACCTGAAGAGTCCCGGGCCACCTTGCTGCTGCAGGCCGACAGTGCGCTGTATTGCGCCAAGAAGGCGGGGCGTGCCCGCGTCGACTTGTACGACCCGCAAGCCGTCAACGCACTCGTAACCCGGCCTGCGCCCCTGTAAACGGTTCGAGCAGGTAGATGCCGGGATTCGCCTTTTCGTCGGCGTGGCTGGCGGCCAGTACCATGCCATCGCTGACGCCAAACTTCATTTTGCGCGGCGCCAGGTTGGCCACCACCACCGTCATCTTGCCAACCAGCTGTTCGGGTCGATAGCTGGCGGCGATGCCGGACAGGACATTGCGCGTACCTGCCTCGCCAACATCCAGGGTCAGGCGCAACAATTTGGTCGAGCCATCGACAGTTTCACAGGCCACGATCCGGGCGATCCGCAGGTCGACATTGGCGAAATCGTCGATGCCGATGACCGGAGCGATGGCCTCGCCGCCCGGCAGGACCGCTTGCGCAACGACCTCTGCAGGCGGTTCGAACAGAGCTTCGAGTTGCTGCGCTTCGACCCGCTGCATCAGATGCTGGTAGGGTGCAATTGCATGTCCCTGGCCCAACGGCTGCTCCACGTCCGACCATCTGGAGCAAGGCGCCAGCAAGAACTTTTCCACGTCGGCCGAGAGCGCCGGCAGGATGGGTGTCAGATAGACGGTCAGCATGCGAAACGCCTCCAGCGTCGCGCTGCAGACCTGGTGCAGGCGTTGCATGTAGCGCTCCGCGGCATCGGGTTCGGCCGCGGCCTTCTTGGGCAGCGCCCAGGGTTGCTGATCGTTCCAATAGCCGTTGACCACGTCGGCCAGGCGCATGATCTCGATCATGGCCTGCAGACAGTTGCGATCCTCGTAGCGCTTTTGCAATTGCGCAGCCGCATCCCGTACCTGGGCCACCAGGGCCTGGTGGTCACCAGCGGCTGCGTCGCTGGCAACGTCGGTCAGGCGGGCATCAAAATGCCTGTGAACGAAGCCCGCTGCCCGGCTAGCTATGTTGACGAACTTGCCGACCAGCTCGGAGTTCACCCGCAGCATGAAGTCCTCGGCGTTGAAATCGATGTCCTCGTTGCGCCCGTTCAGCTTGGCGGCGAGATAGTAGCGCAGCCATTGCGGGTTCATGCCCAGGCTCAGGTACTTCAGCGGGTCCAATCCCGTGCCCCGGCTCTTGCTCATCTTTTCGCCGTTGTTCACGGTCAGGAAACCATGCACGAAGATGTTGTCGGGCGTCTTGCGGCCGCTGAAATGCAAGGTCGCTGGCCAGAACAGGGTATGGAAGGTGACGATGTCCTTGCCGATGAAGTGGTACTGCTCCAGCTCCGGGTTGGCCATATAGGCTTCATAGTCCTGGCCCCGGCGTTCGATCAGGTTTTTCAGCGACGCCAGGTATCCGATCGGAGCGTCCAGCCAGACATAGAAATACTTGCCCGGCGCATCCGGAATCTCGATGCCGAAATAGGGCGCGTCGCGGCTGATGTCCCAGTCGCCCAGGCCTTCACTGGTGCTGCCATCGGCATTTTTGCGGCTGGAAAACCATTCCTTGACCTTATTGGCAACTTCGGGCTGCAAGCGGCCATCCTGGGTCCAGCGCTGCAGGAAGGCGACGCAGCGCGGGTCCGACAACTTGAAGAAGAAGTGCTCCGAGCTCTTGAGTACCGGCGTCGCCCCCGACAGCGCAGAGTAGGGCGCAATCAGGTCGGTCGGCGCGTAGACGGCGCCACAGACCTCGCAGTTGTCGCCGTACTGGTCCTTCGAATGGCAGCGCGGACATTCACCCTTGATGAAGCGATCCGGCAGGAACATGTTCTTGTCCGGGTCGAAGAACTGCTCGATTGTCTTGCTGGTGATCAGCGAGCCGTCGGGGTTGTCGCGCAGTTCGCGATAGATCTGCTGTGCCAGCGCATGGTTCTCGGGCGCGTCGGTCGAGTGCCAGTTGTCAAACGCGATGTGAAACCCGTCCAGGTAGGCCTTGCGCCCTGACGCGATGTCGGCAACGAACTGTTGGGGCGTCTTGCCCGCCTTTTCGGCCGCGATCATGATGGGCGCGCCATGCGCGTCGTCGGCGCAGACGAAATCTACCGCGTGGCCCTGCATGCGCTGGTGCCGCACCCATATGTCGGCCTGGATGTACTCCATGATGTGGCCGAGATGAAACTTGGCATTGGCGTACGGCAAGGCGGTTGTGACAAAAAGTTGGCGTGGCATCGGGCAGGTCTGGAAGAGATTCGGCCGGCAAGGCCGGGAGCGGCCGATTTTAGTCGGCGCAGGTAGCTGGCCAGACGTTCAGCGCAGCCGCAGCGGGTCGCGCCGACGCTCCACCAGCGGCGCTTGCCCCGCCTCCCTGATTGCACCGGGCGCAGGGCAAGGGTCGATCCAGTCAAAAAATCGGATCACGTCGGCGCGTTGGCGCATGGTGTCGGAATGACCCAAAGCCATTAATTCCTGGGTAAATGCGGGTTCGAACAGCAGGTAACTGGCCAGCGCAGCGCCGCGAAAATCGCTTTTGTCGGATGTGACGCCTACGCCGCTGAGCAATGCCCGAACTGGCCTGGGAAGGTCGGCAACATGTTGCGCGGCCACGGCATCGATGCGTTCGGACGGCGAGATCACCAGCAAGTCGATTGGCCGCAGACCACTGGCGTCTCGGGCCTCGGGCGGGACCAGGCCAATCGTGTGATTGATCCGGCGCACCCGCTCGACATCGACCGCCAGTGCGTCGAGAAAAATATTGGACAGCGTATGGCCGGCGATTTGTGCCAGAGTGGGATATTTGTTGGCCTTTGCCCCGATGGTGTCGAGCTTGGGTTCGTGCAGACGCCCCGCGCCAACCACCAAGATGCGGTTGGCCCCCAGATGTATGGCCGCGGCGACCGGTGCGGACTGTCGCATCGAACCATCGCCAAAATACTCGTCATGCCCATGCACGGACAAGGCCTTGGCAGGAAACACAAAGGGAATCGCCGACGAGGCCAGCAAGTGCTGGTGGCTGATCTGCTGGCGAATGCCAAAGCGCTGCGAGCGCGTCCATTGCCGGATGCTGTCGGCGCCTTCGAAGAAGGTCACATGCTCGCCCGAACTGTAGCTCGATGCGGTCACTGCCAGGGCATGCACAGTGCCGTTGGCCACCAATCCATGCATTTTTTCCAGCGGAACCAAGGCTTGCAGCAGGTCGAGCAGCGGCGCATTGTCCAGCAGGGAGCGCGGCTTGAGTTTGCGCCAGCGCGCCAGTACCCAGCCGATCGACATCAGGGTCAGCCAGCTGGCTCCGGTGCGCAACATGCCGATCGAATCGGCGCGATAGACCTGGCCGGCATGAAAATTCTTCCAGACATCAACCATGCCCCTCACTGCGGCGTCAAAGTCATCGGCGCCGCAGGCCAGCGCTGCGGCATTGATCGCTCCGGCCGATGTGCCGGTGATCACCGGGAAGGGGTTGCTTGTCGCCCGATCGGCACACGCGATCCGGATATCGGCGATGGCCTCGAGCACGCCGACCTGGTAGGCGGCACGCGCACCACCGCCGGTCAGCAGGAGACCGGTCTTCGGCTGCACCGCTGGGCTGTCGGACATGGTCACATTATGAATTGGGGTTGGCGAAAGAACCTGCACCGGCAAGCCCGAACGCCGGTTCGCTAGACTAGCGTCTTTGCGCAAACCAATTTTCAGGAGCTATGCATGGCAGTCACAGAACAGGTGTTGATGCAGGCGCTGCAGTCGGTCGTCGACCCGAACACCGGGCTTGACTTCGTCTCCACGCGTGCCATACGGAACCTGACACTGTCGGATGGCGACGTCGCTTTCGACGTCGAGATCGGCTATCCCTGCAAGAGCCAGATTCCAGGTTTTCGAAAAGCGCTGGTGGCTGCGGCGCGAACCGTTCCCGGGGTGGATAACGTGTCGGTCAACGTCAATATGAGAATTGTTGCGCATGCGGTCCAGCGTGGTGTGCAGCTGATGCCCAATGTCAAGAACATCGTTGCGGTGGCGTCGGGCAAGGGCGGTGTAGGCAAAAGCACGACCGCGGCGAATCTGGCCTTGGCCCTGGCTGCCGAAGGCGCTTCGGTCGGAATCCTGGATGCCGACATTTACGGCCCCAGCGTGCCGATGATGCTGGGCATCAGCGGCAAGCCCGAGTCGGAAGATGGCAAGACCATGGAGCCGCTGGAAAACTACGGCGTGCAGGTAATGTCGATCGGCTTCCTGGTGGCACAAGACGAGGCCATGATCTGGCGTGGCCCGATGGCGACCCAGGCGCTGGAGCAGCTGCTGCGTCAGACCAACTGGCGTGAGCTGGATTACCTGATCGTGGACATGCCACCGGGCACCGGCGATATCCAGTTGACGCTCTCCCAGCGCGTGCCAATGACCGGTGCGGTCATCGTGACAACGCCGCAGGACATCGCCCTGCTCGATGCGAAAAAAGGCATCAAGATGTTCCAGAAGGTCGGCGTGCCGATCCTGGGAGTGGTCGAGAACATGGCGGTGCATGTGTGCAGCGAATGTGGACACTCCGAGCATATTTTCGGCGCCGACGGCGGCAAGAACATGGCCAGGGAATATGGCATGGACTATCTGGGTGCCCTGCCTTTGGACATCCAGATCCGGTTGCAGGCCGACAGCGGCAAGCCGACCGTGGTGGCCGACCCGGATAGCGCGGTGGCTGCCATTTACCGTGCGGTCGCCCGGCAAGTGGCGGTGTCGATCGCTGCCAAGAACAAGGATTTTTCGTCCAAGTTCCCCTCGATCAAGATATCCAAGGACACCTGAGGCTCGGCGGCCGAGAGCCATGCGCTGATTGGTCTGCCCATGAACCTGCTCGGCTCGCTCAAATACCTGGTTGCGCTGGACGAGCATAAGCATTTCGGACGCGCGGCCCAGGCCTGCCACATCACCCAGCCAGCACTGTCCAACGCCCTGCGGGCAATGGAAAAGGAGTTTGGCTGCGCCATCGTCGTGCGCGGTCGCACCTATGTCGGCTTGTCGCCGGAGGGCCAGCGTGTGTTGGCCAGTGCCCGGCGCATGTTGCATGAGCGTGAACTGCTGCGCCAGGACCTGGACAGTGGCGTCGACGATCCGCGCGGAGCGTTGCGCATAGGCTCGATTCCCACGGCCATGCCGATCGCAGCGCGGTTTGCGGCGCGCTTGCACGCGCGATATCCCGGTATCACGCCGGCGGTGCTTTCGCTCAGTTCGCCGGAGATAGAGATCGGCCTGGAGAACCTGGACCTTGACCTGGGGCTTGGCTATACCGACCGGCTCCAAACAATGGGCCTGCGATTGCGTTCGTTGCCCCAGTACACCGAACACTATTTTCTATTGCGGCGCAGCACCTCGGGCGGCGATCAGCAGTCGCCGTTTGGCCCCGCCATCACCTGGGCCCAAGCGGCGAAACTACCCCTGTGCTTGCTGACGCCGGACATGCATAACCGGACATTGGTGGACGGTGCGTTTGCTGCAGCCGGTGTCCAGGTGCGTCCGGTGATGGAAACCAACTCCATCGTCACGCTGGCACTGAGCGCGGCCAATGGCGAAGTGTGCAGCATCATGCCGGGGGCCCTGGTTGCTGCTTTTCGCAATCACCGCGACCTGGAAGCGCTGCCTTTGATCGAGCCGCAGATGCGGACCCCGGTCGGTTTCATGGTCCAGGCCAATGAGCAGCCATCGCGCACTCTGGAGGCCGCCATCACCATGGCACAACAATCGGGTTGGCTCGACCATGTCGCGGCCAATAGCGGCAGTCTGACCTGAGTTCGCCAGTCTGCCGGCAGGCTCTGTGCTTGCATACGGTGGCGCTTGCAGGTTCGAATTGGGCATTCAGCGCATGTATCGGCCGGTGTGGCAATTCAATTGGACCGTCAGGGAATGCCCGGCGATACTGGTCGTTTGGTCGGCCTTCGAAAGCATGGGGTCGCGCAGGCGATGGCAGGATTTTCTGCTGCGACCATGATGACTGGCGATGTGTTGACCTTGCCCTGTCCGGTCGACAGCCTGCGATTCAGGAGTTGCTTGCGTGGTGCGGCGTCGCCAGTGCAGTGCGCCAGGCTGCTTGTCCAGTGCCCCCGTTTTTTTTACCGGCTTTGTTGCCAGTTACCGTGAGTTGCCATGAGCAGTCCTGATCCATCCCGTTTTGCCGATGCTGTTGCCTTGGGCAGTGTGGACGACATGCGCGAGCGCATTCGACGCAAGCGCCAGCTCAAGGGGCGTCAGGTCGATGCCCAGGCGCTTGATGAGGTTCGCGCACTGCTGGGTGCGCCACCCGTCGACGGACATCGGCGCGACCTGCTGATTGAATTCCTGCACAAGCTCAACGACAACTACCGCTGCCTGCATGACCGCCATCTGGTTGCCTTGGCCAGTGAGATGAAGATCGGCATGGCAGAGGTCTTCGAAGTGGCCACTTTCTATCACCATTTCGAGGTCATCAAGTCCGACGCGGCGGCGCCTGGGCTGACGGTGCGCGTATGTGATGGCCTGAGCTGCTCCCTGGCCGGTGCAGACCAACTGCTGGCGCGACTGCCGCAGATCCTGGGCGGCGATGTGCGCGTGATTGCGGCGCCGTGCGTTGGACGTTGTGAGCAGGCGCCGGTGGCGGTTGTGCATCAGAACCCGGTACACCAGGCCAGGCCCGAGACTGTCTTGCAAGCCGTGCAGGCCGGTGCCACCGGGCATCCGCCAGCCAATGGTGATGGCAACTTCGACGCACCGCAGATGGCTGAGGCAAGCGTGACCTCGGGTGCCAGCGATACGGCAGTGGCGCCCGCCTTTGTGGGCCTGCAGGCCTACCGCGCGCAGGGTGGTTACCAATTGGCGGCGGCATTGATGGACGGTCAGCAGGAGGCGGAACGGGTCATTCAGGCAATGGAAAACTCGGGCCTGCGTGGCCTGGGCGGCGCAGGTTTTCCGGCCGGGCGCAAGTGGCGCATCGTGCGTGCGCATGCCGCGCCGCGTGTGATGGCGGTCAACATCGACGAAGGCGAGCCCGGTACGTTCAAGGACCGCACATACCTGGAGCGCGATCCGCATCGCTTTCTTGAGGGCATGCTGGTAGCGGCCCAGGTGGTTGGCATCGACGCCTGCTACATCTACCTGCGCGATGAATACCACGGCTGTCGCGCCATCCTGGAGTCCGAGCTTGCCAAGTTGCGCGCCGACGCGCAGTTTCCGCTGCCCCTGATCGAATTGCGCCGTGGCGCCGGCGCCTATATCTGTGGCGAGGAGTCGGCCATGATCGAAAGCATCGAGGGCAAGCGTGGCGAGCCGCGCATGCGCCCGCCCTACATTGCCGAGGTCGGACTTTTCGGACGGTCCACGCTCGAGCACAACTTCGAGACCCTGTACTGGGTGCGCGACATTGTCCAAAAGGGCCCCCAGTGGTTCGCGGGGTTTGGCCGCAATGGCCGCAAGGGCCTGCGCTCCTTCAGCGTCAGTGGTCGGGTCCGTGCGCCGGGCGTCAAGCTTGCGCCGGCCGGCATCAGCGTGCAGGAACTGGTGGACGAATACTGTGGCGGCATGCTGGAGGGGCACACCCTGTATGCCTATCTGCCCGGCGGTGCGTCGGGTGGCATATTGCCGGCCAGCCTGGCCAATCTGCCGCTGGATTTCGACACCTTGCAGCCGCATGGCTGCTTCATCGGTTCGGCCGCAGTGATCGTGCTCAGCCAGCACGACAAGGCGCGCGATGCGGCGCTCAACATGATGCGGTTTTTCGAACATGAAAGTTGTGGCCAGTGCACGCCGTGCCGGGTCGGAACCGCCAAGGCGGCGCGCTTGATGCAGGCGCCGCGCTGGGACAACGACACGCTGGAGGACCTGAACCAGGTCATGGTCGACGCGTCGATCTGCGGCCTGGGCCAGGCCGCGCCCAACCCGGTGCGCAGCGTCCAGAAATATTTTGCGCAGGAGATCAGCTAAATGAACGCGCCCGCCCAACTGGCAGAAGTCACCTTGCAGACCGTCCAATTCACGCTCAATGGCAATGCCGCCGAAGCGTTCGAGGGCGAGTCGATCCTGAACGCCGCCAAGCGGCAAGGCGTCGACATACCGCACCTTTGCTACAAGGACGGCTACCGCGCCGACGGCAATTGCCGTGCTTGCGTGGTCGAACTCAAGGGCGAACGCACATTGGCGCCCAGTTGCTGTCGCAACGTCAGCGCCGGCATGGAGGTGCACAGCGACAGCGCGCGTGCCGTCAAGAGCCAGCAGATGGTGCTGGAAATGCTGTTGTCCGACATGCCCGAGCAGGGTTACAAGTGGAACGATGCGCAGGGCGACCAGCCGCATGGAGAACTCAGCGACTGGGCTGCACGCATGGATGTGGCGGTGCGTCCGGCGCTCAAGGCGCTGCGGCGCGCGCAGCCGGCAGCTGACCTGTCGCATCCGGCGATGGCGGTCAACCTGGACGCCTGCATCCAGTGCAACCGCTGCGTGCGCGCCTGCCGCGAAGAACAGGTCAATGACGTGATCGGCTATGCGCTGCGCGGTTCACACAGCGCCATCGTGTTCGACCTGGACGACGCCATGGGCACCAGCAGCTGCGTGGCCTGTGGCGAATGCGTGCAGGCCTGCCCGACCGGTGCGCTTGCGCCCAAGACCCAGGTCGGTTCCCAGGTGGTGGACAAGAAGATCGATTCGGTGTGTCCGTTTTGCGGCGTCGGCTGCCTGTTGACCTATAACGTCAAGGACAACCGCATCGTCAGCGTCGATGGTCGCGACGGTCCGGCCAATCACAGCCGCCTGTGCGTCAAGGGCCGCTTCGGATTTGATTACGCCCACCATGCGCAGCGCCTGACCCGGCCGCTGATTCGCATTGCCGGCGTGCCCAAGGACCCGTCGATCACGCCCGATCCGGCAAATTGGGGTTCCGTGTTTCGCGAAGCGAACTGGGACGAGGCGCTGGACCTTGCCGCAGGCAAGCTGCGCGACCTGCGCGATCGGCATGGCGCCAAGTCGCTGGCCGGCTTTGGCTCGGCCAAGGGCAGCAACGAAGAGGCCTATCTGTTCCAGAAGCTGGTGCGGACCGGATTTGGCTCCAACAACGTGGACCACTGCACCCGCCTGTGCCATGCGTCCAGCGTGGCTGCCCTGCTCGAGGGCGTGGGCTCGGGCGCGGTCAGCAATCAGGTCAATGACGTCGAGAACGCCGGGCTGATCCTGATCATCGGTTCCAACCCGACAAGCAACCACCCGGTCGCTGCCACCTGGATGAAAA
>JBBKVW010000427.1:0-3274 GCA_037968655.1 Burkholderiaceae bacterium
GCGCGTTCGCGCAGCGTGTCGCGCAAACCGCTCCAGCGCGCATCGCCACTGCGGCGCCAGGCGCTGGCGCGGCGCACCAGCACGGCATCGGTCTGCGGCAAGGGTTCCAGCACTTGCAAGGCCTGCACCAGCTTGCCGCCGCGCAGCAGCAGGTCGCTCATGGCGATGGCGGTATACAGGTCGTGCTCAAGCGTCAGGCTGCGCTGGTAGGACTGCAACGCCAGCGCGTCCTGGCCCGAGCGTTCCTGGCTCTCGGCCAGCAACGACTCTAGCCAGGCGCGCTGGCCCTTGTCCTGGCTGCGCGCGGCCAGCTCGCGCAGGCCGTCCTCGGATGCCTGCCACTGCCCGCGCAGTGACAAGGTCTCCAGCTGGCAAGCCTGCGCGTAAAGCACGGCGCCGGCACGCGCTACCGCGTCGCAGGCGCGCGATGCTGCCGTGTAATTGCCCTGCAGGCGCTCCAGGCTGGCCAGGTTGAGCCAACCTTGGGCATGGCTGCCGGCGCGGGCCAGTGCGGCCGAGAGCACCGTACGCGACGCATCGAATTCATGTCTGCCCTGTTGCACAGTGGCCTGCAGCACTGCCAGTTCCACCGGCGCATCGGCCTTGTTCCACCATGGCTCCAGTTGCGCCTGGGCCCGACCCCAGTAGCGGGTGTCGCCGGTCTGGCGTGCCAGGCCGATGTCGGCGCGCACCTGGCGCGCCACGTCGGCCGGATCAATATCTTTCACGACGAACGCGCTGCGTACGGGCCGGTTCAGCGTCACCGCCGGCAGCACTTCGACCACTTCATCGTCGCTGGTCGGCTGCAGCAGCGTCACGGCCCCGCTGCCGGCATGCGCCAGCAGCAGGGCCATCCATATCACCGGTTTGGCGAAAAACATCGTCATCGTCGTTGACCGGTGCCGTACCTGCCACCCTTACAGTGGCGAGGGCTCCGCTCTGTCATCGCCCACCATGGTCACTGTATTGACGTCGATCGGCTCGCTGCTCTCGCTGGTTGCGGCGATCAACGATCGCATGGTGGCGACCAGGGCACTGGCGCTCGGACCGATGTTCGATGCCGGGGCGGCGTCGCCGCCGCCCCCGCCACAGGCCGCCAGCAATGCGCTTGACAGCACCAGGGCACAGGCAAGTGAAGTTTTGTTGTGCATGATGTTTTCTCCTTGCGGCGCTGCTTACATGGCGCCCGGATTGGGCGTATTGAGGTAGGGGAAGGCCGGCAGGAATGGTACTGTGGCCTGGTCCACCGCATCGTGGATATTGGCCGACGTTGCGCCCAGCGGAACGCTAGAAGCCTTGCACATCGACGTCGCGCCAGGCACACCCGGAATGCTGTTGAGCTTGAGCAGGTCGGCATCGCCATTGATGACGCACAGGCCGCCCAGCATCGCCACCAGCGCTATGTCCACCACGTCATCCTTGGGCCGGCGGCCATTCGGAAAACCCGCGTTGTCGCTGCCATTGGCCAGCGCATTGCCGGCCACGCCGAGGCGGTTTTGCATCGCAAACGGCACTGGCGCAATGGCCGTGTTCAGGCGCAGCATCTCCGAGGGCGTGGGATTCACCGCCGGCTTGTTGACACCGGTGATACCGGTCAGGAAGGTGGTGGCCAGGTCGGTGCGCGGGAAGTTGGTTGGCGCCACGTTGGCACCCAGCACGATGCCCAGCAGGGCCGGCAGGGTCGGGTTGGTCACATAGGTCAGGAACTGCGCGTCATCCTTGGGGCTGGACGCATTGAACTTGTCCTTGTCCGGCAGTCCGATGACGACCTCATTGACCAGCGGATTGCCCAGGCGCGAGACCTGGGTCCAGGCGCCACCGGCGTTTTCGGCCTTGTCGTTGCCACCGCCTGGCTTGCCATTGAGCAGGCGCGCCTGGCGCATGCTGGCCGTGGTCCAGCCGCCGATCACAGATTCACCGCCGGCGGTCAGGCAGTCCTTGTGCACCTCGAGTGCCATGGTCGTGACATTGGTCTTTTGTATGTAGTGCTGGCCACCGTTGCCGGCGGCGTCCTTGTTGGCCGGGTCGAGCAGGAAGGCCGCTGGCGCATTGACCAGGTCAAAGATCGTGCCCAGGTTGACCGCAAAACCCTCGGCGCGCTGGCCCACAAACACGCGGCCCTGGTCCTTGCCGGTGGGGCAGCCGGGAATCGTCACGGTATGGATGTGCTGGGCGGCATAGGCCGGATAGTCGGCAATCGTCTTGCTGCCGATGTTGTCCACCGGCTTTTCAAACGTGCCGCCGCCGCCGGTCTTGAACACCGCCGCACCACCGCCTTTGCGCCGGTCGCCGCGCACCATGTTGACGGTATAGGTTTCATTGACGTTCAGGTTGGCCGCATTGGGCGCGCTGACGGTACCGGCCTGGATCAGCGGAATCGGCACGCTGACACCGCCAATCGTCAACGGAATTGACTTGAGGGTGTTCTTGAAGCGAAACTGGAAGGTGATGTCTTCGCGTGCGTCGCCGTTGTTGTCGATATGGATCTCGTACAGCGCGTTCGGATCCATCGAGAAATAGTTCGGACCACCGTAGGGGCCCTGCAAGGGCTGGTAGTTCGCCAGCAGCGTTACATAGTCCGATCGCCCGCCGCTGCCGTTGGCGGCCACGCCCTCGTAGCTGCGAAACATGTAGAAATCCGTGCCGTCCACCTTGGGGCTGGTGGTGATGAACGGCGCCTCGCGGTGGCTCGACGCCAGGGCGCTTGTGGCTGCCAGCATCAACAGGCAGGCCTTGGACAATTTCCCGATAGTGAATCGCATGATGGATCTCCTTGTGAACAACTACAGCGGTTGCTGTAATGGGTATACGCACCGGATGACCAAACGGATTCAAAATAGACTGATCAGTATGAAAACAGGGCGTTTCCCAGCCTGCGGCGTGGGACTACAGTAGTGCCATGACCCAATCCACCCCTTCCCAATCGACCGCCGCACATGCCCCGGCAACCGCTGCAATGCAGCATTTCTCCTTGACCCAGCAGGACGGCATCGCCCACTTGGTGCTGAACCGCCCGCAGGCCATGAACACCATGAACGCGCAGTTCTGGCGCGAGCTCGACCAGGTGCTGGATCAGCTACACCATGCCGGCCAGGCCCGGGTGCTGGTGCTGTCGAGCACCGGCAAGCATTTCAGCGCCGGCATGGCGCTGGACGTGTTTTCCGGTGGCATTCAGATGGACGACCAGAGCCCCGAGGGCCGCGCCGCCGTGCTGGACACGCTGGGTGCGCTGCAGGCCACTTTCAGCCGGCTCGAGTCGCTGCGCATGCCGGTG
>JBBKVW010000428.1:0-19581 GCA_037968655.1 Burkholderiaceae bacterium
TGCGGCAAGCTGGACGTCGACACGGCGGCCGCCGTGGTGGGCGGCATTGCGCGCGGCTGCGAGTTGTCCGGCTGTGCGCTGATCGGCGGCGAAACCGCCGAAATGCCCGGTATGTATCCAGCTGGCGAGTACGATCTGGCCGGTTTTGCCGTCGGCGTGGTCGAGAAATCGTCGATCCTGAACGGTACACAGGTGCAAGCGGGCGATGTGGTGCTGGGCCTGGCCAGCAGCGGCGTGCATTCCAACGGATTCAGCCTGGTGCGCAAATGCATCGACCGGGTCGCCGGCGCTGACACCGCCCGCGACGAATCGCTGCTACCCAAGCGCCTGGACGGTCAGGACTTCAAGGACGCGCTGATGGCGCCCACGCGTCTTTATGTCAAGCCGGTACTGGCAGCACTGGCGCAGCATCCGATCAAGGCGCTGGCCCACATCACCGGCGGCGGCCTGCTGGAAAACATTCCCCGGGTGCTGCCCGAGGGCATGGCAGCCCATCTGGTCAAAGGAAGCTGGCCGCGTTCCGAGCTGTTTACCTGGCTCCAGGAGACGGCCGGCATCAGCGACCATGAAATGAACCGAACTTTCAACAATGGCATCGGCATGGTGGTGGTGGTGGATCAGGAACATGCCGAAGCGACCGCGCAAACCCTGCGCGATCTCGGTGAGACGGTCCATGCGATCGGTCGCATTGCGCCGATCGGCGAAGGTGCGGCAGTCGAGATCCGCTGACGCCGGCCACGGCGCCGGTACAAGCCAGGCCCTGCTCAACTGCTGCGTTCGCGCCGCAACTCGGCGACCCGCGCCGAGATGGCGTCGATGTCCAGCCCCTCATTGACATTGGCCAGATAGGTCTCCAGATCCTGCACGGCAAGCGTCGTGTCGCCCAGTTCGGCCCGCGCCAGTCCGCGGTCGCGGAACTCGGACCAGGCCTGTGGCAACAACACGACCAGCCGATCCTGCACCGACACCATGCGCGTCCAATCCTCCTGGGCCCGATGGATCTCCTTGAGATTGCGCAGCATCCGGGCAACGATCTCGCGCGGCGGCGACGCCTGCAGGTACAGGCCCAGCGGCACTTCGAACTCGTCAACCAGGCCGCTGCCCCGGCGATAAGGCTCCAGCCGTTCGGCCAACTGCTCGCGGCTGAGCGACTGTCCGTCCAGCGGGTCGATCACCACCTGGCCCTTGGGCAGGTTGACCTTGATCATGAAGTGCCCCGGAAAACCGACACCGCGCGCTGACAGGCCCAGACCCTGCGCCAGCTCCAGCCACAGCACGGCGAGCGAAATCGGTATGGCGCAACGGGTGCGCATGACGACACTGAGGTAGCTGTTGTCCGGATCGTAAAAGTTATTGACGTTGGCGCGAAAGCTCAGATCGCGATAGAAGAACTGGTTGACCGCCCGCAATTTTTGCAGGGGCACTGCGTCCGATGGCACGCGGCGCTTGAGCCGGGCCTGCAACTGGTCAACCTCGCCGAGCACCTGCTGCACATCCAGTTCAGGGTATTCGTCCTGCGCCAGGCTGATGGCGGCCTCCAGCAGAGGAAACTCGGCATCGCTTTGGACCAGGGACGCGAAGTATTCCAGCGGCGTGGGTACGGAGTAGGACAGTTGCATCGGGTGGCTCGATCAGTCAGCAGGCGTGTGCAGCGGCGCGTGCAGACACATTTTCACTCTGAATCCTGCACATGCCAATCACGCAATGAGCGACCGGCCAACGGGATTGCACAGGGGGCCGATCAACGCCGCGCAAACTCGCGCAGCTTCAGCCCCGCGCCCCACAAGGCGCCGAAGTAGATCAGCGCCGAGCCCAGCATCACCAGGGCCAGTATCAGCAGCCGCTGCAGGTCGCGCACCTGCGGGCCGACCCACTGCACATGGCTGGCAGCCCACATCAGGAACACCGACAAAAGCGCCGTCGCCGCCACGACCTGGAAGATGAACATGACCCAGCCGGGCGCAGGTTTGTAGCGACCCTGGCGCACCAGGCCCACCAGCAAGGCAGTGGCATTGATCAGCGCACCCAGGCTGATAGCCAAGGTCAGGCCGGCGTGCGCGAACATCGGAACCAGCACCAGATTGAGCATTTGCGTGATCACCAGCACAAAGATGGCGATGCGCACCGGCGTGCGCAGGTCCTGGCTGGCATAAAAGCCCGGTGCCAGCACCTTGATCGCCACAATGCCGATCAGTCCGGCGCCGTATCCCATCAGGGCATGGGTCGTCTGCTGCACATCGTTGGCGGAAAACGCACCGCGCTGGTACAGCGTCGCCACCAGGGGTTGCGCGAACACCAGCAAGGCCATGGTGCACGGCAGTGCCAGCAGCACGACCAGGCGCAATCCCCAGTCCAGCATGTCGGAGTACTGCTGCGCGTCCTTGGCTGCTTTGGCCGCCACCAGCTGCGGCGTCAGCACCACGCCCAGCGCCACGCCCAGCAAGGCGGTCGGGAACTCCATCAGGCGCTCGGCATAGCTCATCCAGCTGACGCTGCCCGGCGTCAGGTAGGAGGCGATCTGCAAATTGATGATGGCCGAAAGATGCGCCACGCCCACACCCAGCAGCGCCGGCCCCATCAGCGTGGCGATGCGCCGGGTGCCGGAATCGGCCCAGGCGGTTTTGACCGACGTCCAGCCCCAGCGGATCTGCGGCATCAGGCCCAGCCGGTGCAGGGCCCAGGCCTGCAATCCAAGTTGCAACATGCCACCGCCAAGCACGCCCAGCACCATCGCATAAATCGGCTCGATGCCAATGCGTGCAAACCAGGGCGCACCGAACCAGATCGCGGCGATCATGGCCAGGTTGAGCAGTACCGGCGTGAAGGCCGGCACGGCAAAGCGCTTCCAGGTATTGAGCACGCCCGCACCCAGCGCCACCAGCGACATGAAGCCGATATAAGGGAACATCCAGCGCGACATCACGACAGCGGCGTCAAAGCCGCGCGGGTCCTGCTGCAGGCCGCTGGCCAACAGCCAGACCAGGGCCGGCGCGGCCAATACACCGATCACGCAGGTGACGGTCAGCACCACACTGAGCGCGGTGGCAACGCGGTCGATCAGTATTTTTGTCTCCGCCTCACCCCGCTCGCCCTTGGTCGCTCCCAGCACCGGCACGAAGGCCTGGCTGAAGGCACCTTCGCCGAACAGGCGGCGGAACATATTGGGCAGGCGAAACGCCACGTTGAAGGCGTCGGTCATGGCGCTGGCGCCAAAAATCGACGCCATCAGCAGATCGCGCACCATGCCGGTGACCCGTGAGGCCAGGGTCAGCAGGGATACGGTGGATGCGGCTTTGAACAGGCTCACGGCGGGAAGTGTAGCCCGCGGCGCGCTGGCAAGAACCCGCCCTTGGGCCAGTTGCGCCAAGGGCGAGTAGAATGGAGGGCTTTGCTGGCATCATCCACAGACACAAGGACATCAACCCATGGCATCTACCAAACCCAAGAAAAAGAACCCCCGCCTGGCGTCGGGCCGCAAGCGCGTCCGCCAGGACGTCAAGATCAACGCCGCCAACACGTCGCTGCGCTCGCAGTACCGCAGTTCGGTGAAGAATGTCGAGAAGGCGGTCATCGCCGGCGACAAGACCAAGGCTACCGAGCTGTTTGCCAAGATGCAGGCCATCGTCGACTCGGTCGCCGACAAGGGCATCTTCCACAAGAACAAGGCCGCACGCGACAAGAGTCGCCTGTCGACCAAGGTCAAGGCCCTGGCACTCGCAGTGCCGGCCGAAACCGCAACCACGGCCTGATTCAACAGACCGATCGCACGGAAGCCTGAAGCAATCACGGGGAACTGTCGGACCGAAACGGTCCACCCCGGCTCAGGCATCTGCCGTTTGTAACGGGTGCGCTGCCAGCAAAGACAAAAAAACCGCCCTCGGGCGGTTTTTTTGTGGGCGCCGGGTTTCAACACCATTGGCCCCTTGGCGCAATACCGGTTCCGGACCGGCGCCCCCCCCCGAAGCCGCGACGCAGCAGACACCGATCGACTCTGCGGCGCGATGCGTGAGGACACATGGCAAGCCAGCGCGGCTTGCTACAGGTACGACTGCATACCCTCCTGAGCAGGGTAAACCCCTGCGCAATCACACCTACGCAATTCGGGCAATCAAACGGATGCCACGGGAGGCCTTGCGCGTCAGACTACGTTGCACAAGGCGACCGCGACTGGTGTGGAAGTCCACATCTTCCCGGTTCGATGCCGTTGAAACACACTGATCACAACAAGCCACTGTCCGCGGCGCACGGAGCATCTGAAGCGCCATCGATCGCGAACTACAACTGACCTGACACACCTTCGCCACCTGCATGCCGACAGCCAACAACCAACAGCCAAGACGCAAATGAACTTCTACGACCTGATCTTCACCATCAAGCATGGCCAGGCCACGGACCTTGCCGAACTGCTCAACAAGGGGGCCAACCCGAATGTGCTCGGCCGCGCGTTGCGCCAGGACGAGGGTCGCATTTCTGCGCTGGCCATCGCGATTGAACGGGCCGATGCTGCGATGGTCGACGTACTGCTGCAGCATGGCGCCAACCTGCACGACATCGACCATGTCTACAGTGCGCCGGCTCCCGTTGGCGCCACGACCTCGGCGCTGCATTTCCTGTGCGGCGTCCCGATGCACGCGGATAACTGGTGTGCCATTGCCGCCAGCTTGCTGGCGCATGGTGTGCGGATCGACGCGCGCAATCGGCTTGGTCTGACCGCGCTGCAACTGTGCACCGAAAACGACCTCGAGGAATGCCGGAGTTTCCTTGTCGCGTCGGGCGCCGATGTGTTGCTGGCGAGCACCGTCAATGCGGTGCACGGCATGCCGGAGCCGACAACAGCCCTGCATCGCCTGGCATATGGCGGGCAATGGAAAAACGGATTGTTGAAGCTGGTGCAGCGCGGCGCCGACATCGACGCGCTTGACCCCTACCTGAACAGCCCGCTGGACCTGGTGGTTGCGCGCGCCGTCCAGGCGCTGGGTAACGGATCGCAGCATGGCGCGACGGCCTTGCGGGCCCTGCATGCCTGGATCGCCGCCGGCGCCAAGCCGTCGGTCGCCCTGCTTGCCTCACATGCCGAGAACAACGCGATCGGCGATGCACTGCGCATGTACCGGATCGACGCGGCGGTCGCCTGCGGCGACCAGAACTTTGTCTGGCATGTACTGGAGACAACACACGACAAGTCAGACGCCGATTGCCAGGCGGCCGGCGCGCGACTGGACCTGCGGGCCGACGATCCCGGCATGGCCGAGGTGCTGGACCTATGGCTCGCCTCCGGGTTTGGCGACGCTGCACCTGCATAGACAAGCGCCCTCCTGTGCCGTGTGCATCCGCATGACCGCGCGAAGGGCCGCGGCGTGACCGGCCTCGATCCAGTAATTGATCCAGCGCGCTTCAGACCCGGCAACACACTTGTTGCCCGATCGACTCCAGGAATTCGCTGCGCGCAAGTTGGCTGCCGGTGCCGCTCCAACGCTGCGTGGATTTGGCACGCTGCAGGACCCGATCCAACGCGACAAGGCCTGCGCGCGCGGTCCGAATGCCACGCAACAAAAGCCCAATGCAAACCCGCGGTGGATGTCCTGCGTCGTCGCTGCGCATAGACCTGCCACCTTGACCCGCGATCCTGCCAAAGGGTAAACCCGCGCGTACTTGTACCTTGGCAATCGCTGTACACGCACGGATGACGCCGCCTTCGCGCCGCAAGACACTGCCTTCACAGCATCAACAACAGAAAGGCACGCCATGCAACAAATCCCCAGCTACCGCTTGTCCTCCCAACCTGGAGAGCTGCCCACCTGGGCAGTCCGCGCCGGCGCCGTGGCGGCAACCATCGTGCTGCTCGCGATGTCGTTGCCGCTGGTGTGGGCCGCGGTGTCCGCCGGGCTCGGCCTGCTCGCCCTGACTGTCTTGGCCGTGGGCGGCGTGGTGGTGTTTCAGGCCGTTCCCTTGGGCATGCAGCGGCTGGAAAACCGCCTGCTCTCGATGCGCAAGACAGAGGCGCGCAGCAACCCGATCGAGCAACTTGAAAACGACGTGCTGCGGCGCGCGGCCCGGCTCACGTCCTTTCGCGAAGCGCTGGCCACCGTCGGTGGGCAGATCGAGTCGATCCGCCAGATGGTCGACGATCGGCGTCGGACCGACCCTGGCCATGTGCTGGAGCGACAGCAGCGCGCACTGCAGCGGCTCGCCCACTTCTATGACGCCAACCTCGGCCGGCTGGATCAGGCGCAGTCGACGTTGGAGCAGTTCAAGTCGACCGTGGCGCAGAAGAAGAGCGAATGGGAGATCTCCATTGCGATCAATATTGCGGGGCAGGCGCTCGACCCCGACGCGGGCGACTACCTGATCCAGGATCTGCTGACCGACGAGGCGCTGCGCACCGTGCAAGGCCGCTTCAACACGGTGTTCGCCGAACTCGACATCCAGATGCGTCGCGCAGATGCCCCGACACGCACGCTGATCGACGACTACGGATCGGAGCAGCTCGATGCGCTTGCGCTGCCCCAGGCAAGCGCGCGCGGGAGCCGCAAATGAAATTCTGGAAACTTCTGCGCTGGACCGCCACCACGGTGTTCCTGGCCTTGCTGTTCGTCGGCTGGCTGGGCGCTGACCAGAGCACCGCGCACAAATGCGAGCCGCCGTGCGATGTCCGCACAGCCCCACATATCCCGATTTCCCATTGACCAACAGGAGACTTTCATGTCATTTTCTTTTCACACATCCCCACGCGCCATTTTCGCAGCAGCCGTCTTGTGCAGCGCCGCAGTCAGCGGCCAGGCCCAGGAAACCAAACTCGAAGGCGCATTGCGCGTTGCGTCCGGCCCGGAAAACAAGGTCTATGAGCGCATGGTTGCCGATATGCAGGCGGTCTGCGGGTCGGCCGTCCCGATCCGCTCCGTCAGCAGCACCGGCGGCCTGCACAACCTGTCACTTTTGTCCGCCAGTGAGGCTGACCTGGGCATCGTCCAGCTCGACACCCTGCGGGCCATGAAAGGCGGCGACGAGAACATCCAGACACTGCAAGCGGTCATGCCGCTGCACAACAATCTGCTGCATGTGCTTGCGCTGGCGAAGGGATCCGAAGTGGGCGCGAAGCGGATTCCCTTCACAGACAAGACGATCGCCGGCACTGGCAACACGATCGTCATCGGCAAGTTCTCCGAACTCAAGGGCATGCGCGTGGCCGTCGTCGGCTCCGCCCAGCTGATGGGCCAGCAACTGGAGAGTCAGCTCGCCTATGGCATGACCTTCATGATCGCCGACACCGACGACCAGGCCGTGGCGCTGTTGCAGGCCAACAAGGTCCAGGCAGTATTCACGCTGGGCGGCTGGCCATTGCCCTCGGTCGCGCGCCACACGGTGGCGTCCGGCCTGGTTCTGGCCGATTTCGACCTGACGCCGCAATCACCGTACGTCGCCGTCAAGCGCAATTACCAAAAACTCGACGCCTTCAATCGCAGCTTCCTGGCGGTACCCAATCTGCTCGTGACCCGTCCGTTCAAGACCGCAGGACCCATCGGCCACAAGGTCAGTGCATTGAAGACCTGCCTGCGCCAGCAAATGGATGCCCTGCAGGAAGGGCCCTACCAGCCGGGTTGGAAAGAGATCAAGGATCTGGACAACACCCACGGGGTGGCGTCGTTCCCTGCGGCAACGCATGTGGCTGCCAAGGCTGTCAAGCCGTAGTCATCGGGTTGAGCTGGCTCCATACCGGCTCGCCGATACTCGCGTGCACCGATTGCCTGATTCCATCATCGACGCCCCGTCAAAAGCCATTCCATGAACCGAGTTCCCCGTGTACGAAAGATCCTTTCATGGCTGCTTTTACTGATCGTTTGCGGGGGCCTGGTCATCTGGATCGGCGTGTGGGCCGGGCAAAGGGAAGCGGCCAACCAGGCCGATGCGATCCGTCATGCAACAGAAGTCCATATGCTGGGGCTGCGTGGCGAGGCAGCCCGATACAGTTACCTGCCGCATGCGGCGGCGCGCCATCAGGACATCCTGGCGCTCCTGCAGGCACCAGGCGATGCCTTGCTGCAGCGCCGGGCCAACGACTACCTGGAAGACCTGAACCGCCGCGCCGGCTCGGATACCTTGTATGTGATGACAGTGGACGGCAAAACCCTCGCTGCCAGCAACTGGAACACCAAAGGCAGTTTGGTCGGTCTCAGCTACGCCAATCGCCCCTATTTCATCGATGCGCGTGCCGGCCGCGCCGGCTTGTTCTACGGCATCGGCACCACGACCGGCGTGGCGGGCCTGTTCATGGCAACACCGGTGCGCCGCGACGGTGCCATCGTCGGCGTGGTGGCAGTCAAGGTCAGCCTGCGCGAGATCGAATCCACATGGGCCGGCTCGCGCGATCCGATCATGCTGTCGGACAAGCGCGGCATCTTCTTCATCAGCTCGGTCGGATCCTGGCTGTTTCAAACCCGGCTGGCGGTTTCGGCGATGGAGCTGGCCGATATCCACGCCACCAGGCAATACGGAAAGCATGAGGCGTTTCCCGTCATCGACTGGTCGGTCGAACGCAGCAGCGAGCGCGCCTGGTATCGGGTCGACACCCGGCTCGACGGACGACAACGCTCCTTTCTAGCCATCGACGAGCCCTGGCCGGAGTTGGGCTGGACGCTGACGGTCATGGCCGATCACGCACCGGTGGCTGCGGCGCAAACCGCGGCGTCGGCACTGGCCGCGCTGGGCATGGTCGTGCTGCTGCTCGGCGCGCTGTACGGGCGACTGCATCTGAAGCGGCAGGCCGAGCATCGCCAGGCCAACAAGGAACTCGAATCGCGAGTGCGCGCGCGAACCGCAGATCTGCAGCAGGCGCACTCCTTTCGCAAGGCGATGGAAGACGCCCTGCTGGTCGGCATGCGCGCGCGCGACCTCGAAGGGCGCATCACCTACGTCAATCCCGCCTTGTGCGAGATCACCGGCTACCGCGCCGACGAGCTGGTCGGCAGCCTGCCGCCCTATCCCTACTGGCATCCGGACGAACTGGAAAAGCACTGGCTGGACCTCGAAGCCACATTGAGCGGCAAAGCAGCGGTCAGCGGATTCGAATCGCGCATCCGCCACCGCGACGGCCACGAGGTCATCACGATGATCTACAACGCTCCGTTGATCGATGGCGACGGAAAGCACAGCGGCTGGATGAGCTCGATCGTCGACATCACCGAACAACGGCGCAGCGAAGCGCGCCAGCGGGTGCTGGACCAGCAACTGCAGCATGCCGGGCGCGTCGCCAATCTGGGCGAGATGGCCTCCACGCTGGCCCACGAATTGAACCAGCCGCTGATGGCCATCACCACCAGCGCCGGTGGTGCCAGGGACCTCGCCAGCAAGACCGGGGGCGATCTGCTGCGCGCGAGCATCGACGAGATCGAGGCGCAGGCCATGCGCTGCGCTGCCATCGTGCGCCGCTATCGCGACTTCATGCGCAAGCGCACGGCGGGTGTCGAGGCCTGCGACATCAACGCGGTGGTGACCGCGACCCTGGCCCTGCTCGCGCCGGAGATCAAGGCGCAGCAAGCCCGGGTCACGACACAGCTGGACCCCTCGCTGCCAGGTATTCCAGGGGACCGCATGTTGCTGGAGCAGGTGCTGCTCAACCTGATCCTCAATGCGCTGCAGGCCATGCGCGACATGCCGGCGCAGCAGCGACTGGTCGAAATCGAATCGACATGCGCGGGCGGCACGATAGCGATCATCGTGACCGACCACGGACCCGGCGTTGCGCCGGAATCCGTCGCGCAGTTGTTCCAGCCGTTCTTCACAACCAAGCCCGATGGCCTTGGGTGGGGCCTGAACATTTGTCGCAGCATCGTCGAGAGTCACCACGGGCACCTGACATTTGCCAACCGGCCGCACGGCGGCGCTGTATTCACCATCGAACTTCCATTCCAATCATGAACCCACAGGACTTGAACGTCTATATCGTCGACAACGACGCGGACCTTCTGAGATTGCTCGGCAACTTCTTTGTGTCGCGTGGATATGCGGTGCAGGCATTCCCATCGGGGGAGACCTTTCTGGCGTCCGCCAGGTTGCAGCAGCCTGGCTGCGTGCTGCTCGACCTGCGCATGGATCCCGGCATGGACGGCCTTGCGGTGTTCGATGCGTTGCGCAAATGCGGCAGTCCTTTGGCGGTAGTGTTCATGTCGAACTTTGGCACCGTCACGCAAGCGGTGGGCGCCGTTCACAACGGCGCGTTCGACTGGATCGAAAAGCCATGCACAACCGACAGTCTGCTTGAAAAGGTCAAGGCCGCGCTGGACAAGGCGTCGAGCGCCGCAACACGGGCCATTGCAAAGAGAAAAGGCCTTGTGCAATGTGAAAAACTGACGCCGGCAGAAATGCGGGTGGCGCACGAGGTCAGGACGGGAGCAGCCGACCGGGTGACCGCCCAGAAAATGAATCTCAGTTTTCGGACCGTGCAGAGCCATCGCGCCAAGATCTACGCCAAGCTGGAAGTGTCCAACGTCTCGGAACTCGATCGGTTCATGCGGGACATCGACTTGTAGTTCCAGTTGTCAAGCCGTGCAGAGCCGCACTGCACCTGGATTGACCCACGCATCGACAACCGCTTCGCAGGTCGTTGAACGGCTGCAATCGGCAGTTGTCGATTTTCCGCACTGGGGGCTGTTAGTTGGCGCAATGCGCATCGCCCCAAATGCCGTCGGCCAATGGCGGCTTTGAAGGGTCCGGACCCCGCGTCAGCGATCTCCTTCTAGCCACGATCAATCACGCGTCTTGCCCTCTGTCCAACAGCCAAGGGTGAACCCTTGCGTAGTCACACCCATGCAAATCATGCAATCACACGGATGGCATGGAAGAGCGTTAGCGCCAGACTAGCTTGCCGGTCACGAATGTGGCTGGTGTGGAAGTCCACATCTTCGCGAATCACTAGCAAAAGCCCACACTTCAGGCGACCAGAGACAGGGTTTCACGATCACGGAAATGACCCCGGAACACGGTCTGCTTCAGGCACTGGCATTTGACCTATCCAACTACCAATCGAGGACAACAAAAATGACAACACTACAACAATGCAACTTCCTCCCATCCGGGGATCGGCTGTGGCAGAACATTCAGGAACTCACGCTTGCCGAAATCGATGCCGAACTCCCGTTCGAGGCCAAGTTGGCCTACCAGTGCCATTGGACAATGGAGTTTTCACGGCGCGTGATTGGCGAATACCGCCGGTTTCTGTACCTGACGCAGGTTGCCACGTCGCCCATTGCCCCACCCGGCGCAGTCGACCAGGCCTGGCATCTGCATTTGTTGCAGACCCATTTCTATTGGGACGTCATGTGCCATGGCCTATTCGGCAAGAAACTGCACCACACGCCAACGCGATCGGGCGCAGGCGGTCGAGCGGCTGACGCGACCCGCTACGACAACGCATTGCGCGCGTACCGGGAAGCCTTCGGGACCGAGCCGCCGCCAGACATCTGGCCAGTTGCGGACAAGCCGGAGCTAAGCATCTCCAAGACAAGACCTGCCTCATCCAATCAGCAGATCGGCCGTTCCTCCGTTCCTGTGCACAGGTTCCTGGCGCTGGCCATGGTCATCCTGGCCGGCCTGGCGACGTGGTTGAGCAAGCCGCAGATACGACAGGTTCTGGCCGATGTGGATCCCGTGTATCAGGTCCTGCTGTTTGGAACAGCCCTTGTCACTTCTTTCCTTGCGTTGAACCTGTGGGCAAGAAAAGAAGCCAGGCCCAAAAACATCGATGCGTTCGAAGCCGCCCTGTTGCACCGTGGTGAGAATCACATGCTCAATACTGCACTGATCCGGCTGGTGGATCTCGATCTCGTCACATTTGTCACCAACGGACGAACCGGCGACAACGGAACTGCGCTTTGCAGGCTTGCCTCGGAAGCGGCCACACCACCGATTGCGCTTGACCCGATCGAATCAGTCGTCCTGGCATTGCTGACATCGACCCCTTGCGGACTCGATGAGTTGAGCCGCAAGGCACGCAGCTCGGTCACGCGATCGCGAACGAGACTGCAGGCCGCCGGACTGTGGGGACAAGCGGAGTTCGTTTCGGTGGAGAGACTATTGTGCGGATTGATCGCCGTCACATTCACGACGCTCAGCGCGATCATGCTGGACGTGCCTGGCAGTTTGTCCTATTGGAAGTTCATCGTTTTCGGCTTGGCTACGTGGCCACTCGTAGTACTCGCCGTGATTCTCTGGCCCATGTTCACGGGCACCCCCGGTGTCACGCGAGATGGCAAGGCCTCGCTGAAACTGGAACAAGGCAGGAACGCAATGGGACGCGACTCGTCATTCAGCGCACGTTCACGCGCCAGCCTTCCGACCAACCTGGCGATGCAGTTCGCGCTGTTCGGTTCGAAGGCCGTCATCCAGGACAAGCGGTTCTACGGCATCAATTACCTGACCGGCTCCATCGCTGCGACGGCCCACAGCGACGACACGGCTGGCTGCGGCGATAACTTGCCAAAGTGCGGTTGACTATCGGTCATCGATCCAGATTTCACAATCGAAAGCCTCGGGCACTTCCTTTTCGTATCTGATCGACAGAGTTGAAAAACGCAACCACAAGCCTGATTCTGGGGAGGCGCAGGGGCAGAAGGAAGTGGACTTTCGCAGATGTCAGAGTCCGAGGGGACCAATGCTCGTTGGCACCCCATCGCGTAATTACATGTAGATTGTTTGCCATGCCATTGCCATGTCCAAGGTATTTGCCACCACGCAAGATTGCGTTGCTTGGGTTGGATCGCGAGCTCGATATCCGCCGCATGAATTTCAAAAAGGTGATCTTTCTTGACATCGATCGGGTCCTGCACCCTGATGTCTGTGGGCCGGAGAGCAACTTCTGTTGTCTGCCGAATTTTTGCAGCATGTTGCGCCATGTCGATCCTGAACACCAGATTCCTGTCGTGATCAGTTCGATATGGAGACACTACAACACCTTGCCACAAATGCGCGATGCGTTTCCACCCGATATCGCCTGTCAGATCGTGGGCGTGACACCCTACATGTCGCCGGCCGAGATGGAGGCAGTCAATGATTGGGATGCGCTGGGGGGCGAACAAGCCAGGGAAAAGCATCGTCAGCGGGAGATCCTTCTGTGGATGCGCAACCACGCCGCTGGAGGCCAGTGGCTTGCGATCGACGACAGGCCAGAATACTTTTTCGACGATTGCCCGAACCTCTTCGTCGTGCCAAGGTCAAATCGTCCGGGCGTGGGCGGCATCACCACGGATATCGCCTTCGAGTTGCTTGCCCGGATGAATCTATTCTTGTACGGCGAAGGAACCACTTAGCCAAACAGGCGGCGACGCGGTTGGTCGACAGACATAGCATCGGACTTCTAATCCGAGGGTCGGCCGTTCAAATCGGCCACGGGGTGCCATGATTTCATGTTGGCCTTTGCGCAATGGCAAGGCGCAGGGATGTGACCTGATAGAAGGGGATGAACACGATGCCGATTCAACAAGTCATCAACGACGAACGCGTGCCGGTAAAAATCTGGACCGACGATGTAGACGAGCGCTCCAAGGCGCAGTTGGCCAATATCGCGCGGCTGCCCTTTGTCCATCACCATGTGGCGGCCATGCCCGACGTGCACCTGGGCATTGGCGCCACCATCGGCTCGGTGATCGCCACCCGCAAGGCCATCATCCCGGCGGCGGTGGGGGTTGACATCGGCTGCGGCATGGTTGCGGCGCGGCTGTCCATCGGCGCCAATGAGCTGGACGAGGCCGCGCTGCAGAAGGTGTTTGGCCAGATCAGCCGCGACGTGCCGGTGGGTCGTGCGCAGCATGCCGACAACCGCGTGCTGGTGGACGCGGCCCGCCCATTCGCGGCCGGCCTCAAGGCCTTGACCGAGCGCCACCCGGCGCTGCTCAAGTCGCTGGGTAAATCCTCCAAATGGGAGAACCAGATGGGCACGCTGGGCGGCGGCAACCACTTCATCGAAGTCTGCCTGGATGAGGACGGCCAGGTCTGGGTGATGCTGCATTCGGGCAGCCGGGGCATCGGCAACGCCATCGCCAGCCATTTCATCGCGCTGGCGCGTCGCGACATGGAACGCTGGATGATCCACCTGCCCGACCGGGACCTGGCCTATTTCCCTGAAGGTTCCGAGCATTTCGCCGACTATGTGCAGGCGGTGCAATGGGCCCAGGACTACGCAATGCAAAATCGCCGCTCGATGCTGGAACTGGTATTGGCGGCGTTGGCGCGCCACCTGCCGACGTTCACTGTGACGACCGAAGCGGTGAACTGCCACCACAATTACGTGGCGCTGGAACACCACTTCGGCGCGGACGTCTGGGTGACCCGCAAGGGCGCGATTCGCGCCCGCGCAGGCGACCTGGGCATCGTTCCGGGCAGCATGGGAGCGCGCAGTTTCATCGTGCGCGGCAAAGGCAATGCAGAGAGTTTTTGCTCCAGTGCGCATGGCGCCGGGCGCCGGATGAGCCGGACCCAGGCCAAACAGCAGTTCAGCGTGGCGGATGTGGCGGCGCAGACCCGGGGTGTCGTCTGCCGCAAGGACAAGGATGTGATCGACGAGATACCGGGTGCCTACAAGGACATTGACCAGGTCATGGCCAACCAGAGCGACCTGACCGAGATCCTGCACACGCTCAAGCAGGTCGTATGCGTCAAGGGCTGAACTTAAGCATAACGAGGAGCAGCGGTGCCGGTCATATTTCTTGATTTCGACGACGTCATCTGTCTGAATGCGCCGTACGGTGTCTACGACCTGATGGCGTCGGTTGGGCCCCTGGATCTGTACCAGCGCCTCTTTGCCGACTCCTGCGTCGGTGTATTGCGCGCGATCAACGACGAACACGCGCCCAGCTTCGTTCTGACAACGTCCTGGCTGCGACTGCTCGACAAGGACGCGTTCGAAGCCTTGCTGAACCAGTGTGGCCTGGCATTCGTCGTTCGCAGCCTGCATCCGGATTGGGAAGCGCCGCCGGCGTCAAGCGACACGCGCGCGGGCGCGATCGACGCCTGGCTGTGCAGGAATCCGGGCCCGGATTCCTACGCCATCCTGGATGACGTCCTGAGCGGCACTGGACTTGCCGCGTCCCCGATGGCCCCGAACGCGGTGCTGTGCGCGGTAGACGAGGGCCTGCTGCCGGCGCATCTGGACGACGTTCGCCGCATTCTGTTGCGCGACTGACAGCAGGCTTCCCGTCCCCGCGGATTCGGCAGCTCGACGCTGCGGGGCGTTGACCTGCCTCAAAGGGCCCGGGCGTGCCGAATGCCCGGCCCGGCCAAATTGGCCCATCAGTAAATGGCAGCACTTCCGAACCGTGGCCAGCCATACGTGTCCGACGTGTTGCGGACATCGCGCCATGCCGATTCGAACTGCCCCTCGCGCAGGGTCACAAGATTCTTCACAATGCAGGTCTGCAGCGCCGCAACCATCTTGCCCTTGACGCCAGTTGCGATGAACGGGTGGCTCACCAGCAGATTGGGGGTCGCAAGGAAGGGATGGTTGAAGGTGTTCAGGTTGTCATAGTTCTTGCGCACCAGTTGGTAGGGCGGCTGCAGGGCGACATCGAACGGCACAAGGCTCAATGCGCTGTCACGCTTGAGCTTCTGGATCGGCCCGCTGGGCCAGCCACTGGTGCTGAGGACGCCGGCAACCTCACCGCTACTGAGTTTTGCAAAAGCCTGCTCGTCGGTTTCTACGTCCACGAACTGCAGCGCCATGGATTGCCCGCGGTCGATGACCCGGCCCAGCGCCCGGGCCGAGCCGACCACGGCCACCGGAAGTCCTTTGAGGTCCGAAAATTTTCCTATCGAAATGTTCTCGGACTTGCCATCGAGCAGGCCAAACAAGCGTTTGGGAGCGACCTGGTTGTAGCCACCCGTGCGTGCGACGATATGCAGCAGATTCGCGTTCAGCGGCAACACAGCCTGCAGTGCGCCGATGGCGTCGTCAGAGGTCTTCAGGTCCTGCAGGGTATCGATCTGCACAAAGCCCAGGTCTGCCTTGTTGGCGGCCAGCGTGGTCAGGTTCTGCAGCCCGCCTTCGGTTTCCACTTCGGTCAACGCCAGTTGCGTGCCGCAAACTGATTGGATATCGGAAAAGAGCTTGGAATAGCCCTTGCCCTTCTTGCCAGTGGCGATGCGCAGGGGTTCGCCGCCGGCCGTGGGCGTCACCTTTTGTGCGGACACATGGGCGCAAGCCAGCACAGCCAGGGCCATGATGGTCATCGTTGTCTTGAAGCTTTTCATAGTGATCTCCGTGGGTTGAAAAAAATCGGGGCGTTACAGGCCGGTCGTCCCGCCCGGTGCGCGCAGGCTGTCCGAGGATTGCGGCGCACGCGGCATGGGTTTGTGATGGTTCGGTTCGCTGCTCATGGCGTTCAGGAAATTGGCCAGCAGTGCCAGCGCGGCGATCACCATCACGATCACGTTGCCCACCTGGCGCAGTCGGGTCCAGAATTTCATGCGCGATTCCCCCGCAGTGCCGTTTCAGGCAGGCGCAATGCGGCCATCGGGTTCAGGCTGGTGTCGGTCAGCATGGCCCGGGTCGGCCCGTCCATGCTGCTCATCTGCACATCCAGCTCGGCGAATATGCTGTTGAAGCGGTCCTGCACCGTGCGCAGCGCGGTGTCCGTCAGCAGGTCCTGGATCAGGTTGTCGCCGGCTTCGGGATCCATCAGGTCCGTGACCTCGTCGATCGCGCAGGCGATGATCCATTCGCTTTCCTTGCGCTTGACCGTGTCGCCAAATTCGTCCAGCGCCGCCCGGGCCTGGCTCAAGCGGCCCAGATTGATGCTGTAGAACTGCTGCAGCCGCTGCAATGCGCGCTGCTGCTGGTCCAGCACCTGGCCGGGGTCGCGGTGGCGGCTTTCGGCCACCATCTGGCTGATCGATTCGATCTTGCCACCCACGATCACCAGCGCCTTGCTGAATGCGCGCAGGCGTTCGGCCCGGCGCAGGATGTCGTTCTGCAGTTGCTCGATCGGATTGCGCCGCGCCTCCATCTTGCGCGCCGCGAGCAGCCGGTTCTCCAGCTTCTGTCCCAGCAGCGGCAGCGCCTGGACCGCGGCGAATCCTGCCGCCAGGATGGCGCCAAGCGCCAGCAGGCCGACGCCGGTCGTGGCGGCCAGCCACACAATCGGTGCAAAGAACGCCAGGGCGATCACGCCCACGGCTGCGGTCAACATGCGGACCGGCGCAATCTGTTTCAGTTTGCCGGGCTTGTGCAGGGTATTCATGGTGGGGTCCTCGGTGGTTGGGTGAGCAAGGGATGCAACTTCGATCGCGTTTTCGGGCGCAGCCTTCCCCCTGCAGGGTCTCGGGCCCTTCAGATCTGCGGGATGCGCGGTGGTTAGTCGACGCCGTTGGCGTCAGTCGACATGCCAGCGCTTCATGGCGGTATGCGTGCTTGCGCCTGGATCGCAGCCAGCATGGCCGGATCGATCCAGCCGCTGGACTGCCGGTACACCGGCATCAGGGCTGTGCGCCATGCGGCCAGCTCCTGCGCGCTGGGCTTGTAGATAGCGAGTCTGCCGGTGCTCCTGATCTGCTCCAGCGCGCGTGCGTTCTCGCTCGCGGCAATGCCGTTGGCGTAGATAGTTGCATCGTGCAGCGCGCCTTCGAGTGCACTGCGGATGTCTGCCGGCAGTTTTTCCCAGAACGCCTGGTTGACGATGACGGCATACGCCAGGTAGCCGTGGTTGGATACCGTCATGTGGCTTTGCACTTCGTGCAGCCGCTGGGTGACGATGTTGGACGGCGTGTTCTCCTGGCCGTCGAGCTTGCCGTCCTTGAGCGCCTGGTACACCTCGATCAGCGGCGACACCGACGGAACACTGCCCAGCGTCTTCATCTGTTCCACCAGCACCCGGGATGCCTGCACCCGGATCCTCAATGCCCTGAAGTCGGCGATCGATTGCAAAGGGCGATTGGCCGTGAATACCTTGAAACCGTTGTCCCAGTAGGCCAGGCCCTTGATGCCGCTTGCTTGCAGCTTGCCGAGCAGGCTTGCGCCCACCGGGCTGTCGATCACTGCCCGCATGGCTGCAGCGTCCTTGAACAGAAAGGGCAGATCGAATGCCTCGAAATCGCCACCGCCCACTTTTGCCAGCTTGGACAACGACGGTGCCAGCATCTGCACCGCGCCAATCTTCAGCGCGTCGAGTTCTTCCCGGTCCTTGTAGAGCGTGCTGTTGGGGTAGACCTCGATCTGCACTCTGCCGCCGGTGCGGGACTCGGCCAGCGCCTTGAAGCGCAATGCGGCCTGGCCTTTGGCGGTGTCGGGCGTGACCACATGGCTGAATTGGATCACGATCGGCTTGTGCGCGGGCGCCGCTTGCAGGCGCGAGAGGCCCATCGCCAGGGGCGCGGCGACCAGAGCCCTGGTCAAAGCGCGACGGCCCGGCATCTGTATGTGGTCATTGAGGCGAATCCGTGTGTGCTGCATGTTGTGCTTTCGTTAGACCGTGCTGTTGTCGTTGTTGTGGCTGCAGTCTATGCGGGCAGCTTGGGCGCCGCCAGTGTGGTCATCCACACATGTGGCTTTTCACATGCGGGCGCTGTCCGAGGGTCCGGCGCGATGCAATCAACCTAGAATTTGGCGATGCCCACCACCCTGATGCCCCAGCCGTTTCACCCGACGGCCAGGCCATCGGTGTTCCGGCGTTCACTGTGGCTGCTGCCGGCCGTGCTGGCGCTGGCTTTTGTCATCGTGATTGCACGCTGGGCGGATGTCCGGGACGCGCAGGACGGCGCGAAGTTCCAGCAGACACTGCTTGCCGATGCCGCGAGCGTCGAAGTGCAGTTGAGCGGCAGAAAAGACGTGGAACAGGCCAAGCTGCGCCAGGCAGCAGACCACATGCCACGGCCAGGCGCCGATGCCGACGCCATGCTGGCCGCGATGCCCGAGGTGGTGGCGGGCATGGACCGGCTCTGGAACCGCCTGGTCTGGCTCGATGCCGATCAACAGGTGGTGGCGCGCGCCGCACGGCTGGCGCCGATCCCGTCGGCAACCGGCGAAGCGCTGCGTATCCGGGCCAGGGGCCAGGCCGACCATTTCGTCGAATCCGTTCCTGGCGCAGATGGCAAGCCCGCGGGCCAGCTGATGGCGCGCTACGACATGACAGACCTGCTGCGCAGTACCGACCTGGCATGGCTGACCCACCGCTACGAGGTCGACTTCGTGTCCGAACTGGGCGAGGTCATCGCCAGCACCTCGGTGCTCGAAAAAACGCCGGAAGGTGTCCGCTACGAACGGCCTTTGCGCGCGTTCAAGGACACGACGCTGCGCCTGACGCCGTACGACGCCCTGGTGTCATGGCGGCACAACACCCGTACGCTGGCGCTGCTGGCCGGATTGCTGCTGCTGGGCGCCGCCGCGTCGCACCTGCTGCGCCGGGAGATGCGTCGGGTCGAACGCGCCGTCACTGTGTCGCAGTCCGAGGCCGCCTGGCGGCAATCGATGGAAGACTCCGCCCTGGTGGGTTTGCGCGCCCGTGATCTGGCCGGCCGACGAGGTGCAGACCATCATGGAGCGCAACCAGATGACGCTCACAGGGAAGGCGCCCCGCACCGGTACGGAGACGCGCTGGCAAC
>JBBKVW010000429.1:0-2792 GCA_037968655.1 Burkholderiaceae bacterium
GTGGTGGCATGTGGGGCAGCGGCTGGATGGGTGGGTACGGCATGTTCTGGGGGCCGATCCTGCTGGTCGCCGTGGTCGGCCTCGTTGTGTGGGTGGTGCTGCAAAAGCGCAAGTGATCCAGCGGATGTCGAGCCCGATCGAAACGCTTGTCAGCGACACGGGAGCGCCACCATGCAGCCGCCCTTGCGCGTTTCCTATTTCTCCGATGTGCTGTGCGTATGGGCCTACGTGGCGCAGATCAAGCTGGATGAATTGCGGCGGCAATTCGGCGACCGGATCTGTGTCAAGCATCGCTTTCTCCACCTGTTCGGCGACGTCGCGGCGCGCATGGAGACCGGCTGGGCGGACAAGGGCGGTGCGGCGGGCTATTCGCGGCATGTGCAACAGATCGCGGCGCGTTTCGATCACATAGCCGTCGATCCCGAGATCTGGACCAGGAATGTTCCGTCCACCTCGATGAGTTGCCACCTTTTTCTCAAAGCCATTCAGTTGCTGGAGACGCAGGGAGTCGTCTCGGCGGCACCCGACGAGCGGTTCGACGGCAGGAGCGTCGTCGAAGAGGCGGTATCGCGTTGTCGCCTCGGCTTTTTTCGGGACCTGAAGGACATCGCCGATCGGACATTTCAGGAATCGCTCGCTTTGGACATGGCCTTGCCCCTTGCCGCCATCACCGGGCAGATTGACAGTGGCGCGGCCCACGCGGCGCTATGCGCGGACTTCGATGCCAAGGACAGCCAGCATGTCGAAGGCAGCCCCACCTTCGTGCTCGATGCGGGGCGGCAGAAGCTCTATGGCAATGTCGGCTACCGCATCATCGAGGCCAGCATCACCGAGTTGCTGGCCGACCCGGGCGACCGGGCCAGCTGGTGTTGAGCTGCAGCGCAACAACTGCAGGCCAGCGTGCTAGCGCTTTTTGATTGCGTCCTTGACCGCATCGCGCGCGTCCTTGACAGACTCCCTGGCATTCCCTAGCCGCTCCTCGGCTTTGCCGGCAACCTGCTTTTGCATGCCCTTGGCCTGCTGCTCCTTGTTTCCGACAAGCTTTCCAGCCTCTTCCTGCACCTTGCCAGTGATGTTCTTGACGGCGCCCTGGGTTTGATTCTTGTTCATGAAGGTTTCCTTGAGGTTTGGTGATTCGAACCGACAGCGGGTCACACTTTGGCCCGCCTGGTCAGGATAGGGTGACAAGGGGAGGCCATCTGTGCGCTGGCGTACGCTGGCATGAAGCGCAATGCGTTCTGTGACAGTCGGTTGTACGAAGCCGATCCGCATATGTTCGCTGCCGTACAGACTGGTGCGCCGCGTGGCGTCATAGTGCAAGTGAAGTCTATTCAGTTGTCACAACGTCAGTTCTGGAGCTAGGCTCATGACCAGGGGCAACGATGCCGGATTCCAGCACCAAAACGAGTCAGATATCAGCATCGCAACCCGCGCATCGCGGTCCGGTCGTCGCGAGTTCACACGAAACCAAGCTCAATCTACTTCTGGCTGCCCTGCCGGACGCGGTTCTGAAGCGTTGGCTGGCGCACCTGGAACTGGTCAAACTGCCGTTGGGCCATGTGATGTATGAGTCTGGAAAGACCGAGCGCTTTGTCTACTTTCCAACATCCGCCATCGTTTCGCTGCTGTACGTCATGGAAAACGGCGACTCGGCCGAGATTGCCGTCGTGGGTAACGAAGGCATCGTCGGCATTTCGCTTTTCATGGGCGGCAACTCGACACCCAGCCGGGCCGTCGTGCAAAGCGCGGGCAAGGGCTTTCGATTGGCCGCCAAGCTGATGAAGGACGAGTTCGACCTGGCCGGATCGGCGATGCATTTGCTGCTGCGCTACACGCAGGCGCTGATAACCCAGATGTCGCAGACGGCGGTTTGCAACCGGCACCACTCGCTGGACCAGCAGTTGTGCCGCTGGCTTTTGCTGAGCCTGGACCGCCTGCCAGGCAACGAACTCGTGATGACGCAGGAACTGATTGCCAACATGCTCGGCGTGCGGCGCGAGGGCGTCACCGACGCGGCGATCAGGTTGCAGAAAGCCGGCTTGATCAGCTACGCGCGTGGCCGCATCAAGGTGCTGGACCGCGCGGGCCTGCAGAAGCGCTCGTGCGAATGCTATGAAGTGGTCAAGAAGGAATACGACCGGCTGCTGCCCATGCAGATGGAGCAGTAGGCCGAAGCAGCGCTCGGGGCCTTTCACGGTCCTGCAGTTGCGATACGGCAGGTTCGCTGACGCACTGCAACAGCGCTCTAAGGCGGGGTACGACGCTCGTTCCACAACTCGATGCTGCGCCGATCCGGATGATGGGGGTTGATGCCCAGCAGGCTGATCGACGCCGTGTGCAGCGCAAAGTGCTGCCCTTCGATCAGTGCCAGCCCGATCCAGCGCACTGCAAGCGCCGCGCCGAAGTGTCCATGCGAGAACAGCGCCACCGTGCCTTGCATCTGGATCAGGCGAGCGATCAGCCGGTCGGCCCGCGCGCTGACGTCGGCCGGCGATTCGCCTGCAGGGCAGCCGTCACGCCAGATGTTCCAGCCCGGGCGGTCGCGCCGGATGTCCACCGAGCGCATTCCTTCGTATTGACCGTAGTCCCATTCCGCCAGATCGGCTTCGACATGGCTCGCCGCCCCGAAGCCGGCGATTGCACAGGTCTGGCGTGCGCGCAGGCGCGGGCTGACCAGCACGTGCGTGAATGACATTTCCTTCAGTCGCGGCACCAGGGCCCGCACTTCATCTTCGCCGTGCGCCGTCAGCCCGAGCTCGGTCAACCCGGTATGCTGGCCGCTGAGCGACCAG
>JBBKVW010000430.1:0-9951 GCA_037968655.1 Burkholderiaceae bacterium
GCGGCGATCTTTCACATCCTGAACCACGCGACCTTCAAGGCCTCGTTGTTCATGACCGCCGGCATCATCGACCATGAGACCGGCACCCGCGATATCCGCAAGCTCGGAGGGCTGGTCAAGTACCTGCCGTGGACGGCGACCCTTGCCATGATCGCGGCGGCGTCGATGGCCGGACTGCCGCTGGCCAACGGATTCCTGTCCAAGGAGATGTTCTTTGCCGCCGCAGTCGAGGGCCAGGCCGACTTTGCGTTCGGCTTCCTGGTGCCGTTGGCGGCGACCTTTGGCGGCATCTGTTCGGTGGCCTATTCGCTGCGTTTCATCCATGATGTGTTCTTCAACGGCGAGCCACGCGACCTGGCAAACAAGCAGCCGCACGAGCCGCCCATGTTCATGAAGGCGCCGGTGGCGCTGCTGGTGGTGACCTGTATCGCGGTCGGCATCCTGCCGGCCATCACCTTCGGCCCGATGGTGCATGTGGCTGCCACCGCGATGCTGGGCGTGGCGCCGCCGCAGTACCACCTGGCGATCTGGCATGGCTTCAACCTGCCCCTGCTGATGAGCGCGATTGCGCTGGTGGGCGGCATTGCGTTCTACTTTGCGCTGCAAAACCGCTTCAATCTGCATCTTCACCATCCACGCGGCTGGACTGGTCGTCTGTTGTTTACGCACGGCATCGATGGTCTGTTTGCGTTTGCGCGGCGCAGCACGGCGCTGCTGGAAAACGGTTCGCTGCAGCGCTACCTGGCCTGGATGCTGGCATCGGCGCTGGCGCTGGGCCTTTGGGCCTGGAGCAAGGGCCCGATCGCTCCAGGTACGGGCGAACGCGCGCTGCTGCCGGCCGATCTGCCATCACTTGTGGCCTGGGCGCTGCTGCTGGTGGCAGGTGCTGCCCTGGTGCTGGGCCACCATGACCGGCTCCGCGCGGTGTTGCTGGTGGGGGTGATCGGCCTGGTCACCGCACTGACCTTCCTGGGACTGTCAGCACCCGACCTGGCATTGACCCAACTGTCGGTCGAGGTGGTGTCCACGGTGCTGCTGTTGATGGGTCTTGCGTTGCTGCCGCGTATCACGCCGCGCGAATCCACGGCCAGCCGCCTGTGGCGTGATGCCGGCATTGCGATTGCCGGTGGCGCCGGCCTGGCCTGGGTCACCTGGCTGATGCTGACGCGCGACCATGATTCGATCTCCTGGTATTTCCTTGAAAACACCGTTCCCAGGGGCGGTGGCGCCAACGCGGTCAACGTGATCCTGGTCGACTTCCGGGGCTATGACACCTTTGGCGAGATCACGGTACTGGGCATTGCGGCGGTCGGCGTACTAGCCCTGCTGTCGGGCTGGCGGGTACGCAAGCCGGCGCAGGACGGCGCCGGGCGCGACTGGAGCTTTGCGCGCCAGCCATTGATGCTGCGCATGGCCGCGCGCCTGATCCTGCCGCTGGCGCTGGTGGCCTCGGTCTATATCTACTGGCGCGGCCACAACCTGCCCGGTGGCGGCTTCATTGCCGGCCTGATGACCGGCGTGGCGCTGGTGTTGCAATACATGGCCGGTGGCCAGAGCTGGGCCGACAAGGTGCTGCGCGCTGCGTCCGGGCAGCGCTACACGCGCTGGATCGGCGCCGGCCTGGGCATTGCCTGGCTGACCGGCGTCGGGGCATTCCTGTGGGGGCGGCCGTTCCTGACCAGCGCCGCCGGGCATCCAACGGTGCCGGTGCTCGGCGAGATGGGCCTGGCAACCGCCGCGCTGTTTGATCTGGGCGTGTACATCACCGTGGTGGGCGCCACCATGCTGATGCTCTCGGTGCTGGGCGCGGCCAGCAAGGAGCCGGCGCGATGATGCCCAGCATGGAGTTCCTGGTCGCCACCGGCATCGGCTGGACTGCCGCCTGCGGTATCTGGCTGATGCTGCGCGGGCGCAGTTTTCCGGTGGTGCTGGGCCTGACCGTGCTCAGTTATGCGGTCAACGTGTTCATCTTCGCGATGGGCCGCATGTGGAGCAATGCGCCGCCCATCGTGGGCGCCGGCGCGCAGATCGCCGACCCGCTGCCACAGGCGTTGGTGCTGACCGCCATCGTGATCGGGTTTGCGACCACCGGCTTCGTGATCGAGCTGGCGCTGCGCAGCCGGCACGCGTCCGACAGCGACCATGTCGATGGCAAACCTGACGCCGGGCCGGGCCCGCAGCCATGATGGGATTGATCGATCACCTGCCGGCACTGCCGGTGCTGCGGCCCTCGCTGACGGCCATTGTGTTGCTATTGGTGGGCGACCATGGTGGCAGCGATCACAATCTGGCCCGCCTGGTGCTGTCCAGCCGCATCGCCATCACATCGGCGGCAATCGGTCTGCTGGTGGCGATCGCGCTGGCGGTGCAGGCCGCCGACGGCAACCTGATGGTCTATCGCATGGGCGAATGGCCGGCGCCGTTCGGCATCGTGCTGGTGGTGGATCGCCTGTCGGCCATGATGGTGCTGCTGACGTCGATGGTCGCGCTGCCGGTGCTGCTGTATGCCAGCGGCGGCTGGGCCGGGCAGGGCCGGTATTTCCATGCGCTGTTCCAGTTCCAGCTGATGGGACTGAACGGCGCCTTCGTCACGGGGGATCTGTTCAATCTGTTCGTGTTCTTCGAGGTGCTGCTGATCGCCAGCTATGTGCTGATGATGCACGGCCTGGGGCGCGAACGGCTGCGCGTGGGCCTGCACTATGTGGTGCTCAATCTGAGCGCCTCCGCGCTGTTCCTGATCGGCGTGGCTCTTTTGTATGCCTTGACCGGTACGCTGAACATGGCCGACCTGGCGCTGCGGGTGCCGCTGGTGACCGGGCCTGATGCGGTCGTGTTGCAGGTGGCGGCGCTGATGCTGCTGGTGGTGTTCGGATTCAAGGCCGCGCTGGCGCCGCTGGCGGTCTGGTTGCCGGCAACCTATTCGGCGGCCAGTGCACCGGTGGCGGCGCTGTTTGCCATCATGACCAAAGTCGGCGTCTATGCGATTTGGCGCGTGCACGGCGTCATTTTTGGCGATTCCGCAGGTGCGTCAGCCAATCTGGTAGAGCCGCTGCTGATGCCGCTGGCGGTGGTGACCAGCGTCATGGGCGTGCTGGGCTTGCTGTCAGCGCAAACCCTGCCGCGCCTGGTGGCCTGGCTGACCGTGGCATCGGTTGGCACCATCCTGATCGCGGTTGGTTTGTTTGGCGCGCCGGCCTGGTCGGCGGCGCTGTACTACATGGCGCACAGCACGCTGACGGTGGCCGGGCTGTTCCTGCTGGTCGAACTGGTCGCCGCGCAGCGTGGCGAGGTCGGCGGACGGATCGAGCCGGCATCGGCCGTGGCCCAGCCGACGATGCTGGGACTGATGCTGCTGCTGGCGGCGGCCTCCAGTGCCGGCCTGCCGCCCTTGCCCGGTTTCATCGGCAAGCTGATGCTGTTGCAGGCCTCCAGTGCCCATGCCCATGCGGTCATCATCTGGGCGGTGGTATTGCTGGCCGGCTTTGGGACGCTGCTGGGCCTGGCGCGGGCCGGCAGCACGCTGTTCTGGCATGTGCGCAGCGACCTGCCCTCGGGTGCCTCCGGCGCCAGCGCGCCGCTGGTGCTGGCCACCAGCATGTTGCTGGCCGCCAGCGTGGCGATGAGCGTATTCGCTGCACCGCTGCAGCGCTATACCGACGCGGCGGCCGCCCAGTTGCTCGATCGCAAGGCCTATGCCGATGCGGTGCTGGGTGAGCAAGGCGGCGCGGCGGCCCGCACGACCAAGCCCTACACCGGGCGCAGCGGAGGCACTCCATGAAGCTGCGCGGCTGGTGGCCCCATCCGGTCTTGTCGGCCTTGCTGGCGCTGGGCTGGCTGTTGCTACAGCAAAGCTATGGCCCTGCTCAGCTGATCGTCGCATTGCTGCTGGGTTGGGCCATACCGCGGCTGGTGCATGGCTTTCTGGGCGAACGGCTCCATGTGCGCCGCTGGCGCAGCGCCTGGCGACTGCTGTTCATTGTGATCTGGGATATCGTCGTCTCCAACATCGTGGTTGCGCGCATTGTGTTGTCTCCGCGTTCCAATCCGCAGCCAGCCTGGGTGCCGATCACGCTGGATGTGCAGCATCCGACAGCAATCACCTTGCTGGCAACCATCATCACCACGACGCCGGGCACGGTCTCGTGCATCGTCGACGAGGAGCGTCGGCTGATCCTGGTGCATGCGCTCGATTGCGCCGACCCGGTGGCAATGGCCAGCGAGATCAAGCAGCGCTATGAAGTTCCGTTGGGGGAGATATTCGGATGAACCTGCTGTCGATTGCGCTGGATTTTGCGACCGTCGCCATTGCGCTGGCGATGGTCCTGTGCGGCGTGCGTCTCTTTCGCGGCCCCGATCTGCCCGACCGGATTCTGGCCTTCGATACCTTGTACGTGAATGTCGTGGCCCTGGTCATATTGCTCGGTGTGCGCTGGGAGACCGCAATGATGTTCGAGGCGGCGCTGATCGTCGCCATGCTGGGTTTTGTGGGCACCGTGGCGCTGGCGCGCTATGTGACGCGTGGCGACGTGATCGAATAAGAGACTGGCATGGTGCACGACTACCCGTTCTGGATCGAATTGCTGGCTGCGTTCCTGCTGGTGGTGGGCGGCGTGTTTGCGCTGGTGGGCGCAATCGGCTTGCTGCGCTTTCCCGATTTCTACATGCGTTTGCATGCACCGACAAAGGCCACGACCCTGGGGGTGGGGGGCGTATTGCTGGCCAGCATGGTTTTGGCATGGGCGCGCGAAGAACCCGCTGTGCAGCAGTTGCTGATCACGCTGTTCCTGTTCGTCACCGCCCCGGTGTCGGCCAACCTGATGGCCATGGCGGCATTGCACCTGCAATTGCCGTCGCGCGCCAAACCGGTCAAGGAAGCGCGGCCACCACGCTGATCACGCGCTCCGCCGGGCCTGCAATTGCCGGGCTGAGCCGAGCCGACAGGCCCTAACGGCTGGCGCCGTGTGACGTCGCCTTGCCGTGGGCCATCAGCTGATCCGTGTAGGCAATGGCCATGGCCGAGAGCAGGAATACGACGTGGATGATGGTCTGCCACATCAGCACTTTTTCGTCGTAGTTGGCGGCATTGATGAAGGTCTTGAGCAGGTGGATCGACGAAATGCCGATGATGGCGGTGGCCAGCTTGACCTTGAGCACTGACGCGTTGACATGGCTCAGCCATTCAGGCTGGTCGGGGTGCTTTTGCAGGTTCATGCGGCTGACGAAGGTTTCGTAGCCGCCCACGATCACCATGATCAGCAGGTTGGAGATCATCACCACGTCGATCAGCGCCAGTACGACCAGCATCAGCACGGTCTCGTTGAGTGACTTGATCTCGTAATCGGCCTTGTAGCCGGTGCTGGTGATCAGGGCCTGCAACGCGTTCTGGTTGCCGAAGGCGGCTTCCAGCAGATGCACCAGTTCGACCCAGAACTGGAACACATACACCGCTTGCGCCGCGATCAGGCCCAGATACAGTGGCAACTGCAGCCAGCGGCTGGCGAAAATCAGATTGGACAGGGGCCCAATGGTGTCGCTACGGGTTTTCACGGGTTCACTCATGTCTTGGGGTGCGGGTTACAGTAGTCGGGTCGCATTGTAGGTGGCAGGCCCCGGTGCCCAAGCGCCGGTACATGCTTGGCGTGGCGCGTCAGTGCCTTGTAAGTGCCGTGCGGGACAGTAGTCGTAGTGCAAACCAGTCCAATCCAATCATTAGAGGAGAAGCAGGAATGAGTGCAATTGAATCTGTTCTGGTCGAGAACCGGGTGTTCGAGCCCGCTGCCGACTTTGTCAAGGCGGCGCGGGTGTCCGGCATGGCGGCCTACGACGCGCTGTGCGCTGAAGCCGCCAAGGACTACGAAGGTTTCTGGGCTCGCCTGGCCAGGGAAAATCTGAACTGGGACAAGCCCTTCACCCAAACGCTGGACGAGTCCAAGGCGCCGTTATACGAGTGGTTTGCCGACGGCGAACTCAATGCCAGCGCCAACTGCCTGGACCGGCACATGGGCACCGAGGTCGAGAACAAGACCGCGGTGATCTTCGAGGCCGATGATGGTGCCGTCACCCGCACCAGCTACCGCGAACTGCTGACTAAGGTCAGCCAGTTCGCCAATGCGCTCAAGGCGCGCGGTGTTGGCAAGGGCGACCGGGTGCTGGTCTACATGCCGATGACGCTCGAAGGCGTCATTGCAATGCAAGCCTGCGCGCGCATCGGCGCGATCCACAGCGTGGTGTTCGGCGGCTTCTCGGCCAAGGCGCTGCAGGAACGGATCATCGACGTCGGCGCCGTGGCGGTCGTTACGTCGAACTTCCAGATGCGCGGCGGCAAGGAGTTGCCGCTCAAGGCCATCGTGGACGAGGGCCTGGCCCTGGGCGGCTGCGAGTCGATCAAGACCATTCTGGTGTTCGAGCGCACCAAGACCGTCTGCAACATGGTGGCCGGGCGCGACATGACATTCGCCGAGGCGCAAAAGGGCATGTCGCACGAATGCCCGCCGGTCGCGGTGGGTGCCGAGCATCCGCTGTTCATCCTGTACACATCGGGCTCGACCGGCAAACCCAAGGGCGTGCAGCATTCCACCGGCGGCTATTTGCTGTGGGCCAAGCTGACGATGGACTGGACCTTCGACCTGCGCCCATCCGACATCTTCTGGTGCACCGCCGACATCGGCTGGATCACCGGCCACACCTATGTCGCCTACGGTCCGCTGGCTGCCGGCGCGACCCAGATCATCTTCGAAGGCGTGCCGACCTGGCCCAATGCGGGTCGCTTCTGGCAGATGATCGAAAAGCACAAGTGCTCGATCTTCTATACCGCGCCCACGGCGATCCGCTCGCTGATCAAGGCCGCCGAGGGTGACGAGAAGGTGCATCCGGATCGATCGGACCTGAGCAGCCTGCGCATTCTGGGATCGGTTGGCGAGCCGATCAATCCGGAAGCCTGGATGTGGTACTACAAGAACATCGGCGGTGAGCGCTGCCCGATCGTCGACACCTTCTGGCAGACTGAGACCGGTGGCCACATGATCTCGCCGCTGCCTGGCGCCACGCCGATGGTGCCCGGCAGTTGCACATTGCCGCTGCCCGGCATCATGGCCGCCATCGTCGACGAGGCCGGCAAGGACCTGCCCAATGGCACCGGCGGCATTTTGGTCGTCAAGCGGCCCTGGCCTTCGATGATCCGCACCATCTGGAAGGATCCGGAGCGCTTCAAGACCAGCTATTTTCCGGCTGAGATGGGCGGCACCTTGTACCTGGCCGGCGACGGCGCGGTGCGCAGCGTGGACCGGGGCTATTTCCGAATCACCGGGCGGATCGATGATGTGCTCAATGTCTCGGGCCACCGCATGGGCACGATGGAGATCGAGTCTGCTTTGGTATCCAAAACCGACTTGGTGGCCGAGGCGGCAGTGGTCGGGCGTCCGGACGATGTGACCGGCGAGGCGATCTGCGCCTTTGTCGTGCTCAAGCGCAGCCGACCGACCGGCGACGAGGCCAAGAAGATTGCAAACGAACTGCGCAACTGGGTAGCCAAGGAAATCGGCCCGATCGCCAAGCCCAAGGACATCCGCTTTGGCGACAACCTGCCCAAGACCCGCAGCGGCAAGATCATGCGCCGCCTGTTGCGCAGCCTGGCCAAGGGCGAGGCGATTACGCAGGACACGTCGACGCTGGAAAATCCGGCGATCCTGGAGCAGCTGGCCGAAAAACTGTAGATCGGCCTGCCGGCGAAGGCTGGGCGCAGAGCCTGGCGCCACCAATGGGGCGCTGGCGGCATCGCATCGCAGTGCAGCTGCGAGTCATCACGGCCTGATGCGCCCGATCACACGCATTTCCTGCCCGTCCCGGCGCAGCACGATGCCTTCGCCCTGGGCGGGAACCATACCGGTCAGGGCCGTGATGTTGACCTGGTGCGTCACGATCACCAGTGCGCCGGGCCCGGACCATCGCATCAGCAGGGCCCGCGCCTCCCCGGTTTGCGGCCCCGCGCGTTCCCTGTCCTGGAAAAACGAATTGAACGAGGGCTCTGTTGCAACCTGGCCTGGAAATGCCAGTTCAGCGGTTTCGCGGGTACGACACCATTGAGATGCCAGCACCTTGCCGGACCTGATCGATTCACTGCGAAAGCGCGCACCGATGCGGCGGGCCTGCGCGCGACCGGCCTGGTCCAGATTGCGTTGTGTCGTGCAGTCGTCGAGTCGGAACTCTGCAGGATCGCCGCCGCCCGGCGCCTGCGCATGGCGCAACAGCACAATGGCGCCTGCGCGCAGTGCCGACCAGGCATCTGCCTCCTGCTGGCCGTCGTCGGCCAGGGAGCTGGCGGCCAGCAGGGCCAACGCGCAAGCGAGCAGCAACCGGACAAGCGCCGATCCAAGGGCATTGTCCGCACGCAGAAAGCGCGCAAAAAAAACCCGCTGATGCAGGCAGCGGGTTGGTGATGGTTGCGGCATGGTCCAGGCCGGTGGCCAGGGAGCGCGGCGCAGGGATGCTTACTTCACCGACAGGACCCAGGCAGCCAGCGCCTTGGCTTCGGCTTCGCTGACCTGGGTATTGGCCGGCATAGGAATGGCGCCGTAAACACCGGAGCCGCCCTTGAGGATCTTTCCGGCCAGTTTGTCGACTGCGTCTTTTTGGCCGGCATACTTTGCGGCGACTTCCTTGTAGCTGGGGCCGACCAGTTTTTTCTCCATGGTGTGGCAGCTCATGCAGTTCTTGGCGGTTGCCAGCGCCTGATCGGCAAAAGCCGGAGCCATGGTGGTTGCGGACACCGCGATCGCCAATACGGCCCAGATTGCTTTCGTCATGTATATCCTTAGGTTGGGTTACAGTTCTTCAACGCGATTGTAGTAAGCGCGGTTGACACCCCCTGTCAGCAAATGTGTCGATTTTCGTGGAGAGTGTGATGTATTTTCTGGGACTGGGATTGATTTTTCTGACGATGAAGTATCTGGAGTTCGGGTGGGTGGCGAATTGGAGCTGGTGGCTGGTGATGGCGCCTTTCGCACTAGCGGTCGCATGGTGGTCCTGGGCCGATTCCAGCGGCTATACCAAACGCAAGTCGATGGCGCGCGAAGACGACAGGCGCCAGGCGCGCGTTGATCGCAACCGGGACGCGATCGGAACCAATACACGCAAGAAGCGCTGAGCGTCGCGCCTGGCGCGAGCCGCACCGCTTGGCGTGCTGCAGCATCAATTTGCGCGCAGGCCATGATTGCCCGCGCCGCGCAAACCACATCCTCAGAAGTTGTCCAGCACCGCGCCCTTGCTCGCCGATGACGCATTGAACGCAAACTTGGCCTGTACGCCACGGGTGTAGCGAGGCGCAGGCGCCTTCCAGGCGGCGCGGCGGCGTGCGATTTCGGCCTCGTCCACGTTCAATTGCAGCAGCAACTGGCGCGCGTCGATGGTGATCTGGTCGCCTTCCTCGATCAACGCGATGGTGCCGCCTGCCGCAGCCTCGGGCGCGACATGGCCCACGACCATGCCCCAGGTGCCGCCCGAAAATCGTCCGTCCGTGATCAGCCCGACCGACTCGCCCAGGCCCTGGCCGACCAGTGCGCCGGTGGGCGCCAGCATCTCCGGCATTCCGGGTCCGCCCTTGGGCCCGAGATAGCGCAGCACCATCACGTCGCCGGCCACGATCTTTCCGGCCAGGATTGCCGCCAGGGCCGATTGCTCATCGTCAAAGACCCGTGCCGGGCCGGTCATGACCGGATTCTTCAGGCCGGTGATTTTCGCCACACAGCCTTCGGGCGACAGGTTGCCCTTGAGGATCTTTCCGGCCAGTTTGTCGACTGCGTCTTTTTGGCCGGCATACTTTGCGGCGACTTCCTTGTAGCTGGGGCCGACCAGATATTTCTCCATGGTGTGGCAGCTCATGCAGTTCTTGGCGGTTGCCAGCGCCTGATCGGCAAAAGCCGGAGCCATGGTGGTTGCGGACACCGCGATCGCCAA
>JBBKVW010000431.1:0-2828 GCA_037968655.1 Burkholderiaceae bacterium
GTCCCAGGGCGCGCGCGGGTCGCGCGCCAGGCGCAGGTCGACCGCCACGCTGTATTGCGCTGCCGCGTCGCTGCGCCGCATGCCGACCTGGTCCAGCGCATCCTGCACCATGGCCTCGATCCGCTCCTGGCGTTGCGAGTCGGCCTGCTGCGACGGCATGCGCTCGAAACGGTAGTTGGCCGGCACCGCGATGCCGGGCGCGATGGCGAAGGAGCGCACGTCCGAGTCGACGATGCGCATGCCCGAGCAGGCGGCCAGTGCAGCCAGCACGGCCAGCACCGTCCAGAATCGAAAGCTGCAAATAGCCATCATGTGTCCTTTGCCAGCGCGCGTTGTGCCTTCGTGCAAGAGCGCAATCGGTGCGCGCAAGGGCCGCCGATCAATGGTTCAGGCTGATCACCTGCAGGCCAGGCGCCGCAGCCGTGGCGAACTCCTCGCTGTCAAAGGCCTTGTCGCCGTCGGTGTCGGCCACGCCGGTCACTTTCAGACCCTTGAAGTCGTGGCGCGTTCCGTCCATCAGGTGCGAAGGCACGACATTCTGTAACGCAGTGAACATGCTCTCGACGCGCCCTGGATGCTGCTTCTCCCACTCTTGCAACATCGCGGCGACCTGCTTGCGCTGCAGATTGACCTGGCTGCCGCACAGCGTGCAGGGAATGATCGGGTACTGGCGATGCGTGGCCCAGCGGATCAGGTCCTTCTCGGCCACCTGGGCCATGGGCCGGATCACGATATGCCTGCCGTCGTCGCTGACCAGCTTGGGCGGCATCCCCTTGAGCTTGCCGCCGAAGAACATGTTCAAAAAGAAGGTCTGCAGCATGTCGTCGCGGTGGTGGCCCAGCGCGATCTTTGTCGCGCCCAGATCGTCCGCCACCCGGTACAAAATGCCGCGGCGCAGCCGGCTGCACAGGCTGCACATGGTCTTGCCCTCGGGCACCAGGCGCTTGACGATGGAATAGGTGTCCTGGTTCTCGATATGAAAGGGCACGCCCTGCTCGGCCAGATACTGCGGCAGCACATGTTCGGGAAACCCGGGCTGTTTCTGGTCCAGGTTGACCGCGATCAAATCGAAACGCACCGGCGCGCGCGCCTGCATTTTTTGCAGGATGTCGAGCATGGCGTAGCTGTCCTTGCCGCCGCTGACGCAGACCATGACCTTGTCGCCCTCTTCGATCATGTTGTAGTCGACGATGGCCTGGCCGACCAGGCGGCACAGGCGCTTTTCCAGCTTGTGGTTCTCGCGCTCGATCTTGAGCCGCGCGCCAGCTGGCGCTGCGGTCTCGGGTTCCATCCAGTTTGCCTGCATCACCATTGCCCCGTTTCCACGCGAATTGCCACTTCGCAGTCGTCAAAAATTTCCAGCTTGGCGATCTTGACCCGCACGCCCAGCACGCCGGGAATCTGCATCAGTCGCCGCGCCAGCTTGCCGATCAGCGTCTCCAGCAGGTTCACATGCTGCGCAGTGCATTCATCGATGATGATCTGGCGGATCTTGCGGTAGTCCAGCACATGGTTGATTTCGTCGTCGGCCGGATGCAGGTCCTGCGCGCCCAGGTTGAGCTCGGCGTCAACCTGAATCGGCTGCGGGCCGGTCTTCTCGACGTCCAGGATGCCCAGGCTGGCGGCAAAGCGCAATCCGGTCAACTCCAGGGTCTGGTTGCCACGGGCTTTGGTCATATTGGTCTCGTGCGGGTTGGTGCGCGTCGCGCGCTGCATCACATCAGCGAAAAATCGCGTGTAAATCGCATCAGGTGCTGGCCGCCATCAACCAGCAGCGAGGTGCCGGTGATGGAGCGGTTCTCCAGTGCAAAACGCACGGTGGCAGCCACATCGGCCGGTGTCGACGACTGGTCCAGCAAGGCCATCTTGTGGCGCTGCTCGAACTGCTCCTCAGTCAACAGACTGCTGGTCAGCGTGAGTCCGGGTGCGACGCCCACCACCCGCACCAGTGGCGCCAGCGCCAGTGCCAGCATGGTGGTGGCCGCTTGCAGCGCCGCCTTGGACAGGGTGTAGCTCAGGAAATCGGGGTTCTGGTTCCACAGCTTCTGATCCAGCAGGTTGACGACTGCGCCCATCGGTGCCGGCGCGACGGGTTCGGCCACTGGCTTACTGTCGGCACCGGCCTCGCCCGCAGTGGCAACTGCACTGGCGGCACCGGCGCGCAGCGTGTCGCGGCGCTCCTTGATGTGCGTATGCAGTGCCTGCGCCAGCAAGATGGCCGCGCCTGTATTGCTGCGCATGTGTTTTTCCATCGCAGCAAATCCGAAACTCGCCGCATCGTCCTGCTCGAAGGACGACGCGCTGTTGACCACCGCGTCGACATGCCCGAAATGGTCGATCACGCCTGGCAGCAGACGCCGCACCGCGGTCTCGTTGGCCAGATTGGTGCGAAACGAATGGCTCTTGCCCGACAGCTGCGCGCATTGGGCGCTGGTGCGGTGGGCGTCTTCGACCGAATCGCGGTAGTGCACCGCCACCTGCCAGCCGTCGCGTGCCAGCGCCAGCGCGATCTCGCGCCCGAGCCGCTTGGCGGAACCGGTGACAAGTACGACGCGGGGGGATTCGGCGGCAGGCATTCGGGGACAATCCGGGCAGATGGAAACAGCCCCCAGTTTAACGAGCGCCCTGCGGGAGCAGCTGGTCGAGGAGATCGCCGGGCACGCGGGCTGGCTCAGCTTTGACCAGTTCATGGCGTTGGCCCTGTATGCGCCCGGCCTGGGCTACTACACCGGCGGCGATGGCCAGATCGGAAATATGCCCGCCGAGGCGCCGGCGCAGGGCAGCGACTTCGCCACTGCGCCGGGAATCTCGCCCCTGTTCGGCCGGGC
>JBBKVW010000432.1:0-16738 GCA_037968655.1 Burkholderiaceae bacterium
GTCCAGCAGGCCGCCGGCGGTCTGCGGATCGAACAGCAATGCATGGCGCGGGTGCTGCGCATACGCCGCCTGATTGCGCAGCGCCCGACGCAGCCGCACATTGGCCTCTTGCAGCGAACTGACGATGCCCATTGCGACGCATTCCTGCGCGCCAGCGAGCAAGGGCAGCGCCGACAGGCTGATCTGCGCATCGACGCCAGAGGGCCGCGTCATCTCCACCAGATGCCCGAGCAGGCCAAATCCGGTCACGTCGGTGCAGGCCGTCGCGCCATGGGCCATCAACACCTGTGCACCGACCTGATTGGACTGGCGCATCGTGTCGAGTGCAGCCTGTATCCAGCGCCCTTGAGCAGCCAGCCGGGCATGGGCGGCGAACAGGCTGCCAGTGCCGATCGGCTTGGTCAGCACCAGCGCGTCACCCGGGCGCATGCCGCCCTTGCGCAGCACGCCCTGCAATGACGCGTCGACCAGGCCGTTGACGGCAAAGCCCAATGCCAGCTCGCGCCCCTCCCCACTGTGGCCGCCTACCAGCGTGCAGCCGGCCACGTTGAGCACCTCCAGCGCGCCGCGCATCATCTGCGCCAGCGTGTCCTCGACGCTATCCTCCAGCCCCGGCGGCACGGTGGCGATCGCCGTCGCGCTGTGGGCCTGGGCGCCCATCGCAAAAATATCGCCCAGCGCATGGTTGGCAGCGATCTGACCGAACACATAGGGGTCGTCGATGAAGGCGCGAAAGAAATCAACTGTATGCACCATGGCCTTGCCCGGTGGTACCCGCACGCTGGCGGCGTCGTCGGGCGCGTGCAGGCCGATCAGGACGTCCTCGTTGGCCACTGGCGACAGGCCGGCCAACGCGCGCGAAAGGACACTGGAGCCGACCTTGGCGCCACAACCACCGCAGCGCATGGCGGTTGCTGCAATGGCCTGCAGCGACTCCTGCGGCGTCAGCGCGAGCGCGCCATCCTTCGCCGCCGCGGACCTGGGCGGCGCGTCGGGCATCGCAGGAAAATCGCTGAAGCGGCGCATGAAGCGACGGTCGATCCAGTCTTTCCAGCGCCAGACCCAGGCGCCGGCGAACGATACAGCACCGCGCGAGGCCACCGCGTAGCGGTCGCCGGTACTGATCAATGCCAGCCAGCGGCGCTGCGGGCGGTATGGCACCAGCGCGCGTTGCTGCAGTGCATGGCGCAGGTTGCGCGCCAGCGGTGCGGTCATGCGCACTGCAAACACGCCGGCCTTCTCCAGTCGGCATGAATCCATGCTGGCCACATCGCCGGCGGCAAATATCAGTGGATCAGTGACCGATTGCAGCGTGTCCTTGACGCGAATGAAACCGCGCTCGTCCAGGGCCAGGCCGGTCTCGCGCAACCAGGGCGCGCCGCCAGCCTGCGTGACCCAGACGATCTCGTCGGCATCGAACCACTGGCCCTCGCGCGTCTGCAGCCGTCCGGCCTGCACCTGCTGCACGGCGGCCTGGCAATGCAGTTGTACGCCGCGCTGGCGCAATACCTGCGCAAAGCGCGCCTGCACTGCCGGGTCATGGGTCGACAACAGGCTGGCATCGGCGGTGAAAAGTTGCATCACCAGATCGTCCGGGTTGCGTCCCCGCTCGCGCAGCAGGCGCCGCAGCCGCCATTGCATGGCCAGCGTCAACTCGACGCCACCGGCCCCTCCTCCCACCACGGCAATGGTGTATGACCCGGCATGCTGCTCGATACGCTCAAGCATATCCAGCCAGCGCCGATTGAACTGCCGGATCGGCTTGACCGCGACCGCGTGCGCTTGTGCTCCCGGCACGGCATCGGCCTGCGGCGTGGCGCCGATATTGATCGACAGCATGTCGTAGCGCAGCGCCGGCCGGCCCGGCATCTGCAAGCGCCGGTTGACGCGATCAATGCCGACTACATCCGCGCGCACAAATCGCGCCCTGGCAAACTGCGCCAGCCGGATCAGATCAATATGGACTTCATCAAAGTTGTAGTGGCCGGCCACATAGCCGGGCAACATGCCCGAGTACGGGGTATAGGCGTCGCTGCACACCAAGGTGAGTCGCACGCCCGGCATCGGGCGCATCGCGAAATTGCGCAGCACGCCGACATGGCTATGGCCGCCACCGACCAGCACGATGTCGCGCAGTACCTGCTGCTCGTCAATCTGCATTCAGCCAGTCCCTGCGCGCGATTGCCGGCAACCGCAGATGGACCAGCGCGTCCAGCTGCCGCGCCTGGAGGATGCGAGCAACGGTAGCTGGCAAGCGCCCTGCCAACGGCGGCCCCGAAATCACCTAGGGTTTGACGCCCGGACGCGGAACCGCACTGCTTGCGCGCTGCTGCTCCTGCCAGAGCTCCTTGAGGCGCGCCAACTCCTCGTCAAAGCGGCTGTCGATGCGCTGGCGTTCGGACTCCTGGGACTGGATAAAGCGCTGTTGCGACTGCAAACCCTGGGCCACATATTCGATCTGGCGCCGCAATGCCGGTGGCGCCTTGTTCGGGTCGCCCTGGTAGAACTCCAGCTCCAGATCGATCTTCCTGCTTTCGAGTTTGAGTGCGTCGATGCGCCGGCCTGCTTCCAGCACCACGGTATCGATCCGCGCATGGGCCAGTGCGCGCTCCTTGTCATGGGATTCGCGTGACGGATAGCGCGAGAGAATCGCGCGGTCACGCCGCTTCTCCTCCAGCGCCTGCGCCTGCTCTGCTTCTTCCGCCTTCTTGCGCGCTTCCTGCTCAGCCTGCTGGTGTGCGCTCAGCGAGGGGCCGACACGGCGCTGCACCGTGCCGCTGGGATTGAGCACCGTCTGCTCGCGGTCCAGGCAGGCTGCAATCGGCCGATCAGAGCGCAACTTGCGCCCACTCGAATCGGTACAGGTATAGATGCCGTCGACCGGCACATTGGGCTGTGCAGCAAGCTCGCCGCACAAACCAAAAAGTAAAGTCGTCCCCAACAGACCCGCGGAGGCGCGGCGTGTAAAAAATGGTGCACCTTGATTCATGCTGGCTCCACAAGCTCGTCGACACCATAACGCTGACGGTACGCCATCACCCTCCCGTGCTCGCTGGCGAGCTGTTTATCGTCCTGATCCTGCAAAAAACACAGCAGGTCGCTCAATCGGGCCACGCTGCAGACCTGCAGACCCAGCTGCCCGCGCACATATTGCACAGCGCTGGTCGCGCTGTCCTGTCCATTGTCAGTCGCCTTCTCCTGCCGGTCCAGCGCAATCACCACAGCATGCGCCTGGGCACCCGCCGCGCGGATGGTGGCGATCGATTCGCGCACCGCCGTGCCGGCCGACATCACATCATCGACTATTAACACCCGCCCCTTGAGCGGCGCCCCCACCATTGAACCGCCCTCGCCGTGGTCTTTGGCCTCCTTGCGGTTGTAGGCAAATGGCACATTGCGGCCAAGCCGCGCCAACTCGATCGCCAGCGCCGCACCCAGGGGAATTCCCTTGTAGGCCGGCCCGAACACCATGTCGAACTCGATGCCGCTGGCCAACAGCCTGCGGGCATAAAATTGCGCCAACATTCCGAGCTTGGCGCCATCATCGAACAGCCCGGCATTGAAAAAATACGGGCTCATGCGCCCGGCCTTGGTCTTGAATTCGCCAAACCGCAACACCCCGGAGCGAAGCGCAAACTGGACAAAATCCAGCGCCAACTGGTCGCGGCCAGGTTCCGGCGCAAGCGGCTGAACCGCACGACCGACCATCACTTCCGACATGGAGACTCCCTTGTTTACTTTGACCAGCCTGAACCTGAACGGTATCCGATCTGCAGCCAGCAAAGGGCTTGAGCCCTGGCTGGCCAAGGCCAGGCCTGATTGTATTTGCGTGCAGGAGATCAAGGCCCAGGCCAGCGACCTTGCCGGCAAGCTCGACCAACTGGCAGGCATGACCGGGCATTTTCACTACGCCCAGAAGAAAGGTTACTCCGGCGTCGCGGTGTACGCCCGCAAGGAGCCCAGCGATGTGGTGGTGGGCTTTGGTTCGCCCGAATTCGACGTCGAGGGCCGCTATGTGGAGTTGCGATTCGACACACCTGCGCGCAAATTTTCTGTCATCAGTTGTTACTTCCCCAGCGGAACGTCCGGCGAGGAGCGCCAATTGGCCAAATACCGTTTCCTTGAATTTTTCTATCCCTACCTGGTCAAGATCAAGAAAAAGCGCGAACTGGTGCTGTGCGGCGACGTCAACATCGCGCACAAGGAGATCGACCTGAAAAACTGGAAAAGCAATCAGAAAAATTCCGGGTTCCTGCCCGAAGAGCGCGCCTGGATGACCAGGCTGCTGGACCAGGCCGGGATGGTGGACGTCTACCGACAGTTGCACCCCGACACCACCGAGACCGCCTACACATGGTGGAGCGCGCGCGGGCAGGCCTATGCCAATAACGTGGGGTGGCGGCTTGACTATCACCTGGCAACCAATGGCCTGGCCGCGACCGCCAAGAGTGCGTCCATTTACAAGGGCGAGAAGTTTTCCGACCATGCGCCACTGACGATAGCGTACGACTTCAAGCTGTGAGCCGATGCGTCAAACTGGTGGTCAGGCACAAACCCACGAACCTGAAGATCGGTCCGTTTTGTCCGGCCACGCTGAAGGACAAAGGCGGCCTTTACCGTATCGACGAGAAGTTCCTGACCATGTTGCAGGCACAGGGCTACCAGTTCTTTGACGCCGATGGCAAGGTACGTACGCATCACCGACGTCCGCACGACGCGGCCTGGCGACAAGAATTCATGCCTGTCGGCCTCCGTGGATGAGTCGGCGGAGATGACGGTCTTGTTGCCGATGGCGTCGCTCAAGTTCCCGAACCTGCCGGCCTGCTTGAGTGGTGTGGTGGCAAAGGACAATTTTTCGACCACTGCCAAGCAAGGCATCGGCGCCCAGGGCGGGCCGGGGTCCGGGACCCGGTGGGCCAGGCGGTCCTGGCGACGCGCCACCGGGCTTCGATGCAGCGGCAAAGAAGCTGGGAGTTTCTCAAGACGCTCTGCTGAGCGCGGTCATGAAAAATGGGGGAAGGCAACTGGACACTGCAGCCGCCGCCAAAGACCTCGGTGTGACTGAAGCCGCCCTGAAAGCAGCCCTTCCCCTGCCGCCGCGCCGCGGTGACCTGCGGGTAACTCAACTTCAGACCTTCCAGCGCGTCGAGAACGATCTGCGACAAAGGCAACCCCGAGGAGCAGACAGTGCATCAAAACATCGATGCCGATCGTTCCGCCGACGAGGGTCGCGACGCAGGTTGACCGCGACGGAGGCCGCAATGACGGCCGTCAGAATCGGCCAGAGCGTATAAACCCAAGCATAGGACAAAAGACACAAACCATTCTCTCGGTTATCTTCCCGCTGCAAGCGGCAACGCGGGGAACTCACTGACCTGCGGATTTTCACGACAGGCGCGGCAAACGCAGCGCAAGGGCAATGAGAAAGATCGATCTGCAGGAGCTCTACCGCGCGGCGCTGCCTTCGGTTGACAGGGATCCGCTCGCGCGCCTGCCGAAAAGCCTGTACCGCTTTGTGTGGAAGGTAAGCGGCCCGCAGCAAGTGCGCCTGTGCCTGCTTACGCTGTTGCTGTTTCCGCTGTCGATGATGCCGTTGGAATTGCAGCGCCGGATCGTCAATTCGGCGCTTGCGCAGGTCGATATCGGTGTGCTCGTCGACCTTGGCGCGGTCTACCTGGCCGTGCTGCTGCTCGCGGGGGCGCTGAAGTACGTGAGAAACCTTTACCTGGGGCGTGTATCGGAAGGCGTCATCCGCCGGCTGCGCATCAGGGTGTCCGGCGTGCTCGCGCGCGACGAAGACCCCAAGGAGTTCGGCGCCCGCGTGTCGATGATCGCCCCCTGGCTGCAGGAGCGCATCAACCGTTACGGCAAGCAGCGCACGGAACTGCTGCGCGAACTCAGCCAGGGCGTCGTCGTCGACGAGGGTCACAGCGAGGACAAGCGGACCGACGGATTCAAGAATCTGATCGGGAAGATATACGCAGTCCGTGTCCGGCTCTACGCGGTGAAGTTCTTCGCCAAGTTCCTCAACAATTTCATGGGGCACCTCGGCGTGCTCGCGGTGCTCGTGTTCGGCGGCATGATGGTGATCGAGGGCAAGACCGACATCGGCGTCGTGGTGGCCTTCATTTCCGGCTTCGAGCGGATCATCGAACCTGCGCGCGAATTGCTCAACTTCTACCGGCAGCAATCGCAGATGCGGGTGCAGTACGTCCTGATGTGGGACAGCCTGCCCTCGGCCCCCTAGCCCGGGCCGGTGGCAGGCCGGCGCGAAGGGCTTTTTCGCGCCCAGACTGCAGCGGTCGATCAACGGCGCAGGGATGCGGCAGACGCCTGTCGCAACCAGCATTGACAGATCAGCGCCGACCCGGCGGCTCTTGCACCGGTGCCGGTGGCCTGGGCGTCGATGGAGGGTCCGATACCGGTGGCTCCTGAGGATGGGGCAACGGGTCACGGATCTTTGGCGGCGTCGATAGTGGCCGCTTGCGCTCATTGGGTGCAGGGGGTATTGGCTCGGGTGTCGGTACGGTTTCCATGCGGCATGCTCTCCTCGATTGGTTGCGCCGTCTGTGCGCTGCGCCTCATCCTGATGCGATGGCATGCGCCGTGAAAAGTTCAATCCAGTGCCCGATTGTCGAGCCGCACTGACGCCCTGATGCTCCCTTGTCCTACAGCCAGGCGTGGTCGCAGTCGTCACACTGAGGGTGTGCGGTTGGCGTCTTACCGGAACCCAATAACACGTGAAGAAGAGGAGACCATCATGTCGACACGCAACAAACACGACAGCCGGCTTCCAGCCCTTCGCGGCCTGGTTGCCGCTTCGCTGCTGGCCCTGGCGTCGGTCGTTGTCACCATGCCGGTGCATGCAGTCGACACCAAGGCCTCGGCGGATGCCGCCGAGTGGCAACAGGTGCAGATGCAAAGTACGCAGGCGCTGGAGGCGATCAAGAACTACTCGGCGTCGCAGCGTGCTGAGGCACTGACCAAGGGCAAGCAACTGCTCGATGCCATGGACGACCGGATCGACCGGCTTGAGGTGCAGTCGCAGAACGAGTGGGACCAGCTCAGCCGCCAGGCGCGCAAGCAGCGCCACGTTGCGATGCGTGCATTGCGCAAGCAGCGCGATGACGTGGCCCAGTGGTACGGTGGTATCCGCCATGGCTCGACCGGCGCCTGGGACGAGGTCAAGCAAGGCTTCGTCGATGCCTATGGCACACTGAGCCGCTCGTTTGGCGACGCGATGACGCAGTTCAGCGCAGATGCAAGCAGCAAGAGGAAGCAGCCATGAATAGTGGCACACACGCGATGGAGCGGGTGCAATGGGCCCGGCTGAGCACGACTGCACCGCCGGAAGTCCCGCTGCCTGAACCGGATTCACCGGTGCACCCCCGTCCGGCGCCACCACAGCCGGCAACCCCCCAGCCACCAACCATGCCGGAGCCGGCATCGCCGTCGCTGCCCCGACCGGTTGCCGCCACACCCGGCCCAACCCGTGCCCGAGCCACGCAAGAGCGTCCGATAGCAGGCACAACGACGCCTGCCCGCGCCGGGCTCGTCAACACCATTCGATCCAAAGGAGAAACATGGCCATTCGTAAACAGAAAGTGATCAAGGGCGACATGACACAGGAAATGCCGTCGGACTTCGGCGCGTTCTACCCGATGGGCCATGTGGTGGTGGCGTTTCCCAAGGCTGCCAGTGCGCGCAAGGTGCGCAAGGACCTGCTTTCGGGCGGCTACGACGAGCGGGACGTGCAACATTACGCTGCCAAGAAGGCTTCGCAGTCGCTGAAGAGCAATCTGGAGAACATCGGGGTGCTGGCGCGCATGGGCAGCACCGACAACGTGCTGCGCAAGCAGGCGAAACTGGCCGACGAGGGTTGCGACTTCCTGTTGGTCCATGCCGCGACAAAGGAAGAGGCCGATCGTGTCATGAACGTGGTGCGTCGCGTGCCGTTTCGCATTGCGCAGAAGTTCCATCGATTTGCGATCGAAGACCTGAAATAGAGGCAGGCCGGCGGCCGGCCCGCTACAACCCTGCGAACATGCTTCAGCGGTTGCGCAAGCACCGAGCACGGCGAGCGAACGCGAAGCCATTCGATAAGCACAGCGCCTGTCAGACAACGGCAGTGCAATAGACGGCGCTACTGGCCGGCAGCAACGATCAATCCGCCACCGCGTCCAGCGAAATCGATCAACTCCAGCCCTGGCACTGGGACGAGCCGATGCAGGAAGCCAGCGCATTGATCACGGCCGAAGTGGCGGCGGACTTGCCGTCGACGATCGACACGTTGCCGCAATCGATCGCGAGCGACGATGCCACAACCGTGGTCGATGCCGGCGCCCGCACGCCGCTGGCGGTGCGCCAGGTTGCTCACTACGAACAGGACGCGTCGATCGCACCGGCAAAGCCGGCCGAAGCGGCGCACGCGCTGCCCGATATCGTCTACAAAGGCGTAGTCGGCAAGGTGCTCGATGCAATACCGCTCGAACCATCAATGCGCATGGTGCTGCAGCTGGCCAACGCCCTGGTCAGCGGCACGGACTTGCGCGCGCGGTCGGCGCCCTCACCGGCGTCGGCGCGCCGCTGCTCACAGTCGCCGGCCTGATCTGGGGCATCTTCTCGGCTCGGCAGATCGACGCGGCAGCGACCGGCGCGCCGACGCCGGCGGGCAACCCGAACATATACGGTGCCAGCGATTTCCGGGCCAGCGACTTCATGGAACCTGAAACCTGGAAGCTCTCATGACGGCCTCCACCTGCATCTGCAGTGAAAGACTGACATCCAGGCCGCGGCTGTCGAGCTGCAGGTACAGAGGCTCGACCTGGTAGAACGGAGTCGCAAACGACGGTTCATGCCGAAGACTGTGCATCGCCTTGAACATCGCCGCATACATCTGCGGATGGGCGTCGCGAATATAGGCAAACGCATACGCGTCGGCGTAGGCCTCTTCAAAGGAAATGACCTTTTCCATGCCTAGCCGCTCGGCAGAGCCTGGCGTCGTGGCGTGCACACGTTCCCACAATTGCAGAGACAGATTTCTGCTGCGAATTCGAAAGCAATGCCCAAATTCGTGGGCCGCAATGGTCAGCAAGAATGCGCGCGCTGTCTCGGGCGAAGATGTCAGTGTCATCATCCGGCCTAACTTTGAATTGTCACCTTCCGATATGGCGACAACACAGTCCTGCCCTTCCCTCGGGATGACGCCCACGGGTGAATAACCCGCGTTTTCAGCCGGTATCTTGGCGTAGCTGACATTCAGGTCCCGGAAAAGTGGGTGCTGGTGGACTTCCTGAAATAGGGTGATCCACTGCGTGACCGTCGGAATACCCTGTGCACAGGACAACGCTGGCCACAGGAGCGCCAGGATTGCGAGGATCGCAATGGTCGATTTCGACATCTGCTGCTCCTGGAAGGTGCTGGGCTGATAGGGGCTGGAACCGGGGAAACGCTGCATGGAACCTGCCCGTAGGCCAGGAGCGACAAAGTCACCGGCCGAAGCCACCACACGCCATTGGCCCCACTTTCGCCCTTGGTTTGCGATGGACCGCAGGAAGGTATTACCAGTTTTATCGGCCAAACCGGCGCAAACTGCAGTGCGGCCAATTTCTTGTGGCGCAGCATATGCTGTGTGAACTACCAGCTGCGCCCCGCTGTGGTTCCCGGTACGGGCATGTAACGGACCCGATGGGCCAGACGCAGCAGTTGCACCAGATCACGACCCTGGCTGAAGCGGAAAACGGCATTGCGGAGGCCATGGTTCGCGGCCGCATCCGGACCCTGCACTGCCTGATACTGGACGGCGTGTACGGGCTCACCAACGGCGCGACGGCACCACGCATCTGGTGATGAGCCCACTGGAGTTCATGCAGCGCCTGGCTGCACTGTTGCCGCGGCCGCGACTGCACCGTCGGACGACCGCGTCAATGCACTCGACATCGCCAATCAGACGCCCGCTGCAGGTGGGATGCGGATGTAGATGCCACTGGACTGAGCACGGCTTCCTGCCATGACCCGCAGGTGGTGGCGGTCAACAATACTGCGATTCCGCTTCTTCGGTTTGGTGGGGCGGTAAGGAATGACTGTAGCGCTCGACAGAAAGCCAGAGCCTGCTCGCAAGAGCAGCGAAAAAAATAGCGTGATCGCTGGCGATCGAGTCAGATTCGGTGGGCGGTGATGGTGCCAGCTCGCCGTCAGCGGCGACGATCCCGGTCATTCCAATGCCTGCCTCTGTAGACAAGGATTCAGCATGCATTCGAATTTCGTCAAGACCTTGGCGGCGACATTGGCGGCGATTGGCGTCATCTACCCATTCTGGCCTCCCGTGCTGTGGCTTTTCGTGCTTGTCGTTCCCCTGGCCGCTGTTGGGTGCTACGACATGATTCAGGAGCGACACTCGATCCGACGGAACTTTCCGCTCTTCGGTCGCGGTCGTTGGTTGAGGGAGGATCTGCGCCCCTTTATCCGCCAATATTTCGTCGAGTCCGATACCGATGGTGCGCCGATCAACCGCATGTTCCGGAGCATTGTTTACCAGCGCGCCAAGGGCGCATTGGAGACCATACCGTGACTACCACCTGGCGACGGCAGGTCTGGCTGGGTCGTGTGGGGCACCTGGCCACTTGTCACTGGCGGCAAGAACAGAACTAGGGAGCACTAGCATGACCGCTCAGCAAATACAGTTCTGCAAGAGTTTCGACGGCGCTGACATCGCCTACGCCGTTACTGGGTAGGGCCCGACGGTCGTCATGTTGCCGAGTTGGCTGACGCACCTGGAGTACCAGTGGCGCAACCTGGCCTGGCGGCCGTGGCTGGATGCGCTGTCGCAGCGCTACCGACTGGTTCGCTACGACCCGCTCGGTTGCGGGCTGTCGGAGCGCGGCATCGACGGCCTCACCTTCGAGACCTGGGTACGTGACTTCGAGGCACTGGCCGATGGGCTGGACTTGCAGGACATTTCGCTCATCGGCATTTGCCAAGGGGGGCCGACGGCAATCGCCTTCGCAGCCCGTCATCCTGAGCGCGTGAACCGGCTCGTGCTCTACGGCACATACGCGCGCGGAAAGGCCTGTCGCTCGGTGCCGATGGAAACGGAGAAGGCCCGGGTGATGCTGGAAATGCTGCAACTCGGCTGGGGCCGGGAGGATCACTCCTTCATCAGCGCATTTTCTCCCCAGTTTCAGCCCGAAGGCAGCGCAGAACATCTGCGCGCGTGGTGCGAGCTGCAGCGCGCAGCCACCTTGCCAGCCAGTGCCGCCGAGCTCACGCGCGTCATGTTCGACCTTGACGTGCTGGCTTCAGCAGCCCTGGTGTCCTGTCCCACACTGGTAGCCCACTGCGAGCGCGACGTCTCGGTGCCGGTCGAGGAAGGTCGCCTGCTTGCGCAGACGATTCCCGGCGCTCGACTTGCGCAATTCGACAGCCCGAACCACTTCATGCTGGCCGACGAGCCGGCCTGGGGCCGTTTCGCCGAGGTCCTTCATGAGTTCCTGCCGCGCGGTGACCCTGCCCGGGGCGCATTCACCGATCTCACCACGCGCGAGCGCGAACTGCTGGAGTTCCTGGCGCGCGGGCTGGACAACCACCAGATTGCGGCCAACCTGGGCATCAGCGAAAAGACGGTGCGCAATCACGTATCCAGCGTGTTCAGCAAGCTGGACCGTGAGTCTCGCGCGCAGGCGATCGTCGTCGCCCGAGAAGCCGGCTTCGGCATCCAGCCGTCCCATACCTGAGTCCGGACGGGACACCAGTCCCACCGTTTCGCTGCGTTGGCGGTGCATTCCGGGACTGTGGCCTCATGCGGGCTGGCATGTCATTGGCGAGACTTCGATTTAACCCGACCGGTGGTTGGGTTGGATCGAAGGAGTTCGTCATGCACATCAATATCATCCCCAATTCCGCGCGCACATGCGTCGCCACCACCTTGCTGTGCTTCGTCGCAGCAGGCGCATTTGCCGCGCCGCACTCGGCCAAGATCACAAGGTTGCAGCAAGCGCCAGTCGATGTACTGAAAGTGCTTTATCAGAACTGTAATCGCGAGGCCCATGCGGGTCGGTTGGACGGCGGCGCGATCATGGGCTGCTCGATGGTGTACGAGGCACTCAAGCAGCGGGCATTCGGTGGCGACTTCGCCAGGCTGCTGGCTTGGTCGCGCGTGCAGGAAACTGGCGCCGCTGGCCACTGAAATCGATTGGAGCGTCAGCCTGTCCGTTTGTCTGCCGGGCCGCAAGGGGGTTGGCAATCGGCACCGTCGGATCACACCCGGAATGTGGGTATTTCCTGCAAGCGCCGACCATCTGGCGACTCCAGGCCTCGCAGCACTGGCCCATGTCGGCAAGACCCGCAGAGGCATGGGCTCGACGGCCATTTGAATCGCGTTCGTGCAGCATGTGGCCGACGGCGATCGCGCCGGTTGACCCGGCGTGGCGCTGTCAGTCGAGCTTGGCGCCGGAAACCTTCACCACCGTCTCCCAGCGTTTGATTTCGGCGCTGACGAAACTGCCGTACTGCGGCGGCGACAGATTGCCGAACTCCGCGCCTTGCCCGGCCCAGATGGCCTTGACTTCGTCGGACAGGCCCGCCTTGCGGAATTCCTCGACGATGCGCGCCTGCACATCGGCCGGAGTTCCCTTGGGTGCCCACAGGCCATACCAGGTCGTGACGTTGTAGTCGGGCAATCCGAGCTCTGCTGCACTGGGAACGTCCGGAAAAGCCGGATTGCGCTTGCTGCCAGACATCATCAGCGCCTTGATGCGCCCACCCTTGATATGCGCTGCCGAAGAACCCAGTCCGTCGAACATCATTTCCACGTCGCCAGCGATCAGGCCCTGCAGCGAAGGACCCGCACCGCGATAGGGGATGTGGGTGACGAAGGTCTTGCTCTGTTGCTTGAACAGTTCGCCGGCCAGATGATGCGAGGTACCGCTGCCGGCGGATCCGTAGTTGAGCCGGCCCGGGTTCTTGCGTACATGGTCCAGGAAGGATGCGAAATCGGCCATTGGCAACTTGCGCGGATTGACCACCAGCACCTGCGGCACACTGGCCAGCAACATCAGCGGCACGAAATCCTTCTCGATGTCGTAATCGAGTTTCGGGTACATCGCCGGAGCGATGGCATGGTGTACGGCGCCCATGAACAGGGTGTAGCCATCGGGCGCCGCCCGCGCGGCAATACCCGCACCGACGGTGCCACCGGCGCCCCCGCGGTTGTCGATCACCAGTTGCTTGCCGGTGATACGCGCGAACTGGGCCGCCAGGGGCCGCGCGAATGCGTCTGTCCCGCCACCCGCTGGAAAAGGCACGACCAGGGTCACCGGCTTGCTCGGCCAGCCGGATTGCGCGCGGACCCCACAGGCCGAAAAAGCCAGCACCGCACCCGCCAGGCGCAACATGTCGCGCCGTCCAGAATGATCAATCATTTCGTGTCTCCTTTTGTTGAATATGCTGGCCGGTCTGCCAACAACGGCACCAGCCCGGGCACAGGCCGGCGCAATTATCAATGCATTGATGTGGGCCGGCCCATGACGCGGTGGCGCTACAACAGCTCGGCGGCCTCACATGCGGCCGTGATCGTCGGACGCTCCTTGGTCGGGCAAAGTTCCTCTGCTCCACTGATTCGGATATTTCATCGAGGACAACCGCATCGGCTGTCTTGCCCGCGATCACTGCGGCAACGGCGATCTGCATTCGGGAAAGCGGATATTTCGTACCAGCTACTACCACCTGGCGACGTCGGGCTTCGCTGCTTTGGCCAAACATGCATCCATCTGCAAGGACGAGAAGTTTTCGGACCCCGCGCCACGGACGATCAACTACGACATCAAACTCCAAGACAGTGTTTCGAGGGTATGGGTCGCGCTATCTGTCGCCACCTCGGTGCGGCTCGGGCTGGGCGCTTGCCGGGCGGCGTCAACCAAGCCCGGTAATTTGCCGTTGGAGGTCGCAACGCCCGACCATCAATGAAGACACGCGCAGCCCGGCGTGAAGGTCAGCAACCTGGCGAAGACGAGCCGTTGACTGGCGAGGGCTGCTCGGCCGCGATCGGCCAGTTGCTGCCATTGGCCGGCGTCAGCCGAGTACCTGCTTCGGGCTGGGTGTTGTCGGTCAGGCTTGGGCGCGGAAAGTCAGCTGTTGCCGACACCTGACACCGGACAGCAGGCGCCGCGGCTGTCCGATGGGGTCTTCGAAACCTGACATCCATTGGCCGCGGGTGAACGCACGTTCGAGGACTAGCGATGCGGCTGGCCAATGACCGCTCCCGTCGGGTGTGAGCTGAAACTACCGACCCTGACCGGCCCATCACAAAGTTTAGTCAGGCGGGAACATTGCGAACTTTTGAGTAATCAGCTTGCCAGTAAAGTGTTCGTTCAATCTCTTTGAGGGGCCCCTTTCCATGGAAACCAAGACCCTGACAGGTAGCTGCCTGTGCGGCAGCGTCCGCTACACCGTGCGAGGCGAGCCGCAGCGCGCCTTTCACTGCCACTGTTCGCGGTGCCGCAAAGCGACTGGGACAGGCCATGCATCGAACCTGTTCGTTGCCGGCACGCTCACCTGGGACGCCGGCGAGGCGCTGGTGCGCCAGTTCAAGGTGCCCGAGGCCCAGCGGTTCACGAATGCGTTCTGCAGCGAATGTGGTGGGCGAGTACCGCGGTCGGCCGCAGGGTCGGGCATGGTCATGATCCCAATGGGGTCGCTGGACGACGACCCGGGAATCGAACCACAGGCGCGGATCTTCCAAAGCTCGCGGGCGGCCTGGTCGTGCAGCGACCAGGCGCTGCCCGGGTTCGACGCGATGCCGGGCTGAAGGACGCTCCCTGGAGCCGATGCTGGAGTGCGTTCCGGGGGCGGAACATCTGAAAACGCTGAAGTCGTGACGTCTGCAGGCGAAAATTCGGCGCGGCCGAAACGGTGATCGAGATGACGTTGCCCCAGGAGTTGAGCCTTGCACTCATGTAAGCCACTTCAGCCCTGCAGGTACGGGGTGCGATTCTGGCCGAGAACAGCCCCTTCATCACCATTCTTCACGGCACGGTGCAGCGTTGCCTGCCCGGCTTCCAGACAGTGAAGGCATGTGCCAACACTGAGACGCACTCAATCCTCGAGCACCGCCCCCAGGGCGCGCAACTTTTTCGCAAAAGAATCCCTGCGCTTGTCAGCCCTTGCAGACGTATCAACGGCCGCTTGAACGGCCTTGGGGCCTTTTTTGGCAACCGTGCTGATCAATCCGAACTTGTGTGCGGCATCTGCTTTGGCCCTCTTGTAGGTGGCCATGAGTTCGGGATGGGCAATGGTTGGGTTCATAAGCGCCTCATTGTATGAAACGTGGTTTTCAGAAAGGCGCCGGCGCGGCAGAAGACGTTGAGAGCGACAAGCGCCCCAACGAAAAAGCGGTGAGGGCTTTCGCCCCCACCGCCTGGTTCATTTCAAACAGATGCCTGTCAAATCACTTCTTCAAATCGAAGCGGTCCAGGTTCATCACCTTGGTCCAGGCCGCCACAAAATCGCGGGTGAACTTGGCCGCACCATCATTCTGGGCGTACACCTCGGCCAGGGCGCGCAACTGCGAGTTGGAACCGAACACCAGGTCCACACGGGTAGCGGTCCACTTGGCCTCGCCCGACTTGCGGTCGCGGCCTTCGTAGCTGTTGGCACCGGTGGGCTTCCAGGCGGTGCCCATGTCGACCAGGTTCACAAAGAAGTCGTTGGTCAGCTGACCGGGGCGCTTCGTGAAGACGCCGTGTTGGCTCCCACCACCGTTCGCACCCAATACCCGAAGCCCGCCCACCAGCACCGTCATTTCCGGCGCACTCAAGGTCAGCAACTGGGCCTTGTCGAGCAGCAGTTCCTCAGGCGCCACGGTGTAGTTCTTCGTCTGGTAGTTGCGAAAGCCATCGACCTCTGGCTCCATGGTGTCAAACGACTCCACATCGGTCTGCTCTTGCGAAGCATCGGTGCGGCCCGGCGAAAATGGCACCTCCACCGACTGGCCTGCCGCCTTGGCCGCGGCCTCAACCGCCGCATTGCCGGCCAGCACGATGAGGTCGGCCAGAGACACTTGCTTGCCGCCCTTTTGCGCACCGTTGAATTCCTGTTGTATCAATTCCAGCGCGGTCAACACCTTGGCCAGCTGGGCCGGCTGGTTGACGGCCCAGTTGTTCTGCGGCGCCAGGCGGATGCGGGCACCATTGGCGCCACCGCGCTTGTCCGAGCCACGGAAGTTGGAAGCCGAGGCCCAGGCAGTTGACACCAGCTCGCCCAGCGACAAGCCAGAGGCCATCACCTGCGCCTTGAGGTCGGCCATGTCGCCCGCATCGATCAGTTTGTGGTCCACCGCAGGCACCGGGTCTTGCCAGATCAAATCTTCGGCCGGGACTTCAGGGCCCAGGTACAGGCTCTTGGGGCCCATATCGCGGTGGGTCAGTTTGAACCAGGCGCGGGCATAGGCATCGGCGAATTCGTCGGGGTTGGCGTAAAAGTGGCGCGAGATTTTTTCGTAGACCGGATCGAGCTTCAGCGACATGTCGGCCGTGGTCATCATGGGCGCGTACTTCTTCGACGGGTCATGTGCGTCCACCACCATGTCTTCGTCGGCCACATCTTTCGCGCGCCACTGGTGGGCACCCGCCGGGCTCTTGACCAACTCCCAGTCGTATTTGAACAAGACCTTGAAGTAGCCCATGTCCCAGGTGGTGGGGTTGGGTTTCCAGGCGCCTTCGATGCCGCTGGTGGTGGTGTCACC
>JBBKVW010000433.1:0-2541 GCA_037968655.1 Burkholderiaceae bacterium
CGCATCGCCGGCTTTGCGGATATCGTCGAAGCTGGCCATGATGCAGCGCGCCAGCAGGGGCTTGGGCAACAGCTTGACGGTGACTTCGGTGATGACGGCCAGCATGCCCTCGGAGCCGATCACGACCGCCAGCAGGTCATAGCCGCTGGCGTCCAGTGCGGCGGAGCCGAAGCAGACCTCGTCGCCGGCGATGGTGAAGCCGCGCACCATCAGCACGTTGTGCAGCGTCAGCCCGTATTTGAGGCAGTGCACGCCGCCCGAGTTTTCGGCCACGTTGCCGCCGATGGTGCAGGCGATCTGGCTCGACGGGTCGGGCGCGTAGTACAGGCCCAGCGGCGCCGCCGCCTCGCTGATGGCCAGGTTGCGCACGCCGCCTTGCACCACCGCAGTTCGGCTTGGCGCATCGAGCTTGAGGATCTTGTTGAACTTGGCCAGGCTGAGCGTCACACCCAGCGCGTGCGGCATGGCGCCGCCCGACAGTCCGGTGCCGGCGCCGCGGGCCACCACCGGCACATCCAGGCTGTGGCAGAGCTTGAGCACGGCCTGCACCTGATCCAGCGTCTCGGGCAGGGCCACCACCAGCGGGCGCTGGCGGTAGGCGGTCAGGCCATCGCATTCATAAGGGGTGGTGTCTTCGTTGTGCCACAACAGCGCGTGCGCCGGCAGCGCGGTTTGCAGGGCCTGGACGACCTGTGCCTGGCGTTGCGCGCGCTGGTGGGCCTGGTTCTGTTCGGTGCTGGCGGGGGCGTTCATGGCGGTGTGCTGCTTGTGGAAAGTGGTTTTGACTTTAGTGCATCGCGCTGGCGCATGGTTTGAAGCTTGTTGCAAGCTGGTTTGAAAAAAAGCCTTGACATGCCGTATTTTTGATGAAATAGTTATTTCTAAAATTGATTTAATTATTTCATGTTTGCCATTCTGATCGTCACCCTGCCGACACAACCCAGCGCCGTGCGGCTGCGCATCTGGCGCGCGCTCAAGGCCCTGGGTTGCGCGGCCTTGCGCGATGGCGCCTATGTGCTGCCACTGGAGCATGCGTGCGAGCTGGAAGCGCTGGCGGCGCAGGTGCAGGAGCATGGCGGCACGGCCTCGGTGCTGCAGCTGTCGCCGCGCGACGCGACGCAACAAGCGCAATTGCTGGCCCAGTTCGACCGTGCCGACGCCTACCAGGACTGGCATGCATCCGCGCGCCAGGCGCTGGAGCAGATGGCCGATCTGACCGAGACCGAGGCCCGACGCAAGCTGCGCAGCCTGGCCGATGCGCTACATGCGCTGCAGCGCATCGACTACTACCCTGGCCCGGCCGCGCAGCAGGCACAGGACGGGCTGGCGCAATTGCGCCAGACGCTGGAGCAGCGCTTTTCGCGCGGCGAGCCGCAGGCGGTGGCGGGCGCGATCGAGCGACTCGATCGCGCACAGTTCCGGCGCAAGCGCTGGGTCACACGCGAGCGACCCTGGGTCGACCGCCTGGCTAGCGCCTGGCTGATCCGCCGTTTCATCGACCCGCAGGCCGGCCTGCTGTGGCTGCCGGACCCGGCACGTGCGCCGCGCGGCGCTGTCGGCTAGGACTTCGACGGCGCCCGCTTCACCCACGTTGGCCAGCGTGTCACGTTCGAGGTGCTGATGGCCAGTTTCGCGCTGGAGCGGGACGCGCAGCTGCAGGCCATCGCTGCCAGTGTTCACTATCTGGACGCTGGCGGCATCATGGTGGCGCAGGCGGCCGGACTGGAGGCCGTGCTGGGCGGCCTGCGCGCGCTGCACGAGGACGACGGCGACCTGCAAAAGGCGGCCGATGCGGTATTCGATGCGCTGTATGCCTTGCCGGCGCCGTCCGCGAACCAGGGTGCAGCATGACCAACACCACTGGACATCACACGGCACAGCCGCCAGAGCGGCCGGGCGACCTGCACACGGCGCAAGCCCCGGCCATGCCACCCGAGCCTGTCAGCCTGGCGCAGGCATTCAGGTTCTGGCTCAAGCTGGGCTTCATCAGTTTCGGCGGGCCGGCCGGGCAGATCGCCATCATGCACAACGAACTGGTCGAGCGCCGGCGCTGGATCAGCGAGAAACGCTTCCTGCATGCCCTGAATTACTGCATGGTGTTGCCCGGTCCGGAGGCGCAGCAACTGGCGACCTATATCGGCTGGCTGATGCACCGCAGCTGGGGCGGCCTGGTGGCCGGCGGCCTGTTCGTGCTGCCCTCGCTTTTCATCCTGATCGCGCTATCCTGGATCTACCTGGCCTTTGGGCAATTGCCGGTGGTCGAAGGCATCTTCTACGGCATCAAGCCGGCGGTCACGGCGGTGGTGCTGCATGCGGCCTGGCGCATCGGCAGCCGGGCCTTGAAGAACGGCTGGTTGTGGGCGATTGCCGCTGCCGCCTTTGTTGGCATCTTTGCGCTGCGGATTCCGTTTCCGCTGATCGTGCTGGGCGCCGCCGCGCTGGGTTATCTGGGCGGGCGATTCCAGCCGGCGGCGTTTGCGGTCGGCGGAGGGCATGGCGGCGCCAGCAGGGGCTTCGGCCCGGCGCTGATCGACGACGACA
>JBBKVW010000434.1:0-4965 GCA_037968655.1 Burkholderiaceae bacterium
GGAGACCAGCGTGGCGATGGGCGGCACCGTCACCGGCGAGCACGGTGTGGGCGTCGAAAAGCTCAACTCCATGTGCGTGCAGTTCAGCGCCGACGAGAACGCGCAGATGCTGGGGCTCACGGCCGCAATCGATCCCAAGGGCCTGCCCAACCCGGGCAAGGTGATTCCGACGCTGCAGCGTTGCGCGGAGTACGGGCGCGAGCTGGTGCGCGGCGGCGTGCGGAAAAACCCGGCGTTCGAGGGCTTGCCGCGGTTTTAGTCGGCCAACCGGTCGGCACGCACGGCCGCGCGCGACAGTCTTGCCGCCCACGCCGTCCGGCGACTTGCGAGACCATCACCAGCGTCAAGAAAGTGCTCCAACCCAATCCCTCGCTTCAGACATTGCCACCAATTTCTTCACTGTCCATTGTCGAGAAATCCCCGCTATCGGGCGCCGTGCGGCCTGGTTTTCAGATTCCATAGACACCGTTCGACTCCATCCAGTAAATTTGCTCAACTGATCCGTTAAGTTTTCTCAGCATGTCATCGGTCGTTATTGGTGTTTACCCTGCCATCCGTACGCGCAATAAGAACAACAATGGCCGGCTAGCCAGACCACCAACCCACGATCGGAGACAATCCATGTCCGTTAACCAGACTCCCCGCCGCCGCAACCTGCTCAAGGGTGCGGCCATTGCTGCCGGCGCGCTGTCCGCGCCCATGCTCGCGAAGGCGCAGACCGGGCCGATTTCGATGCGCTGGCAAAGCACCTGGCCGTCGAAGGACATCTTTCACGAGTACGCGCTGGACTACGCCAAGAAGGTGAACGACATGACCGGCGGCGATCTGAAAATCGACGTACTGCCGGCCGGTGCGGTGGTGCCGGCCTTCGGCCTGCTCGAAGCGGTGTCCAAAGGCACGCTCGATGGTGGCCACGGTGTGCTGGGCTACCACTACGGCAAACAGAACGCGCTCGCATTGTGGAATTCCGGCCCGGCATTCGGCATGGATGCCAACATGCTGCTGTCCTGGCACAAATACGGCGGCGGCAAGGAACTGCTGGCCAAGCTCTACGCGTCCATTGGCGGCAATGTGCAGTCCTTCCTGTACGGGCCGATGGCGACGCAGCCGCTGGGCTGGTTCAAGAAGCCAATCACCAAGGCGGCCGATTTCAAAGGCCTCAAGTTCCGCACCAATGGTCTCGCCATCGACCTGTTCACCGCCATGGGTGCCGCCGTCAATGCGCTTCCCGGCGGCGAGATCGTGCCGGCCATGGACCGCGGCCTGCTTGACGGAGCCGAATTCAACAATGCATCGTCCGACCGACTGCTCGGTTTTGCCGACGTGTCCAAGGTCTGCATGCTGCAGAGCTACCACCAAAGCGCCGAAACCTTCGAGATCATGTTCAACAAACCGAAGTACGACGCGCTGCCCGAGAAACTGAAGGCGATCATCGCCGGTGCGGTGGAGGCGGCCTCGGCAGACATGTCCTGGAAGGCGATCGACCGTTATTCCAAAGACTACATCGAGTTGCAGACCAAGGACAAGGTCAAGTTCTACAAGACCCCGGACGCCGTACTGCAGGAACAGCTCAAGCTGTGGGACGCTATCATCACCAAGAAATCGGCGGAGAACCCCTTGTTCAAGGAAGTCGTCGAGTCCCAGCGGGCCTTCGCCGAGCGCGCCGTGAAATGGGACCAGGACACCTACGTCAGCCGTCGCATGGCGGTTGGCCATTTCTTCGGAGCCGCTGCAGCGCCCAAGAAGGCCTGACGGCGTTTCAACCAACAGAACAGCCATCCGGGCATCGTCAGGATGGCTTTTTTGTTGAGTCCGGCATCCACCCGGATTGCGCTGATCCCCACCTGCAGGACCCTGTTGCCATGCAAAAACTGCTCCTCTTCGTAGACCGGCTCAGCACCTGGGTTGGTCATGCGTTTTCCTGGTTAATCGTGGCGCTGACGCTGCTGATTTCATGGGAAGTGTTTTCGCGCTACGTCCTGGACGCTCCGCACGCCTGGGCGTTCGACGTCATGATCATGATGTATGGCACGTTGTTCATGATGGCCGGCGCCTATACCCTGTCCAAGAACGGCCATGTACGCGGCGACGTGCTGTACAGCTTCTTCATGCCCCGTACCCAGGCCACCATTGACCTGATCCTGTACGTCGTGTTTTTCATTCCGGGTGTCGTAGCGCTGGCTTGGGCTGGCTATATCTATGCCGGGGAGAGCTGGGCCATCCTGGAACACTCCAACATCACGTCCGACGGACCACCCGTCTATCCGTTCAAGACCGTGATTCCGGTCGCGGGCGTGTTCCTGCTGCTGCAAGGCATGGTCGAGATGGTCCGTTGCGTGTTGTGTATCCAGCAGGGGCAATGGCCATCGCGGGAACAAGACGTGGAAGAAGTGGATGTGGAAAAACTCAAAGCAATGGTTCACGTGAAAGACGAGGATATCGAGCAACTCGACGCGTTGGTGACGCAGCAGCGGGGTGCCGCATGAAGATTCGCAAGGAGTTGTGGTTCGGTTTCTCGCTGATGGCCGTTATGGTCGCGGTCCTGCTGGTGGTGACGCCATGGGGCAATCTCACCAATGGGCACCTGGGGTTGATCATGCTCGGGTTGGTGGTGGTGGCGATCATGCTTGGCTTTCCGACGGCGTTCACGCTGATGGGCATGGGCATGTTTTTTGGCTGGCTGGCCTACCGCAGCGTCAATCCGGAAACCGCCGCAGGACTGGTGCTCGACCTGATGGTGCAGCGCGCCTACTCGGTCATGTCCAACGACGTGCTGATCGCGATCCCGTTGTTTGTTTTCATGGGGTACCTGGTCGAGCGCGCCAACCTGATCGAGAAACTGTTCAAAAGCCTGCACCTGGCTCTGGCGCGCGTGCCGGGCGCATTGGCGGTGGCCACCATCGTGACCTGCGCGATTTTTGCCACTGCCACCGGCATCGTCGGTGCGGTGGTCACGCTCATGGGCCTGTTGGCGTTGCCGGCCATGCTGCGTGCGGGTTACGGCGTGCAGCTGGCCGCCGGGGCGATCACCGCCGGCGGCTGCCTGGGCATCCTGATACCGCCGTCGGTATTGCTGATCGTTTACGGCGCCACCGCCGGTGTGTCGGTGGTGAAGTTGTACGCCGGGGCATTTTTCCCCGGCATCATGCTGGCCGGTTTGTATGTCACCTACGTCATTGTGGTCGCCAAATGGAAGCCCCATCTGGCGCCGCCGCTGGCCGCGAGCGAACGCACCATCACACTGCCAGCGGTGGCCGCAACGCTGGCGGCGCGCAACCGCAACGCGATCGGCGGCCTGTTCCGGGGATTGAAAGACACTTCGTTGCCGATGCCCACCGTGGCCGGGCAACTGCTGATTGCGCTGGTGCCCGCCATGGCGATCACGGTCCTGATGGCCGTGATGTATGTCAGCGTGACTGCCCCGGTCGTCTCTGTCGACACTACCGGTCTGGTGGAGAGTGGCGGCATGGTCTCGGCCGCGTCGGACGAAAAGTCGACCCAGCTCGGCGGCGTGCAGGAGCCGCCGCCGGCAGAAGGCGGTCTTGCAGAGCCCCCGGCGGAAAGCACGGGCTTGCAAGAGCCGCCGGCTGAGGCCGTCGCCGCAGGGCCATCGGAGCAAGCGTCGAGCGCAACCGTGTCCAGTGTGTCGACCCCCGTCCTCGCCGCGTCGGCGTCCGGCGAAATGCCGGCCGGTGCGCCGGTGGCTGAGCGGGTTCCCGCACCGACCTGGTACTGGGTCGTGCTGGGATTGGGGGCGGGCCTGGCCTTGCTGATCAACTGGCTGATGAACTGGCAGCGGCTCGAGATCTTCAAGATGCTGCTGGTGTCGTTCTTTCCATTGGCGGTGCTCATCATCGCCGTGCTGGGCTCGATCGTTTTTGGCTTGGCTACCCCCACCGAAGCGGCGGCAGTCGGATCCTTTGGCGGCTGCCTGCTGGCCGGCGCTTACCGCTATGTGAACGCCAGGAATACACCAGGCGGCAGCGTCCTGTTCAGGACCATGGGCGAGCTGGGCGGGATCATCAAGGAGTCCTCGTTCCTGACCGCCAAGACCAGCGCCATGGTGTGCTGGCTGTTCGTCGGCTCCTCCATCTTTTCGGCTTCGTTCGCCTTGCTCGGCGGTCAGGACATCATCGAACGCTGGGTGCTTTCGCTGGGGTTGACGACGCTGCAATTCCTGCTGCTGTCGCAGTTCATTATTTTCATCCTGGGTTGGCCACTGGAGTGGACCGAGATCATTGTTATTTTCATGCCGATCTTCATTCCGCTGCTGGTCAAATTCCAGGTCGACCCGCTGTTCTTCGGCCTGCTCGTGGCCCTGAACCTGCAGACCGCATTCCTGAGCCCGCCGGTGGCGATGGCAGCCTTCTATCTGAAGGGCGTGTCACCGAAACACGTGACGCTGAATCAGATCTTCGCCGGCATGTTGCCGTTCATGGGCATACAGTTGGTGGCGCTGGCGCTGCTGTACACCTTTCCGGCGATCGGTTTGTGGCTGCCGGGAGTGCTCTATAAATGACAGATTCGCACGGCAACAGGCGCACGCATGGAGACAGCTGCGCAAACCATGACACATGTGCCATGACCAGCCGCAATGGCTTAAAGCAGTAACTCCCGGCGACACGCACACTGAGCATCTCCGATGCCTTGTGCACCGCTCTCCCGGCCCCATGCTGCGGTCGGTAGCACCGCTGGCCATCGTGGACGTTGGCGTTTTTGGCGTTGGCGACGTTCACCGTTTGGGTGAATGCGCTAGGCATCCAACTGCAGAATTTTGGATCATTGCCAAACTGAGTGATCTGACCCGGTGTTTGCGGTTGCGGCTGCAGCATGCTGGCGGTCGTGGTCGGCTCCGAGGGCATGCTGGCCGTCATCACCGAAGTCACCGTCAAGCTGTTGCCCAAGCCCCTGCTGGCGCGCTGCATCATGGCCAGCTTCGACGATATCCGCAAAGCCGGCGATGCG
>JBBKVW010000435.1:0-23128 GCA_037968655.1 Burkholderiaceae bacterium
ACCTGCTTTACCGGTGACGCCGGCAAAAGCGATGACGCCCGCTACGCCCGTGCCTGCGTCGAACAGCTGGGCATACACAGCGTCAATCTGCCGCTGGACTACGCCAGCACCAGCATGGACGGTTTCCTGCAGGTGTGCCGTCACCAGGAAAAACCGTTTCCGTTCATCGGCAACGCACTGGCCATGCCGCAGTTGTATGCACACATCGCCAGCCATGACGTGCCTGTCGTGCTGGACGGCACCGGCGGCGACGAGGTGTTTGCCGGCTACTGGGATCGCTATCTGCGCTTTGCGGTTTTCGAAGCAATGCAGGTGGGCGATGCAGCCTGGATCGCGCAGATTCAAGCCGACAACGCCGACACCCCGCATCTACGTGTGATCATCCGCAATGCACTGGCGTTTGCGGGCGCGGGCGCAGCCACCCAGCCGCGCGCCAGCGGCCTGAGCCGCAGTCCCGACGATCCGGCCGACCTCGACAGCTTTGTCGATGCCAGTGTGCGTGATGCGCCCAACCGTGATCCGTTGTTGGAGCTGCGAGGGAACCTGGCAACCGCATTGACGCTAGACGCCGGCCAGGGCCGGCTGCATGAATGGTTGTGGCAGAACGACCGCAACGCCATGATGTCGGGCATCGAGAATCGCAGCCCCTTGCTGGACTACCGGCTCGCGCCCTATATGGCCAGTGGCTACCGGCATGGCTTTGTCGGGCAATGGAACAAGCATGCGCTGCGCTCGGTCTTTCCGCTACCGCTTGCGACCCAATGGCGGCGCGACAAACAGGGATTTCGCTGGGTCTACCACCGCTTCCTGCGCAACAACCGCGACCACATACTGCAACTGATTGCGGCATCGGCCATCCTGCCGCAACGCGTCGATGTATCCCGCCTGCTTGACGCGGCACAACGTGATCCGGATTACCTGGGTTGCAGCTTGTTGCACCGGATGCTGTGCATTGCCGGCCTGGAGCAAACGGGCTGCCTGGACGCAATAGCCGAAACTGCCTAAGGCGATCGGCCGCATCGGAGCCGGACGGCCAGGCCGCTCAGCTGGACTGCGCTGGCAAGCCAAACTTGACCGCCAGGCGGTCCAGGTTGCCCTGCAAGCCGAACTCGGCATGGACCCGCGCTCGGCCTGCTTCACCCAGCAACTCACGGCGCGCTGGATCACGCATCAAGGACAGCAGTGCCCGTGCCAATTCCGCAGGGTCATCTGGCGGCACCAGCACGCCGGTGACGCCGTCGATGATCAATTCGTGAATCGCCGAGACATTGCTGGCAACGCAGGGAACACCCTGGCTTTGTGCTTCCATCAGCACATTGGGCAGGCCATCGCGATCACCGTCCTCGGCTATCCGGCTGGCCAATGCAAACAGGTCCGCCTGCTGGTACAGGCCCAGCAGTTGATCCTGCGCCATGGCGCCGCGCCACTCGATGCGACTGGCGATGCCCAGCGACCGGGCCTGCTGCGCCAGTGTCTCGCGCAGCGGGCCACCGCCCACATGCAGCAGGCGCCAGTGCAGATCGGCCGGCAGGCGGGACAGCGCGTCCAGCAGTATGTCCGTTCCCTTTTTTTCGACCAGACGGCCAACCGATAACAGCACCAGCGGATCATCAACCGCACCGCCATCACGGGTCGCCTTTCGTGCGCCCGACGCCGCGAAGCGCGAAAAATCCAGGCCGTGGTAGACCAGTTCGACCCGCCCTGGCGGCGCCAGGTCTGCCAGGTAGTCGCGGTTGGTGGCAGTACAGGTCACCAGCCAGTCGCAGGATGCAAGTTTCTCGCGCAACTCCCATTGCTCCGAGGTCCAGATGTCCTTGGCATGGGCCGAACCCGACCAGGGCAGGCCGCGGATGGCAGCGCAATAGCGCGCCACCGACGCCGGCGTGTGCAGAAAATGTGCATGCACCCGCACCACCTCGGCCGGCAGTTCGGCCGCCAGCACCAGCGCCTGACCGAAGCGTCGCACGCGGTTGGCACTGCGGTCGCGCCACAAATCGATCAACCACTGGCGACGCGCGCGCTTGTAGCCGCTTTGGCGGCGCACCGTCCACCAGGCACGCAAAACGCGCATCGGATCATCGCGCAGGTATTCCGGCAGATACAACAAAGGCGCCCGGATGGAAGCATGGATGGGATGCACCTGCTTGTCGGTCGGATGGCGCAGCGAGGCGATCAGGATCGGCAGGCCGCGCTGCTCGAGCGCGGCGATTTCCTGGGCAATGAAGGTTTCCGACAGTCGCGGATAACCCTTGAGCACAAAGGCTACCGTCCCTGCCCGGCCGCCGTCCACTGGTTCAACCAATACGCGCTACCGCGGCTTCTGCCGTTTCGTCTTCCGACTTGTGGATCCACGGGGCAACCAGCTTGGCCACATTGGGCAAGCCTTCAAACAGGCCCGGCACAACGGCCTTGGACGGCAGGGGCTGGCGCGGCAAGGCACGCAGCGCATTGGCCATCACGGCCGGGTCGCGCGCGCCATCTTCGAGCAACATGCTGACAAGGCCCAGATTGGCCGCACTGGAGGCGCGGATGAACTGCTCCAGCCGCGGCTTGGTGCGCGGGATGATCAGCGCGCGCTTGTCCAATGACAGGACCTCGCAGAAAGTGTTGTAGCCGCCCATCGCCACGACGCCGCTGGCGCCAGCCATCAATGCTTCCATGTTGTTGTGAAAGGTGATCGCGTCCACCCGCTTGAGGCGCGCGGCCCGGTTCATGAACTCGGTCTGCTTTTCGGGTTGCATGAAGGGGCCCAGCACCAGCAAGGCGGGGTATGGCAGCAATGGGTCATGCTCATAGGCGCGCAGCACCCAGTCGATCATTTCCTCGCCATCACCGCCGCCGCCCGTGGTGACCAGGATATAGGGCTTCTTGCAGATCTCGGGCAGCCGCGGCGGTGCGCCGCCGGTGGACACCTCGCGCGCCAGGTAGCCGGTATAGGTCATCTTCTTGCGCACGCTGGCCGGCAATGCGATGCCGGCCAGCGGCTCGCAAATCTGCGGCAGGCCGTAGATCCATATCTCGTCGTACAGATCGCGCAAGGCCGGCAGAACCTTCTTGCGCTGCCACTCGGGCACCAGCAATTTGGGCTCGTCCATGACATCACGAATGCCCATCACCAGCCGGGTGCCACGCTTTTTGAGCAGCTGCAGGGTATCGAGCACTTCGCCGCGCAAGCCCAGCGGCTCCTTGTCGACGATGAAGATGTCGGGGTCGAACATATCTGCCGTGTGGCGAATGATGGAACTGCGCATGCTCAGCATCTGCTCGATGTCTATATGCAGGTTCAATGGCGTGTATTCGCCATTGCGCAGTTTCACTACGCCTGGCACGCGCACGAAGTCGACCCGCGAGCGGAAATCGAAGCTGCCAATGATCGGCGAGCCCGAAAGGATCAAGACCGACAGATGCTTGAATCGATCAACCAGGGCGTGGGCAATGGTCCGGCAGCGACGCAAATGGCCCAGGCCAAAAGTGTCGTGACTGTAGATCAGGATGCGGGTGTCTTTTCGATCTCGGTTCATCGTGCTCTCCGTTCGAGTCGTGTCGCCTCTTGTGTTGTTATTTGCCGTCAATCCCGCGCTTCAAACGACTGCAAATTATAGGTCTGCGGATTTGGCCATCCTTCCGCCAGACCGCTGCGCGTCGTCGGACCGCGCCTGATGCGCGACCGCCTGCGCGCGTTTCCTTTTCCAAGTCCCCGTCGGCGCTAGCATCGACGCATGCGCGCAGATGAATCCATGTTGAAACTGTACCGGCCTTGGAGCTTGCAGTGTCAGGCGCTTGCCTAGCCGGATTTGATGATGCACAAGGCAGCCAGCGCGATCCACAGCCCTTGGTCCAGTGCGGCCCAGGTGCGGCGCGTGCGCCTGTGCAGTGGACTGATCCTGTTCAGCTTCGTCAGCATGCATCTGCTGAACCACGCCCTGGGCCTGGTCTCGCTGCAGGCCATGGAATCAGGTCGTTGGATATTCATTGCGATCTGGCGCAATCCGCTTGGTTCCGTACTGCTGCTGGGCGCTCTGGTGGTGCACCTCCTGCTTGCTTTTTGGTCGATCTATCTCAGGCGCCACCTGCGCATGCCGCTGTGGCAGGCCTTGCAATTGGGCATGGGGCTTGCCATACCGACCATCCTGGCGAACCACCTGGTATTCACGCGTGGCGCCTGGACAGCCTACGACTACCAGGATTCCTACACCATGCTGGTTCTGTTGTATTGGCAGTTGCGTCCCGATCTGGGCCTGTGGCAATCGGTGTTGCTGCTGATTGCCTGGTCCCACGGATGCATCGGCGTTCACTACTGGCTGCGCATGCAGCGCTGGTATGGACGCGTTTCCATGTTGCTGTATACCGCAGCCATCTTGCTTCCGGTCATGGCCCTGTTGGGTTTTGCACAGGCGGGGCGCCACGCAGCGAACCAGGCGCAGGATCCGCAGTGGATGCGCCAGTTGCTTGCCGATACCCGTGTGCCCGACGCACTGGCGCTGGCCCAGCTGACACTGGTACGCGACACCATCCTGTGGCTGCTGGCGGCGACCCTGTGCGCGACCCTGATCGCACGTGCATTGCGCCAGTGGCATGAATCGACCCGCTCGGTGCGCATCCGCTACCCCGATGCCCGGGTCGTCTCGGTGCCGATCGGATTCACGGTTCTTGAAGCCAGCCGCCAGGCCGGCATCGCACACGCATCGGTTTGTGGTGGACGCGGACGCTGCTCGACTTGCAGGGTGCGGGTGCATGCGCCACCCGACAGCCTGCCACCGGCCAGCGATGCCGAGGCACGGGTACTCGAGCGGGTGGGCGCCGATGCAACGGTGCGTTTGGCCTGCCAGTTGCGGCCGACACATGATCTGCACGTCACGCCGCTGATACCGCCCAGCCTTCCGCCTGCACTAGCGCTGACCCACCGCGAAGTCATGGCCGGCGAGGAACGCGAAATCTGCGTGCTGTTCGCCGACCTGCGCGGCTTCACCAGTCTGTCTGAACAACGCCTGCCCTACGACGTGGTCTTTCTGCTCAACCGCTACTTCGAGGCTGTCGGCAAAGCGATCGAAGGTGCGGGCGGCGTCGCCAACCAGTTCACCGGCGACGGCGTCATGGCCCTGTTTGGCCTGGGTGTCGGTATTGAACAGGGCGCCCGCCAGGCACTACGGGCAGCGCAGGACATGCAGGCCGCAATCCACGGCCTGAGCGCGGACTTGCATGAGGAATTGGCCAGCCCACTCAGGCTGGGCATAGGCATCCATTGCGGCCCATCCGTCGTTGGCCACATGGGGCGTGGCGTGGCAACCTATTTGACGGCGGTCGGCGACACGGTCAATACGGCCAGTCGGTTGCAGGATCAAACCAAACAGTTCCAGTGCCAGTTGATCGTGTCGGAATCAGTGGCCCGTCATGCAGCTGTAGACGTGTCAAGGTTCCGCCATGAGCAGGTCGAGGTGCGCAACCGCGCCGAACCGATTGGCATAGTCATCATTGCGCAGGCGACGGATCTGCAGTTGCCAGCGGCGGGCAATTGATTGGGCTGGCACTGGTGCCTGCCCTGCCTGCCCTGCATGCTGCGCATGCGGCCAGGTACGTGCGCGATCAAACTTTGGTCTTCACGCCCGCAAGCGCCTGCTACTGCATCATGCTGGCCAGCCGGGACTTGAACTGGGGCAGCGCAGCCAGCATCGCCGCGCGACCGGCTTCAATGGATCGCCGCCGCGCCGAGAAGTCGGCACTGCCCACCCCCGCCAGCACCGGCTGAACTACTATGTCAGCACCGCGCAATTCGAGCGCATTGATGCTCTTGCCCATGATGGCAAAGGTCTGCAAAAGCACCTGCAGGACTCCGTCGGCCCCATTGCTCTGCGGCGCGTTCGAGATGTCCACGGCGATCACAAGCTCCGCGCCCATCTGGCGCGCATAGCGCACCGGCACCGGCGCAACCAGTCCGCCATCGACATAGTCGCGGCCGGCAATGCGCACCGGTTGAAACAAGGATGGCACCGCGCTCGACGCGCGCACCGCCAAACCGGTATCGCCGCGTCGGAACAGGATGCCATCGCCCGAATGCAGGTCGGTCGCGACGATTCCCAATGGAATCGTCATGGACTCGATGGCACGCCCATTGACCTGCGTATTGACATAGCGCGCAACCGCGTCGCCACGCAGCAGCCCTCGGCCAAACAACGGCAAGGTCCAGTCGGTCAGGCTCGCCTCCTCCATGCTCTCGGCAATCTGCTGCAGTTCTGCGCCGTTGCGCCCGCTCGCATAGATCGCTGCGACCAGGCTGCCGGCGGACGTACCAACAACCAGTTCTGGCCGGATCCCGGCTTCCTCCAGCACCTGAATCACGCCGACATGCGCAAAACCACGCGCAGCTCCACCGCCCAATGCCAGGCCGATCCGTGGCGCCGGCTTGGCCACTGGGGCGAGCACCGGGGACGGCGCCACCGGTTTGACCGGGACACCAGTGGATGCGCAGCCCGCCAGGATCAGGAAAAGGCCCAGCGCCAACCACCGCCGCAGCCAAAGGGTGTTGGCCGGGCGCGGCATGTGCGCCGTTTCGTCGACGCCGCACGCACTGGCAAATTCAGCGTGAATCTCCCTCATGCGAACCGGGCCACAATGTTGTTATTGCGAATGATTCGCGTTTGACTTATTATTCGCCCACTCATTTCAACTCTACTTTTTCCAACTCGTCTCATGAAAATTCCTCTCAGATCCCTCGCACTGGCCGCCAGCGCACTTGCCTGTGTCACGCCGGGATACGCCCAGTTGTCCGAACTCAATATCTACTCCGCCCGACACTACCCCACAGACGAGGCCTTGTATGGCGATTTCAGCAAAGCTACCGGAATCAAGATCAACCGGGTCGACTCGGACGACGCCGGTATTCTCGCGCGCCTGAAAGCCGAGGGAACGGCCTCCGCCGCCGACGTGATCCTGCTGGTGGACGCATCACGCCTGTGGCGCGGCGAGACCGACGGCCTGTTCCAGGGAATCCGTTCGGCTGCTCTGGAACAGGCGATTCCGGCCCAATTGCGCAGCAAGCCCGATGCCGCTGGCAACACGGCCTGGTTCGGATTCTCCACCCGCGCCCGTGTCATCGTGTACGACAAGGCCAAAATCCGGCAAGAAGACGTAAGTACGTACGAGGAATTGGGCGACCCGAAACACAAAGGGCGGCTGTGCATCCGTTCGGGTTCGCATCCTTACAACCTGTCGCTGTTCGGCGCCGTGATAGAGCACCTTGGCGAACAGAAAACCGAGCAATGGCTGCGCGGCATGGTCGCCAATTTTGCGCGCTCGCCCAAAGGCGGTGACACTGATCAAATCAAGGGTGTGGCGTCGGGCGAATGCGCCATTGCGGTGACCAACTCTTATTATCTGGCCCGCATCATGCGGTCCGACAAACCGGAAGACAAGGCCATCATGGAGCGCGTTGGCGTCGTATTCCCGAATCAGTCCAGTTGGGGAACCCATGTAAACATAGCCGGCGGCGCAGTCGCCCGCAATGCGAAGAACCCGGCCAATGCAGTCAAGTTCCTGGAGTACCTGGCCAGCGCAGCGGCGCAGAACCACTTTGCCAACGGCAACAACGAGTGGCCAGCTGCCAAAGGCGTGGAGATCAACAATCCTGCACTCAAGTCGATGGGCGGTGGAACATTCAAGAGCGAGACTGTTCCTGTCAGTCACATAGGAATGAACCAGGTCAAGGTACAGCAGATGCTCGATCGGGTCGGATTCAAATAGCCAGTCTGCTTTTGGCCGGCGGCATCGACCCGACGCAATTCTGTGCGAAGCCAGCAACGGGGCCAAGGCGCGACCCGATCGAATAAACTTGCGGCATGATGCGATTGCTGCGCTGGCTTTTGATTTCGGCAGCCTTGCTGACGCTGGTGCTGCTTGCAGCCGGGCAGGCCGGATTTCTTGAAGGCAAGCCGCCGGCAGGACTCGGCGTGACGAATGGGCAACTGGCAGCCCCGTCGTCAAACCCGAACAGCGTGTCGAGCCAAGCCGACTTGTTCCCCGGCCATCCACAGCTAGCCTACGCGCGGATTGCACCGCTACGCTACGCAGGCGATGGAGTGCAGGCAATGCAAAGGCTCGCCGTGCTGATTCAAGCGACCGAGCGCACCAGCATTCTGGTCCAGCGGACCGACTACATCCACGCGCAGTTCCAGACACCGATCCTGCATTTCATGGATGACGTGGAGTTCCTGCTGGATTCCTCCGCCGGCATCATCCACGTGCGCTCAGCCAGCCGACTTGGAAAGAGTGACCTGGGAGCAAACCGGGCCCGGGTCGAGAACCTTCGCGCACGTTACGCCGAATAGGCAGGCGACGAAAGAAACTGCCCGCACTGCGGGTTCCTGGCCGGCTCACACTGTGCAGGCACGCCAGAGCCTTGGCGCTATCAGGCGCTAGTCGACCGCAGCCTCTTCCGGCTTGGGTTTGCCCTCTTTCTTGGGCAATGCAACGATATCGAGTTCCACCTCATCCTTGTCGTCAAGATCGACGGTCAGCCGACCGCCTTCGGTAAGGCGACCAAATAGCAACTCGTCTGCCAAGGCTCGCCGAATCGTGTCCTGGATCAGCCGCTGCATCGGGCGTGCGCCCATCAGCGGGTCGAATCCCTTCTTGGCCAGATGCTTGCGCAGCTTGTCCGAAAACGTGACATCGACCTTCTTCTCGGTCAGTTGTGTCTCCAATTGCAGCAGGAACTTGTCCACCACGCGCAGGATCACGTTCTCGTCCAGCGCCTTGAAACTGACCGTGGCATCGAGCCGGTTGCGGAACTCAGGCGTAAACAGGCGCTTGATGTCGGCAAGTTCATCGCCAACTTCATGCTTGTTGGTAAATCCGATTACCGCTTTGTTCATCGCCTCGGCACCGGCGTTGGTGGTCATGATGATGATGACATTGCGGAAATCCGCCTTGCGTCCGTTGTTGTCGGTCAGCGTACCGTGGTCCATCACCTGCAACAACACATTGAATATGTCCGGATGCGCCTTCTCGATTTCGTCCAGCAGCAAGACGCAATGCGGCTTCTTGGTCACTGCCTCGGTCAGCAGGCCACCCTGGTCGAACCCGACATATCCCGGCGGAGCGCCAATCAAGCGGCTGACGGCATGGCGCTCCATGTATTCGCTCATATCAAATCGGATCAAGTCAATGCCCATGATGTAGGCCAACTGCTTCGCAGCCTCGGTCTTGCCGACGCCCGTGGGCCCGCTGAACAGGAAGGAGCCAATCGGCTTGTCGGCCCGGCCCAGGCCTGAGCGCGCCATCTTGACGGCCGATGCCAGCACGTCAAGCGCCTTGTCCTGACCAAACACGACGCTCTTGAGATCGCGCTCCAGCGTCTTGAGCTTGCCGCGATCATCGTTGGACACATTGGCTGGCGGAATCCGGGCGATCTTGGCCACGATATCCTCGACCTCGGTCTTGGAAATCAGCTTCTTGCGCTTGGACGTGGGCAGGATGCGCTGCGCCGCGCCAGCTTCGTCGATGACGTCGATCGCCTTGTCCGGCAGATGGCGATCGTTGATGTATTTCGCGCTGAGTTCCGCCGCTGCCTGTAGCGCGGCGACGGCATACTTGACATTGTGGTGCTCCTCGAAGCGGGACTTGAGCCCCTTAAGTATCTCGACCGTCTGCTCAACTGTCGGCTCCACCACGTCGACTTTCTGGAAACGACGTGACAGAGCGGCATCCTTCTCGAATATGCCGCGGTACTCGGTAAAGGTCGTGGCGCCAATGCACTTGAGCGCGCCCGAACTCAGGCCTGGCTTGAGCAGGTTGGATGCGTCCAGCGTGCCACCCGAAGCGGCCCCGGCGCCAATCAGCGTATGGATCTCGTCAATAAACAAGATGCCATTTGGCTTGTCCTTGAGCGACTTGAGCACGCCCTTGAGGCGCTGCTCAAAATCACCGCGGTACTTCGTACCAGCCAGCAAAGCGCCCATGTCAAGCGAATAGACAACCGATTCGCCCAGAATTTCCGGCACGTCCTTCTGCGTAATGCGCCAGGCCAGACCTTCGGCGATGGCGGTCTTGCCGACTCCGGCTTCGCCAACCAGCAATGGATTGTTCTTGCGCCGTCGGCACAGGATCTGAATCACCCGCTCGACCTCATACTCGCGGCCGATCAGCGGGTCGATCTTGCCGTCCTTGGCCAATTGGTTCAGGTTCTGGGTGTACTGCTCCAGCGGCGACTGCTTCTCTGACTTTTCGCCACCCTCCTCCGACTCGGCCTGGTTTTCACCGGACTTGGTCGGCTCGGGCGGATCCGCCTTCTTGATGCCGTGGGCAATGAAATTGACCACGTCAAGCCGGGTCACACCTTGCTGGTGCAGGTAATACACAGCGTGGGAATCTTTCTCGCCGAATATGGCCACCAGCACATTGGCGCCGGTCACTTCCTTCTTGCCGCTGCCGGTGGATTGCACATGCATGATGGCGCGCTGTATCACGCGCTGAAACCCGAGTGTCGGCTGTGTATCCACATCGTCGGAACCGGCGACCTGTGGTGTGTTGTCCTTGATGAAGGTCGACAACGACTTGCGCAGGTCGTCTATGTTGGCCGAACAGGCTCGCAGTACTTCGGCAGCGCTCGGATTGTCGAGCAAGGCCAGCAACAAGTGCTCTACCGTGATGAACTCGTGGCGCTGTTGGCGCGCCTCGACAAACGCCATATGCAGGCTAACTTCCAGTTCCTGGGCAATCATGTGCTTTCCTTTTGCCTTGCGTTGGTGCTTTACTTTAAACCGATTTGAATGCCCGACTCTGGCACTGCGTAAAACTTACAAGTCAACTGGCTCGCTGACACATTGCAGCGGATGGCCAGCCTTGTGCGCTGCGTCCAGAACCTGGTCCACCTTGGTGGCTGCCACGTCCTTTGAATAGACCCCGCAGACGCCGCGCCCCTCCAGATGAATCTTCAGCATGATCTGGGTCGCCGATTCAAGGTCTTTGCTGAAAAATTCCTGAATCACCATCACCACGAACTCCATCGGCGTGTAATCGTCATTGAGCATAACCACCTGGTACATCTGCGGCGGCTTGACCTTTTGCGTCTTGCGCTCGGCAACAACGGCGCCGCCGTCATCGGGCTTGGGTAGTTGTACCGGTTGGGTGGGAGCTTTCGCGGGGACCTTGGTTGCCATCGGATGATTCTATCGATCGCCCGATGAAAATGCGGGACCAAGCAAAGATGGTGCTGGCCCAGCCAGTTTCAAGAGCGCAAAAAATTACCGCCCGGCGGTCTCGCGACCGGGGCGGCGTCGTAGCAACTGGCCAGTTTCCATGCACTGCATGACGACTGGCCCGCGAACTACATGTTGTCGATCATCACCTGACCAAAACCTGAGCAGCTCACCTGCGTCGCGCCCTCCATCAGACGCGCGAAATCGTAGGTGACCTTCTTGCTGTCGATGGATTTTTCCATCGACTTGATGATCAGATCCGCCGCCTCAAGCCAGCCCATATGGCGCAACATCATCTCAGCCGACAGGATCTCGGAGCCCGGGTTGACGTAGTCCTTGCCTGCGTACTTGGGCGCAGTGCCGTGGGTGGCTTCGAACATGGCGATGGTGTCACTCAGATTGGCTCCCGGCGCAATGCCTATGCCGCCGACCTGGGCCGCCAATGCGTCCGACACGTAGTCGCCGTTCAGATTGAGCGTGGCAATCACGCTGTACTCTGCCGGTCGCAACAGGATTTGCTGCAAGAAAGCATCCGCAATGCTGTCCTTGACCAGGATGTCTTTGCCCGATTTCGGATTCTTGAAGCTACACCATGGTCCACCGTCCACCGGCTGTGCGCCAAACTCCTTCTGCGCCAGCGCATAGGCCCAATCGCGGAATCCGCCTTCGGTGAATTTCATGATGTTGCCCTTGTGCACGATGGTCACGCTGGGCTTGTCGTTGTCGATCGCGTACTGGATCGCCTTGCGCACAAGGCGCTCAGTACCTTCGCGCGAGACCGGCTTGACGCCAATACCCGAGGTATTCGGGAATCGGATCTTCGTGACGCCCATCTCGTCCTGCAGGAACTTGATCAGCTTCTTGGCCTTGTCAGACTCGGCTTCGAACTCGATACCGGCATAGATGTCTTCCGAGTTCTCGCGGAAAATCACCATGTTGGTCTTGTGCGGCTCCTTGACCGGCGAGGGCACGCCTTTGAAATACTGGATCGGTCGAAGGCAGACATACAGGTCGAGTTCCTGGCGCAGCGCCACGTTGAGCGAACGAATGCCGCCGCCCACCGGCGTCGTCAACGGGCCCTTGATGGAGACCACATATTCCTTGACCGCCTGGAGGGTTTCCTCCGGCAACCAGACGTCCGGCCCGTATATCCGCGTCGACTTCTCCCCGGCGTAAACCTCCATCCAGTGGATCTTCTTCTTGCCGCCATAGGCCTTGGCAACTGCCGCATCAACTACCTTGAGCATGACTGGCGTGATGTCCATCCCCGTGCCGTCGCCTTCAATATAAGGAATGATGGGCTGATCCGGCACCGTGAGCGACATGTCTGCGTTGACGATTATCTTTTCACCGCTCGCGGGAACCTTGATGTGCTGATACATGAATGGTGGTCTCGGTTGGACGCGCCGTCTGGCGCGATTAGATGGCAGGCTTGACACCGCAAAGGCATGCAGCCAGGAAGGACATGAATTTTAGCTTCAAATATTTTTGACCAAGCTGTCAACCGACGACCTGCGGAACCCGTTACAGGGGGGCTTCCCGCTGGGAAGAATGTCTCCCAACCTCAATTCAAGGAAAGTTCCTCATGAACAAAGTTCTCGCCACCCTGATCGCTGGTCTGTTTGCTACAGGCGCATTCGCCCAAACTGCCGCTCCCGCCAAAGCTGCAGCACCAGCTGCCGCACCGGTCGCTGCCGTTGCAAAGACCGCCGCACCTGCCGCTGCACCTGTTGCTGCCGCTGCCAAGGCTGCCGCGCCTGCTGCCGCCGCCGCGCCCGCCGCTGCTGCTGCTCCAGTAGCTGCCGCTGCCGTCGCCGCTGCACCAGCAGCTGCGCCAGCCAAGCCAGAAGCAAAAATGGACGCCAAAGCTGAAGCCAAGAAGATGAAAGAAGAAAAAGCCGCAGCCAAGAAGGCGAAAGCCGAAGAGAAAAAGGCAGCTGCCGCCAAGATGAAGGAAGAAAACTCCGCCAAGAAGGCAGCCGCGAAAGACGCCAAGAAAGAGCCAGCAGCTCCCAAGGCCTGATAGAGTCCACGGCCGGCGCAGTTGCGCCGCTGGAACGACAAGTGCCCGCTTCGCGGGCACTTGTCGTTTGTCAGACACAATCGAACCATGCAATTGCGATCATTTATCGGTCTCTGCCTTTGGCTCCTGGCGACCACGACGCCACTGGCCCAGGAACGACCACAAATGCAACTGTCACGGGCCACCTTGGGCGCTGGGATGCATCTGATCGATGCCCAATTGGCGCTGACGCCAGAGCAACGCCAGATCGGCTTGATGTTTCGCGCCGATATGCCCCAGAACGAAGGCATGCTGTTCATTTTCGAAGACGCTGCGCAGCAGTGCTTCTGGATGAAAAACACCTTGTTGCCGCTGACGGCGGCATTCGTGTCGGACGATGGCACGATTGTCAATCTGGTTGACATGAAGCCGCAAACGACCGACTCCCATTGCTCGGCCAAACCGGTTCGGTTCGTGCTGGAGATGAATCAGGGCTGGTTCGCCAAGCGCGCCATAACTGCCGGATTCAAGCTAAGCGGCAAACCGTTTGCTGCCAATCGCTGAGCACCTATGAAAAAGGCCGGCATACAGCCGGCCTTCAATCCAAAGTCTGCCTGCGCAATCAGGCAAAGTTGTTCTGTGCAAATTCCCAGTTGACCAGTTTATCGAGAAATGTCTCAACGAACTTCGGACGAGCATTGCGGTAGTCGATGTAGTAGGCGTGCTCCCACACGTCTACGGTCAACAGCGCCTTGTCGGCGGTGGTCAGTGGCGTACCGGCAGGTCCCATATTGACGATGTCGACCGATCCGTCGGCCTTTTTGACAAGCCAGGTCCAGCCAGAACCAAAGTTGCCAACTGCTGATTTGACAAAGGCCTCCTTGAAAGCCGCGTAACTGCCCCATTTCGCATCGATGGCCTTGGCCAATGCCCCGCCAGGCTCGCCACCGCCTGAGGGCTTCATGCAGTTCCAGAAAAACGTGTGGTTCCAGATTTGCGCAGCGTTGTTGTAAACGCCACCGCTGGACTTCTTCACGATCTCTTCCAACGCCATGGACTCGAACTCGGTTCCTTTTTGCAGGTTGTTCAGGTTGACCACATAGGCGTTGTGGTGCTTGCCATGATGAAACTCGAGCGTTTCGCGCGAATAGTGCGGCGCCAGGGCGTCGATGGCAAACGGAAGTTGTGGCAGGGTATGTTCCATGGTGTCCTCTTGAGTAGGTTGTGCGAAAAATGCATTGTAGGAACATTGACTAGTCTCGTTGCGCAACCTGCAAATCAATGACGCCGTGCGCCACCGTCGCGCGCAATGCCTGACCCGGCTGCGTCTGCTGCGGGCTGATTACCGTATGCCCCTGCAAATCGGCGATCCAGGCATATCCGCGCTGCAGTACCAGCTTCGGGTCGAGCAGTTCGAGCCGCAGTGCGTTGCGTGACAGCCGGTCCTGATGCATTTCCATCGCCCGCTGGTGCGCAGCCGGCAGGTCATCGGCCACCTGATCGCGTTCCCTGGCTTTCTGTTGCAGGGCGGTCCGGGTCGCAGTGCGCAAGCGCCTGGCACAGGACAGCAGACCTACGCGCTGGGACGCGGCCAATCCTGATGGCCGCCCCAGCCTGGCTGCTGCGTTGTCCAGTGTTTGCGCCTGCCGATCCAATCTTCTGACGACTGCCTCCTGCAACCGCGTCTGCAGCCCGTCCAGAGCCCCCAGCCAGACTTCGCGTGCAGGCGCAACCAGTTCGGCCGCGGCTGTCGGCGTTGGTGCACGCAGGTCGGCAACGAAATCGGCGATCGTGAAATCGGTTTCGTGGCCGATCCCGCATACCACCGGAACCGGGCTGCGCGCAATCGTGCGCGCCAGGTTCTCGTCATTGAAAGCCCACAGGTCCTCCAGTGAGCCGCCGCCGCGAACCAACAGGATCACGTCGGGTGCCACCGTAGTGTCGCCCGCGCCTGCAGAACCGCCCCGCTGCGCCGGACTCGGGGTGCGCATGCGGTACAGGCTGTCCAGCGCCTGCACTAGGGCCGCCGGCGCGCCCACCCCTTGCACTGCCGAGGGCGCCAAAACAACCGGAACATGGGGTAGGCGACGCTGCAGTGCCGACACCACGTCATGCAAAGCCGCGGCACCCAGCGAGGTTACAACGCCAATGCAACGCGGCAACTGCGGCAATGGACGTTTGCGCTGCGCATCGAACAGGCCTTGCGCCTGCAAGCGGGCCTTGCGCTGCAGAAATTCCTCGAACAAGCTGCCCGCGCCGGCAAGGCGCATGGACTCGACGATCAACTGCAAATCCCCACGTGGCTCATACACACCCAACCTGCCGCGCAACTCGACAAGGTCGCCGTCGCGCGCCGGGAAGTCAAGCAGACTTGCGGCGCGCATGAACATCGCGCAGCGTATCTGACCAGCAGCGTCCTTCAGCGCAAAATAGCAATGCCCGCTGGCGGCGCGCGCGAAGCCAGATATTTCGCCTCGCACTGCTACCGGGTTGAAGCGGGCCTCCAATGCGTCGGCCACGGCGTGGCACAGGTCGCCGACCGCCCAAACTCGCAGACCCGCCTCAGCCATGACCATGTGATCCTGCCAGAGGCGCCCGCGGGACCATCGGGCCAGAAATACTCCACAACGGAGCAACATGAGCGCGACTGCCAGTTGACACACCTTTACGGCCTGCAATCAGGACGTAACCCATTGAAATTGTTGAGCTTTTCACTGCCATTTTTCTGATCAATTTAGCGCGAAGCCGCCCCGGCGCGGCATTCGACGCGTTTTCAACATGGTTTTGCACAAAGTTATCCACACGATCTGTGGGCGAACAATTCGATGCGTGACAGGAGCCTCGCCATAGCCAGCAAGTGGGCCATATCGACGCTGCGCCATAATTGACCGGCTATCCAACAGCGTGGGGTTCCATTCTTGTTTTCCATCATACAAGCCGCAGGCTGGCCCATTTGGCCCCTGATTGCCTTTTCCATTCTGGCGCTTGCGCTGATCATCGAACGCTTTGTCAGCCTCAAGCCCGCCAAGGTCGCACCGCCAAAACTGCTTGACGAAGTCCTGTCGGTATCGCGCACCAACCTGCCCACGCCCGACATGGTGACCCAGCTCGAGCGCAATTCAGCGCTCGGTGAAGTCCTGGCCAGCGGATTTCGCGCGCTCAATATCAACCCGCGCTGCAGCGAGGCCGACCTGCGCGCCACCATGGAGGGCACCGGCAGACTGGTCGCCCATCGGCTGGAACGCTATCTCAGTGCGCTCGCTACGATAGCGTCGGCTGCGCCCTTGATGGGGCTTTTCGGAACCGTAGTAGGCATGATCGAAATATTCGGTTCGCAAGGCCCGACCGTGGGTGCGCCGGGAGGCAACCCGGCCCAGCTGGCGCATGGCATCTCGGTGGCGCTGTACAACACCGCGTTCGGCCTGATCATCGCCATTCCAGCGCTGATCTTCTGGCGCTATTTCCGCGGCACGGTAGATTCCTACTTGCTCACGCTTGAACTATCCGCGGATCGACTCGCGCGCCATCTCAATACATTGCGCAAGGGCCCATGAACTTTCGCACTGCGTCCCGCGACGAGCCGGAGATCAACCTGATTCCTTTCATCGATGTGCTTTTGGTAGTGCTGATTTTTCTGATGCTGACCACCACCTACAGCAAGTTCACCGAGATACAACTCAAGCTGCCGGTTGCGGATACCGAGACGCAACGGGACTACCCGAAGGAAGTACAGGTCAGTGTCAGCAGCGAAGGCGCCTATGCGGTGAACTCCGTTGCATTGGCCGGCCGCAGTCCTGACCAACTGGCCGAGGCGCTATCGGCAGCGGCCAAGGCGGGCAAGGACACCGTTGTCGTCATCAATGCCGATGCCAGCGCCAAGCACCAGTCGGTCATCACCGTGATGGAGGCATCACGGCGTGCCGGTTTGTCGCAGATCACCTTTGCAACACAGTCGACCGGCAAGGCCGCTACCCGCTAGAACGATGACCGCCGTTGCGGCGCAACGCAGATTGCTGCAGGCCTGGCGCAGGCGCGGCTGGCTGGCATGGCTGCTGTGGCCCTTGTCATTGATCTATCGGATCCTGTGGTCGATTCGGAAGACGCTGTATCGTGTTGGCCTGCTGCCGACCGGCCGGCTCCCGATTCCCGTGGTCGTCGTAGGCAATGTGGTGGCCGGCGGCGCTGGCAAGACTCCGATCGTCATGGCCCTTGTGCAGCACCTGCAAGCACAGGGACTGCGCCCGGGCGTTGTGTCGCGCGGCTACGGGCGCACCAATCGGGAATGCCGGATGGTGACGCCTGATTCATCGCCAGATGAAGTAGGTGACGAACCCCTGTTGATAAGGCGCCGGACTGCGGCACCGGTCTGTGTAGCCGCGTCGCGCCTGCAAGCGGCGCGCGCCCTGTTGGTGCAGCACCCGGAGCTGGATCTGCTGATTTGCGACGACGGGCTGCAGCACCTTGGCCTGCATCGCGACATCGAGATCTGCGTGTTCGACGAGCGCGACATTGGCAATGGTTTCCTGTTGCCCGCAGGCCCATTGCGTGAACCCTGGCCACGGGTTTGCGATCTGGTTGTTGCAGCGGGCAACCCGGTGTCTCCCAGGTTGGGCTTTGTCGTGCATCGCGTATTGGCGGACCACGCTTTGCGCAGTGATGGCTCGCGCATGGATCTGCATGCGCTCGCGGCCGGCAATGCCGGTCTGGCCAAACCAATCACGGCTGTTGCCGGAACGGCCCGACCCGAAATCTTCTTTCGCATGTTGCGCGATGCAGGACTAACACTGTCGCGTACCGTCGCGCTCAAGGACCACTCGACTTTCGATGCCGCCCGGTGGAAGCAAGCCGGCGACGACATCGTCTTGTGTACGGAGAAAGACGCCGCCAAGCTGTGGCGCCATCGACCGGATGCATGGGCCGTGCCCTTGCTCGTGAGCCTGGATCACGCCTTCTGGCGCGCGTTTGAGCAACTGCTCTTGGCGCGTGCCCCGCCTGCCTTGCGCTCAAAGTTATCATCGAACCATGGACACCCGCCTACTTGAACTACTCGTCTGCCCGGTCACCAAAGGCCCACTGGAATACGACAGGGAGCACCAGGAACTTCTCTCGCGTAGCGCACGGCTGGCGTATCCGGTGCGTGACGGCATTGCGGTCCTGCTGGAAAACGAGGCGCGTACCCTCACTGACGAAGAACTCGGTCTGTGAGCGCCTGATGTTGGGCCAGTCTGCATTGAACGCCGGCGCAAAGTGACTTTCACCGTACTTATACCGGCGAGGCTGGCATCCACACGTCTGCCAAACAAGCCGTTGGCGGCAATTGCCGGCGTGCCGATGGTGGTACGGGTGGCGCAGCGGATCGCCAGCGCCGATATGGCAGATGCCGATTTGCAGGTTGTAGTTGCCGCCGACGATGCGTCAATCATCGACGCCTGCCAGCGCCATGGCGTGCAAGCGATATTGACCCGCACCAATCACGCCTCGGGCAGCGACCGATTGGCCGAGGCGTGCGACCTTCTCAATCTGGACGACTCCCGGATCGTCGTCAATGTCCAGGGCGACGAGCCCTTGATCGACCCGCAACTGGCAACTGCCGTTGCCGGCTTGTTGCACCGGCATGCCACGGCCAGCATGAGCACGGCAGCACACGCCATAAGCTCGCTGGAAGACTATCGCAATCCCAATGTGGTCAAGGTCGTTTGCGATATCAATGGCTTTGCGCTGTACTTCAGCCGCGCACCGATTCCGTTGGCACGCGACCATCCTGACGATCCCTGGTGGCAGGACGACGGCAAACCGGCAACAAAACTTCTGCGCCAGGCTGCGCCCATGCGTCATATCGGTATCTACGGCTATCGGGCAGGTTTCCTGCGCCAATTCCCTCACCTTTCCCCGGCCCCACTGGAGCGGGCGGAGGCATTGGAACAATTGCGCGCCCTGTGGCACGGACACCGCATCGCGGTGCATGTGACCGAGCACGACCCCGGGCCGGGTGTCGACACGCCACACGATCTGGAGCGGGTGCGCCGGATTTTCGACCGTCAGTGAGGCCATGCTGGCGTGCTATTCTTGCGCCAGCTTTCTTGCGGCTGTGCTCCGGCGTGGCGCGTATGCTGCAACCATTGACCCACCAACCAGAGATATCCCATGAGACTAATATTGCTTGGCGCGCCTGGTGCGGGCAAAGGCACACAGGCCACTTTCATCTGTGAGAAGTTCTCCATTCCGCAGATCTCCACCGGCGACATGTTGCGCGCCGCTGTCAAGGCGGGCTCGCCGATGGGGCTAGCAGCCAAGAAGGTGATGGACTCTGGCGCCCTGGTCAGCGACGACATCATCATCGGGTTGGTCAAGGAACGTATCGCGCAAGCTGACTGCGCCAAGGGCTTTCTTTTTGACGGGTTCCCGCGCACCATACCCCAGGCCGATGCGCTCAAGGCAGCCCAGGTCAAGCTGGACTGCGTGCTGGAAATCGACGTGCCGTTCGAGGCCATCGTCGAGCGCATGAGTGGGCGCAGATCACATCCGGCCTCGGGTCGCACCTACCATGTCAAATACAACCCTCCCAAGGTCGCCGACGTGGATGACATTACTGGCGAGCCGCTGATCCAGCGCGAGGACGACAAGGAAGCGACTGTCAAGAAGCGGCTCGAGGTCTACAGCGCGCAAACCCGCCCGCTGGTGGCCTATTACGAAACATGGGCCAAGGGCGAACCGGGCGTCGCGCCCAAGTACCGCACGATCAATGGGACCGGCTCGGTAGAAGAAATTCGCGAGCGGGCGTTCAAGGCCCTGTCATAGCGCTGACCGGCTGGGCAACGCCCTCGATCTGAACCGGCGAAAACACGCAGGATTTCAGAATCTCCAGCATCAAGGCAATGCGCGCCTTGACCGGGGATAGTCCACCAGAGTCAGGCAAAGCTGCAGCAGAATTGGCGACCATCGGGCTACCGGAACACCGGCTGGACCGACGCACCAAGACGCCCGTAGCTTGCGCGCGCAACAGGGCTGCCTCGAGGTCCTGGTGCAAACTGCCATTGCCGGTGCCCGCCACAACAATGCCGCGTAGCGGATTGCCAGCCATGGCATGGGCAAGCATTGCGTCGACGACATCGCCATTTGCGCCTGCATGACTCAACACGATTTCAACCCGTGGCCAGATGACGTCCGGCCGCAGACGCCGGCGCCAGTTGTCGTCCTCGTTGGCTGGCGGGACAGTAGGGCGCGCATCCGCCAAACCTGGATGTGTGCCTGACGGAAGGTCACGAATCAATCGCAGACGCCCCTCCTCCACCATTGCTACAGGCCCTGCCTCGCCACTGGAAAACGCATCGAGACGATAGGGATGCAGCTTGTGGACGTCGCCGGCTGCATGCACTACCGCAGCCATCACCACGAGCACGCCCCGTGCGCGCGCGTCACAGGCCACCGCCAACGAATCCAGCAGGTTCTGCGGGCCGTCCGGGCTCAGCGCGGATGCCGGCCGCATTGCGCCGGTGAGTACCACCGCAGCCTTACCCGAGCCGGACTGACCCAGCACGGTCTGAAGAAAAAACGCGGTTTCCTCCATCGTGTCGGTGCCATGCGTTACAACGATTCCGGCGACAGTCGGGTCGTCGCGCCAGAACCAGCAACGCTGCGCCAGCGCCACCCAGATCGCAAACGACATGTCCTTGCTATCGAGTTGGGCGATCTGCTCGCTCACCAATTGCAGCTTGGGCCGACTCGATTGCGGCAAGGCGTCAAGCAAGCGGTCAACACCAATTTGCCCCGAGGTATAGCCGACGTTGTCGTGTGACGATGCCGATTGACCTGCAATGGTGCCGCCAGTACCCAGTACGACAATTTTTTGTTGAAAAGTTTCAGCCATGGCTTGTAAAAATCAAAAAACTGGTTAAAAATACAGTTACTGTCTTTTAAACCAGTAAATGCCCATCAGCCCAACAGGAGCGACGACCATGGAAATGCCGCAATTCCAATTGAAGCTTACCGCGCGCCAGCAGCAGATTCTGGACCTGATTCAAAGCGCCATCGCACGCACCGGTGCACCGCCCACCCGGGCCGAAATCGCCGCCGAACTGGGTTTTCGCTCCGCCAACGCCGCCGAGGAGCATTTGCAGGCGCTCGCCCGCAAGGGCGCTATCGAACTGGTCAGCGGCACGTCGCGCGGCATTCGCCTGCGCAGCGACGCGCTGCGATCGATCAACGAGTCGCGCGGCAAGCAGTTTTCGTTGCCACTACCCGGCCTGGCGCAACTGGCCTTGCCTTTGATCGGCCGGGTGGCCGCCGGTTCGCCCATCCTGGCCCAGGAACACATTGACCAGACCTATTATGTCGAGAACAGCCTGTTCCAACGCCGGCCAGACTACCTGCTCAAAGTGCGCGGTATGTCCATGCGCGATGCCGGCATCATGGACGGCGACCTACTGGCGGTTCAGTCCACAAAGGAGGCCAAGAATGGCCAGATCGTGGTCGCCCGGCTGGGCGACGAAGTCACGGTCAAGCGCTTCAAGCGCAACAAGCACCTGATTGAGTTGCATCCTGAAAACCCGGACTACCAGACCATCGTCGTCGAACCAGGGGAGCCGTTCGAGATCGAAGGCCTGGCGGTGGGCTTGATTCGCAACACGATGCTGATGTAGACCGATTGGCCAAGCTGATCAAACCAGGAGAACAAGCATGAACTACAAGAATATTGGCGCGGCAATCCTGATGGCGCCCCTGGATTGGCTGCTGCGCCAATTCCGCGGCGCGCCAATTGCCAACCGGGCGGCAATCGGCGGCGCAATGGCCATGCCGCTTTCGCCAGGCGTGCGGCCCATGCAAACGCGTCATGCCCATAAATTACCACTGCGAGCCAAGGCAGCAGGGTCGCTCCGCCGTCAAGTGGGCGCCCCGCTGCGCGTGGTCCGTGTAGTCGAGGCCGATCAGGCGTCCATGCTGGCCGGTCGCATCATGATGTCTGGTCGCCTGGCCGATGTGTGTGCTGAACTCGATCGCATGGTTGAACGCGAAGCAGGCATGCAGGCTAGCGGCTGATCGGGTAGAGGTCGACCGATCCAGCGCCTGGTTGTCGAATGCCTTTAGGCGTTCGACAACCAGGCGAGATTCCTGGCCAGCGGGCTTGTCATTGGGCTTCTTCAGGCGCCCGCACCCAGCAAATAGTCGCCCTTGCCCAGCTCCACGCCGTTGTGGCGCAAAATGGCATACGCCGTCGTCACATGGAAGAACAAATTGGGCAACATCCAGTGCGTGAGATAGGCTTCTGCAGTCAGGGTACGCGTTGCCTCACGTCCGACCGGGAACGTGATCTCCCTGGCCTCGGTTCCATCAAGCTTTTCTGACGGAACCGACTTCAAGAACTCGATCGTCTTATGGATGCGCTGTTGCAGTTCAACAATCGTCGTCTCCGTATCTTCAAACTTGGGCGCCGGCTCTCCCGATATCCGCGCAATGCCGTTTTTTGCAGCGTCGCAGGCGATCAGTACCTGACGCGTGAACGGCAGCATGTCGGGCGCCAGGCGATATTGGGTCAGGGCCGCAGGCTCGCATTTGCGTGCCTCCACAAAGGCCTGCGCCTTGTCCAGCATATGGCTGAGGTTGCCAAGCATGGTCGTGCATATCGGCACGCTGGCCGACGACATGGAGATGGACATGGGGAAACTTTCATCGTAGGTGGACAGAAGGCGCATGCTAACCCGAACTGCCGTGCCTCGCTGCGCAGCGAAACAGGCGGTCGACACCGGGCCGGGACAGATCGCAACTGGCTGGGCACATGCCCCAAGGCACAATGCAGGCATGAATATCGTGATTCTGGACGACTATCAGGATGCAGTGCGCAAACTGCCCTGCTCGAGCAAGCTGGAGCCTTATTTGGCCAAGGTGTATACGAATACGGTCAAGGGCATGGGCCAACTGTCTATCCGGCTCAAGGACG
>JBBKVW010000436.1:0-4994 GCA_037968655.1 Burkholderiaceae bacterium
CGCAAATGGCCAGCGTGGCGGGGATCACGTGCATCGCCGGATGACCGCGCGAGAACCGGTTTCCTTCGTCCATTTCCAGAAAAGTGCCGGCGCTGCCATTGACCAGAGCTGCCGCGTCCGCGCTGGCGCAACGGCCGAGCCCGATCACGGTGCCCGGGCCGTTCCGATCGAAGCATGTGACCAGTTGGCGCAACTCCGGTTCGGCCGAGCCGCCGGCGATCGCGCCGACGGAGTCGGCCAGAATCCACAGCGCCTGCGCCCGCACATCGGCCGGCAATGCAGCGAAGTCGAGCTCGGCGGCAAACCGGCTCAGTCGGTCAAGATAGTCCATGTGTGGGTGCTCCCGTGGCGGCCAGATAGATGGCGTGCGGTGTGGTCCATGCCACGTCGGTATGGACGCGCAATTGCCGCAACAGGCCGCGCAGTGCGCCGATTCGGCTCGGCATGCCGCTGACCCAGGGGTGCAGGGCCAGTCCGTACACGGCGGCGCGTCGGTGGCGGACACATTCCTGCTGCAGACGCACGTACGCGGCCAGCGCGAGATCGGCGTGGGCGCGTGGTTCGATCTGGCGCAGCCACTGGCATTGCACATCGTCCCATTCACTGGCCAGCGGAATCGACAGCAGCGCAGGTTCGGTGCGCAGCCAGTAGGGTTGGTCGTCATTGCACCAGTCGAGTGTGTAGCGAATTCCCGCCTCTGCCAGCAGCGCCGGCGTATCGGGCGTCGTGCCCCAGTCCTGGCTCAGCCAGCAGGCTGGCTTGCGGCCGGTTGCGTCCTCGAGCACGACCAACGATTGCGCGATGTGCGCGCGCTGCTGCGCGAGCGACATGCCGCCATGCACCATGCGGGTGGCGGACACGCCGTGCGCGACCCATTCGCAGCCCCAGGTATTGAAAGTGTCCACCAGCCGGGGCAGGCGCTGCAAGGCCATCGCATTGGCGGCAATCGCCGGCCGGATACCGGCCTCGCGCAACGCGTCGATGACACGAAATATGCCCACCCGCAGTCCGTATTCGCGTTGCGACCAGCTGCGGTAATCGGGCGAGAAACTGCCGAACTCGCCCACCATGCGCGGGTCGCGCAACGCGTCGGGCGGTGGGCTCAACTCCCAATGTTCCAGGAACAGCAGCGCGAAGGCAGACAGGCCAGCAGCATCGCCCGCAGCCGGGCGGCCCGGTAGTGCCGAATAGGTGTACAGGCTGTGGTCCATCAGGGCGGGTCCTCATGCTCGTTAGCGCCCCCAACCCTGGCTTCGCCAGGCCCCCGAGGGGGTGCAAAAAAACTTGGGAGCGGCCCTGCGTTTTCTCATGCGCACATCGGGTTTTGCCGGAGTTGACTTGACGACACGTTCGATGCATAGTCTATTCCAATTGTTCTATAAATGGAACAATGCTTATCAACCCGATCGTGAGGATCCCTATGAATACCACCCATCCCCTGTCGCGTCGTTTGATTCTCCAGGCCGGAGCCGCGAGCGCGGTCCTTGGCACGCCGGGCATGCTGCTGGCGCAGCCCAAGCCGGTCAAGGTCGGATTGGTGCATCCGGTCAGCGGGGGCCTGGCCTACAGCGGCGGCCAGTCGCGCATGGGCGCGCAGATGGCAATCGACGAAATCAACGCGGCCGGCGGCATCAAGGCCATGGGTGGCGCGAAGCTCGAAGCCATGCTCGGCGATTCGCAGTCGCGTCCCGAGATCGGTGTCAGCGAGGCCGAGCGCATGCAGCAGGACGGTGTGTCCGCCTATCTGGGCTGTTTCTCCAGCGGCATTGCATTGCCGGCGACGCAGGCTGCCGCCAAGTACAACACGCCGTTCCTGATCGACGTCGGCGCATCCGACCTGCTGGTCAGCCGCGGCTTGAAGAACGTGTTCCGGCTCAAGCCGGGTTTCGGCAGGTGCGTGGACGATGCGATCGTTGCATTGGGCGAGCTCAACAAGGCGGCCGGCGGCGTTGCCAAGACCGCGGTGCTGGTGCACGAGGAGTCCGAGTTCGGCACCGGCACGGCCAAGCTGCTCGGCGGCAAGCTGCCCAGCATCAACCTCCAGCCGCTGGAGACCATCAAGCATGCCAATCCGACGCGCGATTTCTCCAACATCGCGCTGCGCATCAAGAGTCTCAAGCCCGATCTGGTGATCATGAGCAACTACCAGAACGAGTATGTCCTGCTGGCCCGCACCTTGCACCAGCAGAAGGTCGATGTGGCGGCGATGTTCAGCGTGCTGGGTGGTGGCTTCAACTTCAAGCTGTTGCAGGAGCAGCCCGATGTGGCAATGAACATGATGGACTTCAACCACTGGTACAGCTCCAAGAGCCCCAAGGCAGCCGAGATGCGCAAGCAGGTCGAGGCCAAGGGCGGCCTGTTCACGTTCGAGGTCTATCTGTCGTACAACGCCATCATGCTGTACGCCGACGCGCTGCAGCGCGCAGCCACCGCCGACAAGGAAAAGGTCATTGCGGCGCTGGAGACCAGCACCTGGTTCCCGTCCATGATGCCGTACGGCCCGACCAAGTTCGTCAACGGCCAGAACGAGGGCGGCCGGGGTGCGCTGCTGCAGGCAGGCAGCAAGGACATCGACGTAGTCTGGCCAAGCGAGTTTTCCGCCCGCAAAGCGGTGTTCCCACGCCCAAAAATGAGCTGATCGCGCGCGCTTCGTTTCATCGACGTCAGGGCGCCGGTATCGGGTGAAAGGCCCGCTGCCGGACCGCCACACGGGAGATCACTTGGACGCGACGATCATTGCCTCGGCTGCCATCAACGGACTGCTGCTGGGCGGCATTTACACGCTGGTTGCATCGGGCCTCACGCTGATCTACGGCGTGCTGCACATCATCAACTTCGCGCATGGCAGCATGCTGATGCTGGCGATGTTCGGCGTCTATTACCTGCTCACACTGCTCGGGATCGATCCCTACCTGTCGATCTTCGTCATGGTGCCGGCGATGTTCGTGCTGGGCTACCTGCTGTACAAGGGCCTGATCGGCCGCCTGTCCAGCGGCAAGGACGAGAACATCCTGCTCGTCACGCTGGGCCTGTCGATCCTGATCGAGAACCTCGCGCTGATGTTCTTCAAGGGCGATTCGCGCACCATCCTGGTTTCGTACTCGGACCGCATGGTCGAACTCGGTCCGACGCTGGTGCCGCTGCCCAAGCTGATCTCGTTCGTCGTGGCGATGGTGTTGTGCGCGATGCTGGGCCTGTTCATGCAGCGCACCGACATCGGCCGCTCGATCCGCGCCGTGGCCAAGGAGCGCGTCGGCGCGCGGCTGGTCGGGATCGACGTGGACCGCGTGTTCGCGATCTCCTACGGCATCGGGCTGGCCACGCTGGGTGCGGCCGCCTGCCTGATGATGCCGATCTTCTATGTCTCGCCGACAGTTGGCCATGTGTTCGTGCTGGTCGCGTTCACTGTGGTGGTGCTGGGCGGCATGGGCAGTTTCCTGGGCGCGGTGGTCGGTGGCCTGATCATCGGCCTGACCGAATCGTTCGGCGGCCTGTACCTGGGCGAGAGCATGGGCCAGATCGGTATCTCGCTGATCTTCATCCTGATATTGCTGCTGCGGCCATCCGGCCTTTTTGGCGCACGCCAATGACTCGGGCACTGGCGAAACAGATCACGAACAGCGGCAGACAGGTGACACCATGACGACATCGACCCTCAAGCCGATCCCATGGGCGCTGCATATCGGCGTGCTGGCTGTCGCGCTCGCCTTTCCGTTTGTGTTCCCGTCCAGTTTCATGGTCAACTTTGGCGTGCTGGCCTTGTTCTATGCCTTCATCGGACAGTCGTGGAACATCGCCGGCGGGTTCGCCGGGCAGCTCTCGTTCGGCCATGTCGCGTTTTTTGGCACCGGCGCGTATGCGTCGACGATCCTGCAAATGCGCTTCGGCCTCTCGCCCTGGGTCGGGCTGCCGGCCGCGGCGCTGGCGGGTGCGTTTGTCGGTGGCGTCATTGCCGTGCTGTCGTTCCGCGCCGGCCTCAAGGGTTCGTACTTTGCATTGATCACGCTGGCATTCGCCGAGGTGCTGCGCATCGTCAGCAACTCGGTCAACATCACCGGCGGTGGCCTGGGCATGCTGATCCCGATGAAGGCGGGCGCGGCCAATTTTCAGTTTGCCGAACGCAGCGGCTTTTATTTCCTGATCCTCGCATTGACGGCCGGCTCGGTCATATTGGCCGAATGGCTGCGACGATCCCGGTTCGGCGCCCAGCTCGCGGCGATCCGCGAGAACGAGGATGCGGCCCGCGCACTGGGCATCAACGTGTTTGCGGAGAAGGTCAAGGTGATGCTTCTGTCGGGTGCGATCGGCGGCATGGGCGGTTGCTTCTTCGCCCAGTATTTCCTGTATATCGATCCGCTGATCGCGTTCGGAGTCGACAAGTCGGTCGAGATGCTGCTGGTCAGCATGATCGGTGGCGCCGGCACCGTGTACGGCCCGCTCGTGGGCGCCGTGCTGCTCGCACTGGTCAGCGACGTGACGCGCACGCTGACCCAGATCCAGGGCCTGTCGCTGGTGCTGTACGGCAGCTTGCTGGTGATCATCATCGCCTTCCTGCCCAATGGCCTGATCGACCTGTTCGGTGGCCGGCGCAAGCGCAAGGCCAAGGGGAAGACCCCATGATGCTGCAGGTATCCGGACTGACCAAGATCTTCGGTGGTCTGCGCGCCGTCGATGGCGCCAGCCTGCAGGTCGACGAAGGCCGCATCGTCGCGCTGATCGGGCCGAACGGCGCCGGCAAGACCACGCTGTTCGCCTGCATAGCCGGCTTCCTGCCGGTCAATTCCGGCAGTGCCCGGTTCATGGGGCAGGACATCACCGGATGGCCGGTACACCGCATCGCACGCGCCGGCATGGTGCGCACGTTCCAGATTACGCAGCCATTTGCCCGCTTGACGGTGCACGAGAACATCGCGGTCGGAGCCTACCAGCGGGTTGCGGACCGGGCGCAGGCATGGGAGCACGCGCGGTCGGTCGCGCGCCAGCTGGGCATGGAG
>JBBKVW010000437.1:0-6020 GCA_037968655.1 Burkholderiaceae bacterium
GAGCCGATGCCGGTGGCAATGCAGTCGCGGTCGGCGCGGGGGCCGAGGCCACCACGCTGACCTTTGGCGCCTCGACATCCGGCGCCGCTGGCTTGATCTGCGTGCGTTGCGCTTCGTCAATCGGCCTGCCCGGCCTGGCGGCCAGCTGTGTCTGCTGTGCGGCAAACGGCAGCGGTGCCGGCGGCGGGGCTGTACGTGCGACGATAGCGTGTTCACGCACCGGGGGTTTCGTCGCGGCCTCGCGGGCGCCGCCTTGCACGCTTTGCTGCACCGGTGCCACGCTGGCCACGCGCATGACAGGCGCGCTGACGAGCACATCGCGCGTCAATTGCACGGTGGCGTTGGCCACCGGCTGCGATTGCACGAAGGCCTGCGTCGGCACGGCGACCACGGCGCCCGTCACCTGCTGGTTGGCGTAGATCACATTCGTGACCTGGGTGACGTTGGTCGTGTTGTTGACGATGGTCGTGTTGTAGACCCTGGTGATCGTCGTGGGGGTGATGACCGCATTGCTGCGATTAATGCTGTCGAAATAGGCGCGGCTGACCGGATAGGAGGGTTGATAGACCTCGCGCGGCGCGAGCGGGAACCAGCCGACATTGGCTGCGCTCGTACCGCCGACCGAAACCGAGGTCTGGAAGCTCTTGCCACCGATGAACGCAACCAGCGCAGGTGCATACACCGCGCGGTCACGACGTGGGCCAGGCACCCAGGCCCAGCTGTTGTCGATGCGGGCCCAGCGACCATAGTGCGACACGGCGTAGCCCCAGGGTGCGTCGTCGACCCAGGTCCAGCCCCAGGGGTCGATCCAGGACCAATGGCCGTCGCGGTACGGCGTCCAGCCCGAGGTCACGCGCGTCGGCGTCCAGACCGATCCGTATTTCGCATCGTTACGCCAGCTGCCGTTGGCGTCGAGGTCTTCATGGCCGACGACCTCGCTCGACACGTAGCGTGCAGAGACCGAGTTGTCGCCGCGGCGGTCGCGCTCGCGCGACCAGCGGTCGAGGTCGTCGTCGCGCCGTGCCGACAAGGTCTCGTAGTCGGACAGGTCGGTGCCGTAGAAACGGTAGGCGCGGCGCGAATTGACCGTGTACGACGCGCCTTCGCCATAGACCTCGGCTTCGCCGCTCTTGACAATCACTGCCGTCGCGTCGTCTTGGGGGTCCACTTCGATCCGGTAGTCGCCAGGACGGCGCAGCGTGAAGGCCAGATTGGGCGTCGCGACTTCAAAGGTCTGGCGCGGGCCCAGTCTGCGCACGCGAATCTTCAAGGTGCCTTGCGACAGCTGCACTTGCGCGATGCGGTTGTCGAGGTTGAGCAAGACCATGCTGGTGGACGGTCCCATACGGATCGCCGCGCCGCCAACCTGCAACTCGGCGCGTGAACTGCTGCCAGTCCACAGACGGTCGCCGGTGGTCAGCGGCCTATTGACGGTGGCGCGCACCCAGTCGGGCTGGCCTGCTGGTGAGAAACTGACCGTGCCACTGAGGTAGCCCAGACGCGCTGCACGCGATGGCGGCTCCGCCGCAACCAAGCTGCTCAAGCTCAGCAACAGACCGCTGGCAATTGCCCACAGGGGGCGACGAAGTTTGGTGATGTTCATCCGGGGCCTTTCTGGAGCCGCACGCTCTCTTGCGACCGAGCGCCAACTGAGCCCCAGGGAAATTTGCCCGCAACGAACAGTCTGCGCGGAGGTGCCTCAGCAGTATCCGGGCGCTGGCTTTCTGCCGCGTAGGACGATGCCGGGACGCCAGGCCGGAGTACAGCGCGCTCTGCGTTGAGTCCACGCTGTATCGGCGACCATGGGGTGTCCGCGCGCAAGGGGGGCTGCGAGGTATCTGGTGCCCCGGCCGAACGCAGGAATGCCTGCGCCCGAGGCAATTGCCGGTGGGTCGGGGCTCGGCATGGCGTTGCCTCACCGCCAAGACCGCCATCAGGGCCGCAGGCAAAGCAAAGAGGGCGGCAGGATGGCGTTTGAATCCCTATACGCCACGACCACAGATTGCCGCCGGGGTCGGCCGTTCCCAAGCCGTCGACCTACGCCCTCGTATTCGCCGGCCTCGGCGCAGTCGGCTTCGTCCGAGTTGGCGTCGCCGTCGGCCATGTATGTTTGGCCAACTTTATCGATACCGGTCGTTCATTTTTGACGGTCGGCTTCCGAGCAAGTTGACCGGCTCCAACAAACCGGGTCCTGCGATCCGGCTTTTCGATCTGTCTGTTCCGCAGCGGTCGCTGAATGTGCAGCCTGGCGGCCGACGAAGTGGCGATCAATTCAATACTCGCAGCACCGGCATCCGGCCCACTGCAGACGTTCATGGCGACGCAATCGCCTCCACGCAGCCGACCACGGCGCCTGCCGAAACAACTGCCGCGCCGGACCCATCAACGACTCCGCAGTCCTGCAGGCCGCAGCGCATCGGCGGGGCTAAAGCCATCCGGCGCGACGCAAGCGGCGGTAGACGAAGACGCAAGCCAGCAAGGTCACCACCACGACCACCGGATACCCGGCCCGCCACTTCAACTCCGGCATCCACTCGAAGTTCATGCCATACAGGCTGAAGATCACAGTGGGGATGGCCAGAATCGCGCCCCAGCCTGCCAATCGCTTGACCACCTCGTTCTGGTTGTGGGCCACCAGGGCGAGATTCACCTGCATGGCCGTAGTCAGCATATCGCGCATGCCGTCGATCTGTCCCGCCAGCCGCGAGACGTGATCCTGGATGTCGCGGAAATAGGCGCGCAGCTCCTTCGGGATCAGGTCTTCGTGAAGGCGCATCAACTCGGCGCTGATTTCCGCCACGGGCAAGGCCGCATTGCGCAACTCCAGCAGGTGGCGCTTCAGGGCGTACAGCCGCTCGATCACCAACCCGTCGAACCGGTCTTTGAAGATGTCGGTCTCGATGGCTTCGAAGTCCTGCTCGAACTTCGCCACAATGGGCTGGTAGTTGTCGGCCACGAAGTCCAGCACCGCATACAGGGCGAAGCCGGGCCCCTTGTGAAGGCCTTTCGTGCCGACTTCGCAGCGCTGCAGAACCTGCGCGTAGCTCGACGAAGCGCCGTGCCGCACGGAGACCAGGAAGTTCGAGCCGACGAACAGGTGCGTCTCGCCGTAGACCACTTGGCCCACCTCCAGCTGCGCCGTCTTCAGCACGATGAAGAGCGAGTTGCTGTAGGCCTCGATCTTGGGCCGCTGGTGCGCGTGGTGGGCGTCCTCGATGGCCAGTTCATGCAAGCCGAACTCGCCCTGGATCTTGAGCAACAATGTGTCGTCGGGCTCGTGCAGGCCCAGCCACACGAAGGTGTCAGGCTGCTTGATGACTTCGCTGATCTCGTGGATGGAGATTTCGCCAAGGGATTGGCCATTTCGATAGGCCATGCTATGTACGACTGATGTCATCGCCTGGGACCTCTGGTACGACCGTGTGCCGGCCAATGGGCGCATCAGTTTGGTCGCCGAGCTTGCCTTCGTCCGTGCGGTGGCGAACAGTGCGCGCCAGTCGGGGCGCGGGTTGGCTATGGTCCTGTTTGCGCTTGCGCGGCGTAATCGCCCAACCTACAAACCCAAACGATGGCTGCCCGCCCCGCCAACGACTCTTGGTCGGCAACCGAACAATCGCAATTTGACTTCTCTGTAGCGGCCTTTGGCGGAAGACCGCAAACGCTGCACTGCCGAATTGCGCTTCGCTCCAGAGCGGTCGGCGCATGTTCCGGTTGGTGGTCGGCAAAGTGGGGATCAATTCGACGATAGCGACACACGCAACTGACCCGATGCAATCGTTCGATGCGGGCCGAACGCCAAACTCAGTACGGCCGGCGGTGAGCAGGCCACACTCGCTCTACATCCCAGGTTTCCGGGGCCTTTGGGCAGCGCACCGCGAGATCCGGAAATGCGTGGTTCTCGCGTTCACGTTCGATCCCCGGTGCATGGCATTCCAATCCTCTGCGCTTGCCTTCATCCGGTGATTGCCGGCGTCGGGCATAGCCCGGCCGGGCAATAACACCTGCGGCTCGGAAAATTGTCCGAACCGCACCGCTTGTCGACACCGCGCTACTTGCCAGGAGGGCGGAACTTTGCAGCAATCGCGCCCGCACTGCCCATGGCCTCGACCATTTGACCCATGGTGAGCAATTCCGTCGTATCAACACTGGTGAAGGCTCCGCTGGCCAATACCACCATACCGACGGAGGCTCCGGCGACAGCAGTACCTTCCAGGATGCAGATCACCTCGCCGTTTCCTGAGTACCACATGTTGTGAAGCTTCAGGCCGGCAGCGCCGAACATGGCCTTGGCTGCGACCTCCCGGTCTTCGGGTTTGGCCATCATGCCCTTGAACGATTCTTGGCTGTAATGGGCCCGTGTCAAATAAATACTCATGTTCTGTATCTCCATGATGGTTGGCTTTGTGCGCTGCCAGGAGTTCCTGGATGCTTGGTGCTGTCGGGCAGACAACCCATCCCTAGCCACAAGACCACCTTAGGCCGATTGCAGTCAAATAGCAAACTGGATGTCTCGGTGATCCCGATCCTCATCCAACGGCTCAAAAGCGAACCTCGGCGAAGGAACCTCGCGTGGCCCAAGTACACCAATGTGCGTTTCCACACCAGCTCGACTGAAGGCGGTCGGTTGGGACGAGGCTATTCAGTAGCACAGCCGACCCGTAGCTGCCTGTCACGCTAGCGCCGGCAAAGTCGGCCATGCAGCAGGTGCGGTCCTGCGGCTGACAGCACCGGGTTCACCACGATGTAGCTGAAAACTGACCTTGGATGACCATGCCAGCACCGCGAATGTCAACTTCCTGGCGCGGCATCCTACGCACACTGTCTGCCAAGAGCCGCCTCCAAAAACGGGCAAGCGCAGTAGCCCGCTGAAATTGATCGGCCGGGAAAGGAGCGTTCGCGCCCAGGAAAATTGGCCTAGCCATGACCCTCGCAGACCGATTGCGCTTGGGTCCGAATCAGTGCACGATAAGCGCGTCACATTTCCTCGCGCCATGGTTGCAGTTGCGCCTGGACGATCGATCCACCCATGACACCTCACGCCTTCATTGCCATGCCCTTCGGTACCAAGCCCGGTGCCGACGGCAAGGACATCGACTTCAATCGTATCTATGCCGAACTTCTGAAGCCGGCGCTCGAAGCTGCCGGCTGCGCGGTGTTCCGCGCTGACGATGAGCAGCGCGCCGGTGACATCCGGACCGACATGTTCCAGGAACTGCTGGTGGCCGACCTGGTGCTGGCCGACCTGACGCTGGACAACCCCAACGTCTGGTACGAACTTGGCGTGCGCCATGCGCTGCGCGCGCGTGGCGTGGTGCTGGTGCACGGGCCGCGGCCGACGAATCCGTTCGACATCTACACCGACCGCAAGCTGCGCTACCGCTTGAAGGATGGCGTGCCGGACCCGGAGTTCCTAGCCGCCGACAGGGCCGCGCTGACCGCGCTGGCGCGCGCGACGCTGGACGCCAGCGCGCAGCGTAAGGTGAGCCCGGTGTACACGCTGCTGCCGCACCTGGCGGAGCCGCAATGGCGCGACCTGCTGCTCGACGGCCGCAATGAGTTCGGCGCGGCGTATGAACAATGGCGTGGCCGCATGGAAGTGGCGCGCGCGAAGAACCGCGCCGGCGACATTCTGGTTTTGGCCGGTGAAACGCCGACCCAGGCGCTGTGGCTGGAAGCCAAGCGCGACGCCGGCAACAGCTTGCTCAAGCTGCGCCAGTTCTCGTTTGCGCTCGAGCAGTTCGAGGATGGGTTGCGCGTGGCGCCCGACGACTGGAAGTGCCACAGCAAGCGCATCGTCTGCCTTGGCCGCATCGGACGGCATGAGGAGGCACAAGAGGCGGCGCGCCAGTTCATCGCGGACCGACAGGGCGATGCCGAGGCGCTTTCGCTGGCCGGGCGGGTGGAAAAAGACCGCTGGCAGTCACGCTGGCGCGCGCCGGATCTGGCGCCCCGACAGTTGCGCGAGGCCGCGAGCCTGGAGACCGCCAGCCTGGAGGATGCGCAGGGGCCCTACCACAAGG
>JBBKVW010000438.1:0-14259 GCA_037968655.1 Burkholderiaceae bacterium
GACCGCGTAGCTCACCGTCTGCGTGCCTTCGGCATCACCGGTGCGCGTCACCGTGAAGGTCAGCGTGCCGCCTTCGGTGGTGTTGGCCTGGTCGGCCGCGATCGAGATCGTGGTCGCGGCGTCGTTGTCGATAATGGTGGTGGACGCAAAGGCGGTACCGATAACCGGCGCGGCCACCGTGCCGCTCGGGTTGCTCAACGTCACGGTGACAGTCTCGTCGATCTCGTCGAGCGCATCGTCAGTCAAAGTCAGGGTGATGATCTTGGTGTACTCGCCATCGGCGAAAGTCACCGAGCCGCCAGCCAGGCTACCGCCCAGGTCGGCGGCAGAAACATTGCCGCTCAGCGTGTAATCCACCGTCTGGCTGCCTGCCTCATTACCGGTACGCGTAACGGTGAACGTGATGGTGCCGGCGCCCTCGTTCACCGACAGCGAGTCAGCAGCAATCGAAATCGACGTTGGCGCGTCGTTGACCCCGCTGATGTTCAACGTCAACGTGGACGAGGACAGCGCGCCCTGGTCATCCTTCATCGTGTAGTTCACCACCACACTGGCGAACTGACCGTAATCGAGCGGGTCAAAGAGAACGCCCGGGTTGAACAGGATCTTGTTGTCCACGATCGAGAACGCACTGGAAGCATCAATCGCGTTGACTGCGCCGTTGGCACTGGTAACCGTAACTGGGCCCAGCAAGTCCAGCGTCTTGGTCGCCCCAGTGTCGACGTCGGTGTCGTTGGCCAGCACGTCGAACGATTTGGTCTCGTTTTCACCGGCACTGCCAATGTCCGCCACCGCCACCGGACCATCGTTGGCACCCGTGACAGTCAGTGTCAACGTCGACGACGAGGACGCATCCTTGTCGTCCTTCATCGTGTAGTTCACGACGACCGTGGCGGTCTGGCCGACCGCCAGTTTGTCGAACAGCGTACCGGGGATGAATTGCACCTTGCCACCCACAATCGTGAAAGCATCGGATGCGCTAATGCCGTTGACGTCGCCATTGGCGCTGATCACCGTCACGGTGCCAAGCGAAACCAGCACCTGAGTCGCTCCAGCGTCGACGTCGGTGTCGTTGGCCAGTACGTCGAAGGACTTGCTCTCGTTTTCCCCCGCTGTGCCGACGTCAGCCATCGCCACCGGCGCGTCATTGGTGCCGTATATCGTGATCGTCACTGTCTGGTCGACGTACGCGCCGAAGTTGTCAGTCACGCGTACTGTATAGGTCTGGGTGACGATGTCACCTTCATTGAGCGCCTGTGTCGCCACCAAGCCGTTATTCAGCGTATAGGTCCACAAGCCGGTACCGGCATTGACCGCCATGCTGCCGTACGTAGTCGATGGCGTGCCCTGGATGCTCCAGGCTTGTGTTGCGCCGGCATCGACGTCGGTCGCGCTGAGTTGACCGGTGACGCTGGCGGTGCCAGCCACGGCCGTGCCGTTGTCCAGGTGGCCGGCCTCGGTCACACTGCCCAACAGCGCCGTGGCGGCGTTGGTGATCACTGGCGCGTCATTGACGCCAGTAATGGTGAACTTCACCGACGCAGAAGTCGGCGCCGCGATTCCATCGGAAACCCCATAGTTGACGACAACATTGATCGTCTGACCTTGCGCCAGAGACTGATAGGCAGCATTGCTCGGATCGAGCGTGAAACTCTTCGTGCCCGCGTCGTACGTCACGCCAGCTGGAAAGCCAGCCGGCAGATTGACCACCATCAGCACCGTGCCCGCATCAACATCGCTCGCATTGGCCAACGCGTTCAGCGTGACAGGCGCTCCGTCTTCAGTGGCGGGACCGCACACAGCACCGGTGACCACCGGCGCGTCGTTGACACCGGTGATGGTGAACTTCACCGACGCCGGCGTCGTCGCAATGTTATCGGACACGCCGTAATTGATAACCACTTGCGTGGTCTGACCTTGCGCCAGATATTGATAGGCTGCATGGCTCGGATCGAGGGTGAAACTCTTGGTGGCCGCGTTGTAGGTCACGCCGGCCGGCAAGGTCGCCGGCAGATTGACCACCGACAGCACCGCGCCCGCATCGACGTCGCTCGCATTCGCCAGCGCGTTCAGCGAAACCAGCAAGCCGTCTTCGATTGCGGTGCCGCAGACCGCACCGGTAACCACCGGCGCGTCATTGACCCCGGTCACTCTCAAAGTGACGGTCGCCCAACTCAGAGTGCCATTGCCCAGACGAATCGCATAGGTGAACGAATCCGTACCCTGCTGGCCCACGGCCAGTGACTGGAAATAGGCCCGGCTCGCGTCGGTCATCTGATAGGCGATCTTCTGATCAGCGGTAATCCAGATCCGCGCGCCATGCAGGCTGAAATCCGCGGTCGTGTCAGCGAAACCACCGACATCCTGTGCGAGCAGATCCGCCGGCGCATAGGTCTTGGTAGCCGTCGATGTACTGACTCCGTCATCGATCGACCACATTGATTTCGCATTGCCACCAAGGTCGTTCGCCATCACGTCGAGAATGAAGGTGATACCTGAACCCGTGTCCTCGGTGAGCCCGCCCACCTGCAGAGCCGAAAGCATCAGCGCCGTGTACAGATCGTCCTTCGCCTGCGGTGTATTGGAAAACGAGGTCGCCGTGCCGCCGCTGGTAGTGGTCGTGGTGGTGGTAGTCATTGCTATCTCCTGTAAATGTCAATATGAATCTGGAACTGGAACTGGATGTGGCATCAGCGGCTTCGAGCCGGATACCTGCAAGCCATCGCGCGCCTGTCGTGCCCGCACAAGAAAACTTCGCCACGGGCGGCTTCGCAGCTGCCTTGAAGAGCGCCGATGGGGGATCCCCATGACCGGGGCTGCTCCCGGCACGATGGCAGGGTGTTCAATTTGGGACCGACCGTACGCCGGGTGCCGTCGGACAACAGCACGCATGGATTGCCGCTGCCTTCGATGCCGCCCGCTTCGTGATCGGCAGTGCTGAAAGCTCCAAAGCGCGCGCGCAACGGACCTTCAGTGCGCTAGCCTCGCTCCGGAAGCTACACATCCAGCGCCGGCCGAAAACACCCGGCCCGAACAGCCCTGGCCCCTGAAGAATTGCGCCCATTTCGATACAGAAAGCGATCAACATCGGTTTGCTCCGGTGCCGGCCAACTCGACCGGTGCGCGCCAAAACACTAGCGCTGCAAAGCTCGCCAAGCAATAATCGGACCAAGCAATAAAAATCAAATATAAACAACGAGTTACGCGTAACGCCACTACCAAAAACGGGCTCTCAGTAAAACTCTGTAATATTTGTCGACGTGACGCATTCACGATCGCGCGAAGTCTTTTTTGCAACAGAGCGCCGCGGACAGAAGTTTTCGAGTAAAGGGACACAGCGCGAATTTGCCAGGCCGTCGTGCGCAAACTCAGGCCGCACTGGCGCACGTACGGGCAACGCGTCTCGCGTCTCAATACGTCGGCCACAGCGGCACGGGGCGGGTCACTCAACGCAGTGCGATACTTATTGGCACACCCCCAACCCGATGCGGCGACATGCGCGCATCCGACCCGCCCGAATCGCCGCCGAAACGGCTGCACAGATCAAGTTCAATTGATGCAACCAGCCGATTGCGAGGGCCAGTCGCCCGAGCCCAGCGCGGCACAGCACGCAGAACAGCCCTAATTCCTGTGGATTTTTCCCTCACCCTGATCGCGGAACTCGCGCTGCTGGGCCTGTGCACCGGCTTTCTGGCCGGTCTGCTCGGTCTGGGTGGCGGCATGCTGATGGTGCCCTTCCTGACCATCATCCTCACTACCCGGGCCTATCCGGAACAACACATCATCAAGATGGCAGTGGCCACGTCGCTGGCGACCATCTGCTTCACGTCACTGGCGTCGGTGCGCGCGCACCACAAGCGGGGCGCAGTGCGCTGGCCCGTCGTGCGGGTGCTGGCACCCGGTATCGTGATCGGCGCGTTTCTGGGCTCGCAGGTGGCCGCGGCAATTCCGGCGCGCATGCTGGGCTACCTGTTCGCCGGCTTCGTGGCATTCTCGGCAACCCAGTTGCTCCTGAACCGCAAGCCAAAGCCGACACGCACCCTGCCAGGCAATGGCGGCATGTTCGGCGTCGGCAACCTGATCGGGCTGATGTCCTCACTGGTCGGCGCCGGTGGCGCCTTCATTTCCGTGCCCTTCATGACCTGGTGCAATGTTGCCATCCACCAGGCGGTGGCCACCTCTGCCGCACTGGGATTTCCCATTGCATTGGCCGGCTCGCTGGGATACCTGGTTGCCGGCTGGAATCTGGCCGGCATGCCAGCCGGCGCCTTGGGCTATTTGTACTGGCCCGGTTTCATCGTGCTGTCGACTGCCAGCATGCTGACCGCGCCCTTGGGTGCGCGGGTGGCCCATAGCATGGACGTGGCGCCACTCAAACGCGTGTTCGCGCTGGTGTTGTACGCTTTGGCTTCCTATTTCATCTTGCGCTGAGGACGACCAATCGTGCGAATCTGTATTGTGGGAGCCGGGGCCATCGGCGGCATGCTGGGCGCACGGCTGGCGCTGGCCGGCCATGCGGTGAGCCTGATTGTGCGCGGAGCCAATCTGCAGGCGATTCGCGGTCACGGCTTGACCATCATTTCCGAAGACGGCGGCAGGCAAGTGGCGCACCCTGCCTGTGCCACCGATACGATTGCCGAGGCGGGAGAGCAGGATCTGGTCATCCTGGCGCTCAAGGCCCACCAGCTTGCCGAAGTCGCGCCGCAATTGCACACCCTGCTGGGACCCGATACCCGGATCGTGACGATGCAGAACGGCATTCCGTGGTGGTATTTCCACGGCTTGCCCGGGCCGTTTGCTGGGACGGCACTGGCAAGCGTGGACCCCGACGGCAGCATTGCGCGCAGTATCCCGGTACAGCGTGTCATTGGCAGCGTGGTGTATCCAGCAAGTGAGCTGGTCGCCCCGGGCGTTGTCCAGGTCGTCGAGGGCAACCGCTTCAGCCTGGGCGAACCCGACGGCAGTGATTCGGAATCGGTGCGCGCCGTCAGCGCCGTGCTCAAGGGTGCCGGTTTTCGGGCGCCGGTGACCAGCGATATCCGCTCCGAAATATGGCTCAAGCTGTGGGGCAATCTGAGTTTCAATCCGATCAGCGCCCTCACCCATGCCACGCTGCAGGACATCTGCCTGCATGCACCAACTCGTGCCCTGGCCGCCAACATGATGGGCGAGGCACAGGCCATCGGTGAAAAGCTCGGCGTGCGCTTCAAGGTCAGCCTGGACAAGCGCATTGCCGGCGCCCAGGCAGTCGGCCAGCACAAGACCTCGATGCTGCAGGACGTGGAACAGGGCCGACCGCTGGAATTGCAGGCCCTGGTGGGATCGGTGGCGGAACTGGGCCGCATCACCCAGACGCCAACTCCCGCCATTGACGCTGTACTGGCACTGGCAAGCCTGCTTGCCGAACAGTTGCAGAACCGTCAGGCGCGCTTGCGACTGGCCTGAACCACACACACCAGCAGAAGCAATACGGCGCCCCAAAAATCGATACGAACACAATGAACAACTTTGCCACCTTGCCCGAGATGATCGCCGCCCAGGCCGCTGATGCACCTGCAATCATGGCGCCGGGCGCCGCCAGCATGAGCTACGGTGCGCTTGCCGAGTTGATTCACTGCAGCAACCGCACACTGCGCAGCCACGGACTGGCGCGTGCCGACCGCGTGGCGCTGGTGCTCGACAACGGCCCGCAGATGGCCTGCGCATTTCTCGCGGTTGCCAGCGCCTGCACCGCGGCGCCTCTGAATGCCGCCTTCCGGCATGATGAGTTCGCCTTCTACCTATCGGATCTCAATGCCAAAGCGCTGATCGTCGCGCAGGGCAGCGACAGCCCCGCCATCGCCGCAGCCCGCGAGAAAAACATCCTGGTGCTCGAACTGCAGTTGGAGGCGCAAGGCAAGGCTGGCAATTTCACGCTGACGGGCCCGCAGGCCGAACATGCAATCGCCGCGGCGCCCGACGTGCCGGCGCAGGCCCAGGACATGGCGCTGGTACTGCACACATCGGGCACCACGTCCCGGCCCAAGATCGTCCCGCTGACGCACGGCAGTATCTGTGCGTCGGCGCGCAACATTCGCCAGACCCTGCGCCTGGAGCCAGGCGATTGCGGCCTGCATGTGATGCCGATGTTCCACATTCACGGCCTGATCGCCGGGCTGCTCGCGCCATTGGCAGCCGGCAGCCGGATATTCTGTACGCCGGGATTCAATGCACTGCGCTTTTTCGGCTGGATGAAGGAATGCAGGCCGAGCTGGTACACCGCCGTTCCGACCATGCACCAGACCATCTTGGCCCGCGCAGCACACAACCAGGAGATCATCCGCGCCAACCCCCTGCGCTTTCTGCGCTCCTCCTCGTCGTCCATGCCGCCCCAGGTGATTGCCGAACTGGAACAGGTGTTTGGCGCGCCTCTGATCGAGTCCTATGGCATGACCGAGGCCGCGCACCAGATGACCAGCAGTCCCTTGCCACCGGCCCGGCGCATTGCAGGATCGGTCGGACTTGCGTCCGGGCCGCAAGTGGCCATCATGGACGTACAGGGCCAGATTGTGGGCGCGGGCGAGATTGGCGAGGTCGTGATCCGGGGCGAGAACGTAACCGGCGGCTACGAAAACAATCCACAGGCCAATGCCGAGGCCTTCGTCGACGGCTGGTTTCGCACCGGCGACCAGGGCGTACTGGACGCAGACGGCTACCTGAGCCTGACCGGTCGCCTCAAGGAAATCATCAACCGCGGCGGCGAAAAAATATCGCCGCGCGAGGTGGATGAAGTGCTGATGGACCATCCCGGCGTCGCCCAGGTCGTGACCTTTGCGGTGCCGCATGCCAAGCTGGGCGAAGACGTTGCCGCTGCCGTGGTATTGCGCGACGGCGCGCAGGCAACGGAGCGCGAATTGCGCGCCTTTGCGGCCAGCCGCATGGCCGATTACAAGGTTCCACGCACGATTCTGATCGTGCAGGAAATCCCCAAGGGCGCCACCGGCAAGCTGCAGCGCATCGGGCTGGCCGCCAAACTGGGCCTGGGTAGCTAGTCTCAGCAGGCGATGCCGCAGCGCTCTGGCAGACGCTAGTGGGCCACGGCGCTGCGCGCCGGATCGCCTGCACGCTCGAAAAAATACCCGATACGCACGCGCGGCGAGAGATAGTCCATTGCATCGGGCGGTAGCGCATCCGGGCGAATGCTGCGCCGAATTCCTGCCGTGGGCGAGCGTTCCAGATCGAGTATCAGGGCCTCGTCCTTTGGGACCAGGGTCTCATGGACGATCACGCGCGGTTTGTGCGGGCGGGCCGAATTGACCGCCACCACCATGGCAAAACGACCGTCCATGAACTGGACAACGGAACCGGGCGGATACACGCCCATCATGCGAATGAAAGCGGCCAGCACCGTGTTGTCGTGCCGGTCCTTCATCTGCGAAAAAATCTGCGACAAGGCCTCATGTGGCGTGACCGCGTTGGCAGGCCGCGACGGATTGCACATGTTCTCGTAGCGGTTTACCAATGCCAACACCTTCCCGGACAAGCTGGTGTCGAGCCCGCGGGTGCGGTTCGGAAATCCGCTGCCATCCATCATTTCATGGTGCTGACCAATGGTGTGCTGCACGCGCGTCGACAACTGCAGCTGCTGCGCAATAGCGACACCATGCGCGACATGGCTTTGATACTGCTTGTATTCGGCTGGTGCGAAGTTGACATCGGCCACGCGCACCTTTTCGGGCAATTTCGACTTACCCACGTCGTGCAGGAATGCCGCCATGCCCAGATCGCGCAGTGCGTCAATCGACAAGCCCAGCGCCTTGCCCAGCAGCAGCGACAACACCGTCACGTTGACCGGATGCATCCTGGCTCGGTCGCCATTGGTTTGCGAGAGAAGTCGGATCGATGATTCGCCGTGGGCCAGCATGTCGGCCAGCAGCGATTCCACGAGATGCTGGCACAGCGCTGCCGCAGACAGCGGTTCCGGGCCGACGCGATCAAGCACCAAATCATACTGTCGCATGGCGTGCTCGAACTGTTGCTCGCAATAGGCCAGGCTCTGTCGTTGCGCAGCTAGTTGGGTTGCAAGGTCCGCAGCCTCCGAAGCTGCTTCATTCGCAGGCAGCGGGTGCTCCGGGTCGGGGGGCCCGAACTGGCCTTGCGCCAAGCCACGGCCTTGCTGTTCGTCATCGGGTGCTTCCAGACCCGGCGCAATGGATTCCTGCACCGATGGTGGATCGCTGAGTGACGGCAAGTAGCGCACGCGCGCCAACCCCAAGCCGCGCAAGGTATCGATTTGCCTTTGCGAAGTTATCTTGAAGCTGCTCTTGGGGAATGGATGCGACATCCATCCAATTTCCAGATCAACATGCAGCCCGAGCCGGAGTTCATCTGGCGTTACGTAGGCGTAGCCCGAATTCGTCATGGAGCTGCAGTGTTGAAACCGAGCAGGCGCTGCGAATGCGTCGTCTCTGCGTTCATACCAGCAAGCTTACTATCGACAGCGCAAACCAACTGTAAAACAGTCACATGAATGGATCTGGTACAACAGGCACTTCTCGCCATGTAGGGTTCTGCGTTGAGCAACCGCACCGGGCAGGGTGGATCGGTCGTGACAATTGAAGTCGACCGGATACCGGATCGCCATCGTGCGACAGCTTGCAAGCCGTTCGTGACCAATGCTGGGAATCAGCGCGGAACTCGGTGATCAAATAAACACAAACAATCCAGCAAATCGCGAATCGCGAATCGCGCCATGATCGAATTCTTCTTTGATTGCTCCAGCCCCTGGACTTATCTTGCCTTTCATGGCATCCGCCCCCTGGCGGCAGAAATAGGCTCGGACATCAGCTGGCGCCCGATTCTGGTCGGCGGGGTTTTCAATGCGGTCAACCCCAGCGTCTATGCGCAGCGTGAGAAGCCGATACCAGCCAAACAGCGCTACATGCACAAGGATCTGCAGGACTGGGCCCGCGCTGCAGGCATCGCCATTACCATGCCGCCCAGCGTGTTCCCGGTCAATAGCGTCAAGGCTATGCGTGGCTGCATCTGGCTGGAGAGCCCCGAGCGCATGTTGCCGTTTGCGCGCGGCGTTTTCGAGGCCTATTGGGGACACGATCGTGATATCTCGCAGGACGAAGTGCTGCGCGATATCTGCCTTGGCGCTGGCATCGATGCCGATGCGTTGCTGCAAGGTATCGGCACAGGCCCGATCAAGGATCAACTCAAGGCCAACACCGAGGAACTGATACGACGCGGTGGCTTTGGATCACCGACGATGTTCGTCGGTGACGACATGTATTTCGGCAATGACCGCCTGCCACTTGTGCGCTCTGCGGCGCTCAGGCAAATGGGGCGTCAATAGGCTCGTTCAGAGACAGAACCAGCGCCGGCATCTGCAACAGCACACCGTCTTGCCAGCGCTGCCAGCCATACAGGGCGGCAAAGGAAAAATCGGGCGCTGAACTGCCGGCTGCCCCGACCCGTTCCGCGCCGCGGCGCACCCCATCCATGAACCAGGCCGGCAATGTCAGGTGATAAGCGTTGCGTGCAACTTCTCCAGCGTGCATGCACAAGGCGGACATCAGGCGCGCAACATGCTGGTGTCCGAGTTCGAGCATCAAGGCGGGATGCAATTGCGTGTTCCAGTACTCGCTTAGCAGCAGATGCAGGCCGGGCGAGGAACTTGATCGCTGCAATGCGTCGCGTACCAGGCAATACGTACCCATATGCGCCGGGTGCCCGTCCAAGGCATGCGGACACACCACGATTGATGGACGATATTTGTCGAGCAGGGCTGCCACCGTCGCGGCCCAGGCCGCCCAGCGCGGATCGTGGGATTGCGCTTGCGGGCTGATGCCCTCAAACGGCTTGCCAGGATCACCCGAAGCGCTGATCAATTCGAAACCCAGGCAACTGCAGCTTCGGCGCAACTCCTGCCAGCGCTCGGACCTGCGCTGCCGATGGCTACCCAGCGTGACGGCAACATTGACAACCCTCCAACCCGCCTCACTGCGCAATCGCCACGGCAGTGCCCCACTGATGGCCTCATCATCCGGGTGGGGTGAAAACACCAGGCAGACCGGCGCGTCCGGCGCAGGATCTGGCAGGCTCGGCATCACGCAGTGCAGTGCGGCAAGCTGGCGGCCACTTGCCAACTGGTCTGCAAAACCCTTCACATAATCAACGAACTCGGGATTCATCGGAACAACCCACCCCGGAAAAAAAGAACCCCGCAAGCGCGGGGTTCAGATCAGGAAAAGCGCGTCATCCGACGCGCCAGGGATCAACCCATGTGCAAGCCACCGTTGACGGAGAAATCCGCGCCGGTCGAGTAACCGCCTTCATCCGAAACCAGCCAGGCGATGATGGACGCAATCTCGCTTGGTTCACCCAGGCGCTTGACCGGAATGGTCGCGACGATCTTGCCAAGCACATCCTCGCGGATCGCCTTGACCATGTCGGTGCCGATGTAGCCCGGACTGACGGTGTTGACGGTGACGCCCTTGGTCGCCATTTCCTGCGCCAGCGCCATCGTGAAGCCGTGCATGCCGGCCTTGGCGGCAGAGTAATTGGTCTGTCCGGCCTGGCCCTTTTCGCCGTTGACCGAGCTGATGTTGACAATGCGGCCCCAGCCTTTTTCGACCATGTCGGCAACCACCTGCTTGGTGACATTGAACATGGAGTTCAGGTTGGTCTCGATCACCGCGTCCCAATCTTCGCGTGTCATCTTAAGGAACATCCGATCCTTGGTGATGCCGGCATTGTTCACCAGCACGTCGATCGAGCCGTGGTCGGCCTTGGTCTTGGTAAAGGCGGCAACGGTGGAATCCCAATCACCCACGTTGCCCACCGACGCATAGAAAGTGAAACCCAGCGCCGCTTGTTCGCCAATCCATTTGACGTGGTCGCGGGTCGGGCCGCAACCGGCAATGACCTTGAAACCTTCCTTGTGCATCCGCTGGCAGATGGCGGTTCCGATGCCGCCCATTCCGCCGGTCACATACGCTACTTTTTGACTCATGTTGTGCTCCTTGTGTTGCAGTTGATATCTGTTCAGTTCGTCTCAGGCTCAGCGCTCGATCGTCAGCGCCACGCCCATGCCACCACCGATGCACAGTGAGGCAATGCCCTTCTTGGCATCGCGCTTTTGCATTTCGTGCAGCAAGGTCACCAGAATACGGCAACCGGACGCGCCGATCGGATGGCCGATCGCAATCGCACCGCCGTTCACATTGACCTTGCTGGTGTCCCAGCCCATTTCCTGGTGCACGGCGCAAGCCTGTGCAGCAAAAGCTTCATTGATCTCCAGCAGATCCAGATCCTTGGCCTTCCAGCCGGCGCGCTCCAGCGCCTTGGTCGATGCCGGAACCGGACCCATGCCCATGATGGCTGGATCAAGCCCGCTGGTGGCGAAACTGGCGATGCGACCCATGGGCTTGAGGCCGAGCGATGCTGCCTTCTTGGCGGTCATGACCATCACTGCGGCAGCGCCATCGTTGAGGCCCGACGCATTGCCGGCGGTCACGCCCCCGGCCTTGTCGAATGCGGGTCGCAGGCCGGCCAAGGCTTCGGCACTCGTCTTCTTGTTGATGTACTCGTCGGCTGCGAAAACGATCGGATCGCCTTTGCGCTGGGCAATGCTGACTGCGATGATTTCGTCCTTGAAGCGACCGGCCTCCTGTGCCGCGGCCGCCTTTTGCTGGCTTGCCAGCGCCAGCGCGTCCTGGCTCTCACGCGAAATGTTGTATTTGCGCGCAACATTCTCAGCGGTGATACCCATGTGGTACTGGTTGTACACGTCCCAGAGACCGTCGACGATCATGGTGTCGGCCATCTTCCATTCGCCCATGCGCTGGCCATCACGCGAGCCCAGCAGCACGTGCGGGGACGCACTCATGTTCTCCTGGCCACCGGCAATGACGATCTCGCTGTCGCCGTAGGCAACCGCCTGCGCGGCCAGCATCACCGCCTTCAGGCCGGAGCCGCAGACCGCATTGATGGTCAGGGCGGGCGATGCCTGGTTCAACCCGCTCTTGATCAGTGCCTGGCGCGCGGGATTTTGCCCGGCACCCGCAGCCAGCACCTGACCCATGATGACTTCGCCGATCTGATCAGCGGTAAGGCCGCTGCGCTTGAGCACCTCGGCAATCACAATTGCGCCCAGTTCGGTTGCGGGTGTCTTGGCCAGCGTTCCGCCAAACTTGCCCACAGCGGTCCGGGCAGCAGCGACTATGACGATCTCTTCCATTTTTTACTCCTTGGGTGTGAATTCAGGCCTTGGCCTTGACATAACGGCCAGGTGCCGCCTCTATAACCTTGTATTTTCCGCGTCCGAATGACTTGGGCGCGGCAATCTGCTTGCCAGCGTGGCCCTTGAGCCATGCCGCCCAATCGGTCCACCAACTGCCCGGGTGTTCCTTCGCGCTGGCGATCCAGTCGTCGACTTTTTCCGGGAACTTGTCGGCGGGACCGATCCAGTGGCTGCGCTTGTTCTTGACCGGCGCATTGATGACACCGGCGATATGGCCAGAGGCGCCCATCACGAAGCGCTTCTTGCCCGGCAGATGCTGGGTCGATGCGTAGGCGCCGCCGATAGGCACGATATGGTCTTCGCGCGAGCCATAGACATACACCGGCAAATCGAGCTTGCGAAAATCGATCTTCTCGCCGCAAACAACGGCCTTGCCGGGTTTGACCAGGCGGTTCTCCAGATAGGTGTTGCGCAAGTACCAGGCATAGAACGGGCCCGGCAAATTGGTGGAATCGCTGTTCCAGTACAACAGGTCAAACGGCGGTGGCGTTTCACCCTTGAGGTAGTTGCCCACCACGTAGTTCCACACCAGGTCGACCGGGCGCAGAAACGAGAAGGTCGAGGCCAGATCCTGCCCCTTCATCATGCCGCCCTGCCCCATCTCTTTCTCGCGGTAATTGACGAACGATTCGTCGATGAACAAATCAAGGATCCCGGTGTCGCTGAAATCGAGCAGCGTGGTCAGGAAGGTCGCACTGGCCACCGGCTTTTCATCGCGCTGAGCCAGCACTGCCAGGGCAGTGGCGAGGATCGTGCCGCCGACACAAAAGCCCAGTGCATTGATCTTCTTGACATCGGCGATGTGCTGCACTGCGGTGATGGCGCGAATCGCAGCATCCTCGATGTAATCGTCCCAGGTTGCCTTGGCAAGCGACGCATCCGGGTTGCGCCAACTGACGACAAAGGTGCGATGCCCCTGCGCGACGGCATACCGAATCAGGGAGTTCTCTGGCTGCAGATCCAGTATGTAGAACTTGTTGATACACGGCGGGATCAGCAGGAAGGGACGTTCATAAACCTTGGCTGTCAAAGGTTTGTATTCGATCAACTGAAACAGTTCGTTCTCGAAAACCACCTCGCCTTCGGTCGTAGCCACGTTCTTGCCGACCTCGAACACGCTTTCGTCGGTCATCGACACATGGCCCTGGCGGATGTCGTGCAGCAGGTTCTGCATTCCCTTGGCGATGCTTTCGCCCTTGGTGTCGATCGCCATTTTCTGTGCCTCGGCATTGAGTGCCAGAAAATTGCTTGGCGCCGACGCTGCCAGCCACTGCTCGACCGCGAACCGAACTCGGGCTCGTGTCTTCTCGTCTGCCTCGACCGCGTCGGCCAGTCCAATCATGGCGCGCGAATTCAACAGATAGTTGGCAGCATTGAATGCGGCCATCGGATTGCCGCTCCATGCCTGATCAGAAAAGCGCTTGTCGCTGTTCTGCATCTTGCCAAGCATGGCCTGGCTCCACAGCTCGGAGGCCTCGCTCAAATACTGCTGCTGCAGTTGTTGCAGCTTGGCCGGCGAAAAATTAATGTTCGGCGCAGCAAACTCCGGCGCTGTGGGCAAGCCGGCCTGCATTGGTGGCATGAACTTTTGCAGCGCCTGCATCGCGCCTGTCCAGTTACCGGCCATGGCCTGCTGCATTTCCTGGGCCGACTGGCGCCAGAATTCGGTGTTTTCCTGAGTCATCGTCTCTCCCTGTTTCCCTGCCTTTAGCTTTGCAAGTATCGCAGACCTGTCCTTCGTTAAACTGACAGCCCAGCCAGACTCCGCCCGCCCAATGTACCTCGTCCCGATCGCCTGGATTTATGTCACCCTGATGATGGCCGTGGCAGAAGCCAGCAGCAGCAATGGGACCATTCTGGGCGCGATCGTCACCTTTGTGTTGTACGGAATTGCGCCAGTGGCGCTGGTGATGTACCTGCTGCGCACGCCGGCGCGGCGCCGCGCCAAGCGTGCGCAGCAGGTACATCAC
>JBBKVW010000439.1:0-5212 GCA_037968655.1 Burkholderiaceae bacterium
CGCCATTACCCGCACATCGGCACTGGCGGCGGTTGCGCCCGGCGGTGTTGTGATGCACATTGGCCTGCAGGACTGGGCCAGCGAGATTGATATGCGCAAGCTCACGCTAGCCGAGATCACGCTACTGGGCACCTATACCTACAGCATGGCCGACATGCGCGCGACGGTGGCGGCTTTGGCGCGCGGCGCCTTTGGCGACCTGTCCTGGGTCGAGCGGCGCAGCCTGGCCGAGGGCGCGCGCGCCTTCGACGATTTGCACCAGGGCCGTACGGCATCGGCCAAGGTCGTGCTTGAACCTGCGCACTGACCGGGCCAGCGACTATTGAACGCACACGCAAACACCATGAAAAACATCCCTGCCACCGAAACGCAGCCCCAACGCCCGGCCGGCCGGCTCTGGCTGGCACTGGCCGCGGTCTTCACCCTGCTGTTCTTCGCCAACGTTGCACTGCGCATGCTGTTCATCAAGCAGGGCGTCGCCATCTGGCGCCTGAACGATGTCGGCGAGTTCCTGCTGGTACTCGTCGCGATGGCCTTTTTCGTCGCCGGCATCCTGGCTGACGAAAAAAAGGCCTGACATTTTTCCCACCCCCCACCAAAAGGAGACATCCATGACACAAGCCAAACATCTCGACACACCGCAATCGGCCGAGCGGCGCCGCTTCTTTGAAGTCACCAGGCGCTACGGCTTCACCACTGCGGTGCTGGCTGCCACCGGCGGCTTCCTGTGGTCAAACCCCGAGCTGGCACATGCGGCCGGCGACGAGGCGGCCAAGGCCAAGGCAGCCAAACACACCATGATCTTCGCCACCGAATACAAGGAAGACGCGTTCCACACCTATCCCATCATGCAGACCCAGTTCAAGGACAACCTGGAGTCGCTGAGCAAGGGCGAGGTCTACGTCAAGCTGCATCCGTCCGGGCAACTCGGCGTGGGCGGTGCGCTGGCGCAAAAGGTGCAGGGCGGCACGATCCAGGGCGGCTCGGTGTCGCTGTCGAACTTCTCGCCGTTCACGCCGGTGGTCGACCTGATCAACATCCCGTTCTGGTGCGGCGACAACCAGCGCTTCGCCAACCTGGTCACCTCGGCAGCCTGGAACAACGAGATCACGCCCAAGGTCACCGCCAAGGGGTACAAGCCGATGTTCTATTTCACCGTCGATCCGCGCACGGTCGCGGTGCGCAAGGGGTTCGGCAAGATCGTCAAGACACCGGACGACATGCGCGGCATGAAGATGCGCGTGCCCGGCTCCAAGCTGCTGCAGCAGTTCTACCGCCTGGCCGGCGCCAACCCGACCGTGGTGGCATGGGGCGAGACACCCAGCGCATTGAAGCAGGGTGTCGCCGACGGCCTCGATCCGGCAGTGGGCGCGCTGTTCACCTTCGGCTTCATCGACATCCTGGAGGCCATCACGATGGTCGAATCGGTGCCCGACGCGCAGATGTTCGCCGCCAACTTCAAGTGGTTCGAGAGCCTGCCCAAGAACCTGCAGACGGTATTTGACGATGCCAGCGCCAAGACCCAGTTGGAGAGCTTTGCGCAGATCCTGGTGGCGCGCAAGAACTCGATGGACGCGATGGGCAAGGCCGGCATCAAGTTCTACACGCCGAGCGCGGCCGAGCACCAGAAATGGGTCGAGGCCTGCGGTGAGCAGCGCGCCGAGTGGAACGACATCAAGAAGGAGCTGGCCGGCTCGATCGAGATGTTCGACAAGCTGAAGGTCGCGGCCAACACCAAGGGCCCGATCACCATCGCCGGCTGACGCCCTGCAAAGAAGTGCGACCCCGGGGGTGGCGCGGCCCCCCCTTTTTTGGAGAATTTCCCATGCGCCAACTGCTGCGGCAAGTCGACGACAACGGCGAACGCTACCTGATGCTGGTGTTCTATTGCTTCATCGTGTTCGTCATCGTGATCGAGGTGTTCCGCCGCTTCGTGCTGGATTTCTCCTCCTTGTGGGGCGAAGAGGCCGCCCGCTTTGCGTTCATCTACCTGGGCTGGGTCGGCGCGTCCTACGGCGTCAAGCAGCGCGCGCACATCCGCTTCGACGTGCTGCTGCATATCCTGCCCAAACGCCTGCACGGCTACCTCTACCTGTTCGGCGAGTTGTGCACGCTGGTGTTCGCCGGTTTCGCGCTGTTCTGGTCGCTCGAGACCATCTCCACGATGATCCAGTTCGACTCACTGGCGCCGGCCATGCGCATCAGCCAGGTGTGGTTCGAGGCGGCAGTGCCGCTGGGGTTTTCGATGATGACCGTTCGGGTGTTGCAGTCGGCCTGGCGCGACATCCAGGACATCCGCGCCGGGCGCGAAGCCTACGCCGGCACCTTGTTGTTTGATTGACCCGGGACCCAATGCCATGCTAGTCACACTGGGTCTGGTTTTCATATTGCTGCTGCTGTTCCTGACGGTGCCGTTCTGGGTCGCGCTTGGCCTGGGCACCATCATGCTGCTGCTGACGACCGGCGCGCTGCCGCTGTCGCTGCTGGGCGAGGCCCTGTTCCAGGGCGTCGATTCGTTTGCGCTGATCGCGATTCCGCTGTTCGTGCTGACCGGCGACGTCATGGTGCGCTCGGGCCTGGCCTACAAGCTGCTCGACTTTGCCGAGGCGACCACCGGCAGCCTGCGCTCGGGCTTTGGCACCTCGACCGTGCTGGGCTGCGGCTTCTTCGCCTGCATCTCGGGCTCGGACGCGGCCGACGCGGCTGCCATCGGCCGCATCACGATGGACCGCCTGGTCGAGCTGGGATATCCCAAGCCCTACGCCTGCGCATTGGTGGCCAGCGGCGCCTGCACCGGCATCCTGATTCCACCGTCCATCGCCTACATCATCATGGGCCTGGTGCTGGGCATTTCATCGTCCAGCCTGTTCGTAGCGGCGCTGATTCCGGGCTTGCTGGTGCTGTTCAGCGTGGTGATCACCAATGTCGTGATGAACCGCATCAAGGGTTACGAGAGCTCGACCAGCCGGTTCTCGCTGACACGCTGGTTGCGTGCCTTGAACGATGCCAAGTGGGCGCTGTCCATCCCGTTCATCATTCTGGGTGGCATCTATTCCGGCATCTTCACGCCAACCGAATCGGCTGCCGTGGCTGTCGCGGTGGCGCTGCTGATCGGCATGATCCAGCGCACCATCGTACTGAAGGACTTTCCGGACATGCTGGAGACATCGGCCCGGGTCAATGGCGTCATCCTGCCGATCATCGGCGTGGCGATGCTGTTTGCCCAGGCGCTGACGATCCTGGACGTGCCGCAGGATTTCGTGCGCACGCTGACCTCGGTCACCAGCGACCCGATCGCGTTGACATTGGTGATGCTGGTGATCTTCATCATCTCGGGCATGTTCATGGAGACCACGCCCAATATCGTGATCCTGGCGCCGTTGCTGTACCCGGTGGCCAAGGAGATCGGCATGGACCAGATCCACTTTTGCGTGTTCATGATCACCTCGCTGGGGCTGGGCTTCATCACGCCGCCGATGGGGCTGAACCTGTTTGTCATGTCCGGCCTGACCGGAACGCCGATCATGGCGATCGCGCGCAAGGCGGTTCCGTTTGTCGTGACTATGATCGGTATCTCGATCATCGTCGGCTTCGTTCCCTCGCTCTCGCTCTGGCTCTTGCGTTGAGCCGTTGGTAGGCGCGGCCCCCGGGCCGGACAAATCGCTCCGAATGTCAACACGGGGAGGCACCAGCACCGACCGCGCATGTTCAAGCCCCGGGAGCATGACGAAAAGAAACTTGCGCTGCCTTCGATCGTCAGGCCGCAAGCCAATCTATAAATATCAGATCGCACTGCCCGTCGCAGTCATCGCCGCAGCCGACAGGCCATCGAAGGGACACCGAAAGCCACGGTGGCGCTGATACGCCCACGGGCTTTGCGCTAGCCATTGCGCCGGCTCCCTGAGTGCACCGCGAGGCCAGTCGTCACGAGTCGGTAATATTTACATCGCTTACGTATTGGAACGGCTGATCACTAGCCACACCATTGATTTGTAAAGGAATTATTGGGTTGGCATAAATGCTGCTACCAAAAAATTGTGGCGCGCGACTGAAACAGGCGCTCAACCGCGAACCCTCTAACCAGGAAGGATGATCATGTACCAAATAAAGCGAACTTTCATTGCTATCGCATGCGCTGTCGGTCTATCCGGAGTCGCCACTGCCGGCCCCGTGATTCTCGGCGGCGATGACCTGACCGACCATGGCTCGCGCTCAGATGCTGGTGCGAATCTGGAGGGCTGGCTCTACATTGAGAAGGCGGTCAGCAACGTCCTGAGCAACCAGACGCGTGCCGGCACGCTGACGCACGACATCGTCGCGCTGGGTTCGGCGGCACTGGCCCCAGGCGTCTACACGTCCGGCAACGCGGGCGGTGCAATTGCGTCTGCGGCGAACGTGCTCGGCAAGACCGTGCTGTTTGTCGACGGCAATGCGGGCATCACATCATTCTTCGCCGACCTCGCCAGCGGCGCAGTCAATCCGGGCATGCTGTGGATCGCCGGCAATGGCGCAGACAATGACATCGACTCGGATGACGGCTCCGCGCTTACTGCAGCTGCGGCCGCAATCAACACCTTCGGCGCTTCCGGGGGCGGCATCATGTCGCACGGATCGGGCTCCGACGTCTATGGATGGCTGTCGGCACTGTTGCCTGGCTTGTCGAATGTGAATGGATGCTCTTCAGGCGGCGCGACGCTTACTGCGGCAGGCCAGGCTGCATTCCCCGGCCTGAGCAACATGAACATCGACTCCACCGCTGGCCCCTGCCACAGCAACTTCACAGGTGATTTCGGCGGCTTGACGACCTTGGCCTTCGATGGCGCCACGCCTGCGCGCAGCTACATCATTGGCGGCGGCGCCGGCACCGTCATTTTGTGCGGTGGTGAAAACCAACCGCCGTGCAATCCGTCGACCAACAATGTGCCTGAGCCAGGCAGCCTGCCGCTGGTGGCCCTGGCCGGTCTGGCGCTCCTGGGTGCGGGCCTGCGTCGCCGTCGCCACTGAGCTTTGACAGGGTGCCTGCAAGCACTCTAAGGCAAAGGGCCTGCAATAGCAGGCCCTTTTTCGTTCTTGGCCGATTGAGTCGGCGGGCGGTGGGCACTCGGTGCATGGCGCCGTGCGCGGCGCTGGCGTCAGATGCCTCGTGCTCAACGGGCTCGGTCCGCGACTCGAATGGGATCGATCAACCAGCGCGCGGCGCGCTGGTTGATCG
>JBBKVW010000440.1:0-2827 GCA_037968655.1 Burkholderiaceae bacterium
TGGCGCGGGCGGTCCAGAGTCGCCGCGTGGCGCGCGTCGCAGACTGAGGCCAGGCCCGACCGAGCCGGCGCGGCCAGCGCTGACAGGCCAAGGCTGGCACAGCCGGATTGCATTGGGCGTTCAAACGGCGATTGGGGCGAATAGTCGCAGCGATCTGGTTAATATGACAACAAGAATGCAAAACGGATTCCGCGGGCCATGATTTTGAAGGAGCTGGACCCTTTTCTTGGCAAAAGCCAGGACGAGATCGCCCACCGCATCGGGCAAGATCGCATGGCCTACCACCTGCGGCGTTTTTTCGGCAAGAGCGAGGAGGTCGACGTCCTCAATTACCTGCGGGTGAGTTCCGGATCCGTTTTTACCCAGGTCGACCATCTGTTGTTGCATCCCTATGGCATGATCATCGTGGAGCGGGAAAGTCTGCCCGACCGGGTGCAGATCAATGACGATGGTCAATGGATTCGCTGGCGGGCCAATGCGTCCGTCGAGGTGCGCTCCCCCATCACCCGGGCCTATTTGCGCGCCTTGTCACTGAAGGCGTTTTTGGACAAATACGTCAAGCAGAAGGGCTTCTTTGACAGCATCGAGCTCGATGTGCTGGTGTCGGTACCTGACACCGACAAGATACAGTGGCCGGCCATGGGCCAGTTGCCGGAGGTGTGCCAGACCGACCAGGTTCATGAGCGGGTAATCCAGCGTATTCTTCAGTGTCGGCGCCTGGCAAATGCGTCGGGGGTCTTTACAGCGCCGGAGCGCCGCCGGCTGGGAGAGTTTCTGCGGTCCTTACACCGGCCAATGGACCGGACCGCACCGCGATAACCATATGACTCTGGCTGGCGTCTTCGTACGCCAGACCGGGGCAGCTTGCAGGGAGGTTCGTGGGAAGATGATTCTAAAAGAGCTCGACCCTTTTCTTGGTGGAGACGAACAGGCGTTTGCGACCCGGATTTCCGCCGATCGCATGGCCTATTACCTGCGCCGCTACTATCGGCAAAGTACCTCGGTCGACGTACTCAATGGCCTGCGCATTCGCTCGGGCGGGACCATGGCGCATATCGACCATCTGTTGCTGCATCCCCTGGGCATGATGGTGATAGGGCGCGAAGACGTCAGCGGTCGGGTGCAGATCGACGACGATGGCAACTGGACATCGATGGACGGCAAGGAGCCGGTGGCGCTGGGTTCGCCGATCACGCGGGCCTATGTGCAGGCACTTTTGCTGAAGGCGTTTTTGGACAAACGCGTGCGACAGAGGGGCTTTTTCGACAACCTGGAGCTCGATGTGCTGGTGGTGGTGGCTGATGACAGCAGCATCGAATGGCCGCAGACAGGCCATTTGGTCGAGGTCTGCAACCGGGACGCGGTCTATGACCGGGTCACCGCGCGTTTTGACCAGTGCCGCCGCGCGGCGCGCGGCCCGGGTCCATTGACCGAGGCCGAGCGGCGCACGCTGGGATCATTCCTGTGCCTGTCACATTGGCCGCGTTCGGATTGGGAGCCGGATGCGCGTTCGTGAACGCCGCGCCGCCAAGGTGTCGCCATGCGCTTGCTGAAGAAGGCACTGCTGCTGCTGCTGGCTGGGCTGGTGTTCTTCTTCCTGGCCGGCATCGTGGCGGTCTGGGCGCCGGACAAGCCGCTGTCCGAGCTGACTCAGCGCTGGGCACCGCCGCCGTCGCGTTTCATTGCCTATGGCGCCATGCAAGTTCATCTGCGCGATGAAGGACCGCGCGACGATCCGGCCCCCATCGTGCTGCTGCATGGCACTTCGGACAGCCTGCATAGCTGGGATGGCTGGGCCGAGGCCCTGCGCGACAAGCGGCGCGTGATCCGCTTTGACTTGCCCGGCTTCGGGCTGACCGGCCCCCATCCGCAGGCCGACTACACGATCGATGCCTATGTGCAGTTTGTGCTGTCGCTGCTGGATCAACTGGGTGTGCAGGACTGCGTCTTGACCGGCAACTCGCTGGGTGGACTGATCGCCTGGCAAACTGCCTACGCGCAGCCGCAGCGCGTACGCGCCCTGATACTGGTCGACGCCGCAGGCTATCCGCTGGCGCCGGTCGATGTGCCCCTGGGTTTTCGCCTGGCCAGGTCCTGGCCGGCAAGCCGGATTCTCGAATGGGTCCTGCCGCGCGGCCTGGTGCAAGACAGCGTGCGCAACGTCTATGGAGATCCGTCCAGGCTCGGCGCCGAGCAAGTGGACCGCTATTACGATATGGCGCTGCGCGCTGGAAATCGTCGGGCACTGGCACAGCGCATGGCGACGCCGGCGCCGGACCAGTCGGACCGGATCGCACAACTGAAGATGCCAACCCTGATTCTTTGGGGCGCGCGGGACCGCCTGATTCCCCTGCAGTCTGCGCGCCAGTTTGCGCGTGACATCGCCGGGTCGCGTTTGGTGGTATTTGATGATCTGGGCCATGTTCCGCAGCTGGAAGATCCGGTGCGGACGGTGGCAGAGGTGCAGGGCTTTCTCGGCACGCTGCCGCAACGATAGGGGTTATTTGTCAATGGCTGAAAGATCGGTACCCGAACTGGCGCGCGAAACGCTCAAGCAGTTGATCAACCGCAAGCTGGCGCCAACGCCGGCCAACTACCGCGCGGTCTTCAATGAGTTGGGTCGCTTGCCCAATCACCCGCCTTTTCCCATGGAGGAGTTGCGCAAGCTGGCCGTCGCGCTGCCGGCCAAGACGCCCGGGCAGCACAAGCAGCTTGCCTTGCTGGAGTTCGCGATATCCCAGCTCAACTGGCAAGGCGTACAAGAGGCGCTGGTGGCCTACGGTGGCTTTGCACCACGCAGTGGCACTGAAGGCGCGGTTGCGGCCGC
>JBBKVW010000441.1:0-3847 GCA_037968655.1 Burkholderiaceae bacterium
TGCACCGACAGCCCGACCCGCTGTATGCCGGCGCGCTGCAGCGTATCCATCACCTTGACGACCGACTCGTAGCGCACATTGCGGTCGGCGCTGATCACGACCGCCGGATTGTTGGCGCCGACCTGCGCCTTCTTGACCGCTGGCGCAAGCTCGCGCAGCGCCATCTGGGTGCTGTCGTCGGGCGTCTTGAGCTTGAGCAGGCCTTCCTTGTCGATGATGATCTGCAGCACCTGGTCGGGCTGGCGCGCCGCCTTGCCGATGCTGGGCAGGTCGACCACGCTGGGCGTGATCAGCGGCGCGGTGACCATGAAGATGATCAGCAGCACCAGCATCACGTCGATGAATGGCACCATGTTGATCTCGTTGATGGTGCGCCGGCCGCGTCCGCGGCCCATGGTCGATGGCATGCTGCAGGCTCCTTGTCAGTGCCCGGATGCCGACTGCGCACCCACGTTGCGTTGCAGGATGTTGGAGAACTCCTCGATGAAGGTCTCCATGCGAATGGCGATGCGGTCGATGTCGCGCGCAAAGCGGTTGTAGGCGACCACCGCCGGTATCGCGGCAAACAGGCCGATCGCGGTCGCCACCAGGGCCTCGGCAATGCCGGGCGCCACCGTGGCCAGCGTCACCTGCTGCAGATTGGCCAGGCCGGTGAACGCATGCATGATGCCCCACACCGTGCCGAACAGGCCCACATAGGGCGACACCGATCCGACCGAGGCCAGGAAGGACAGGTTGGATTCGGCCTCGTCCATCTCGCGCTGGAAGCTGGCGCGCATCGCGCGCCGCGCTCCGTCCATCAGGCTGGCGGTATCGGCAATGCGGCGCTCGCGCAGCTTTTGGTATTCGCGCATGCCGCTGGCAAATATGCGCTCCATCGGTCCGCTCATGCGTGCATTCTTGGCTGCGGCCGCAAACAGGTCGTTCAGGCTGGTGCCGGACCAGAAGTCGCGCTCGAAGGTTTCGTTCAGCGCCTTGACCCGCTTCAGGGAAAACATCTTGCGAAAAATCGCCGCCCAGCTGGCCACCGAGACCACCAGCAGCAGCAACATGACAAGCTGCACCACCAGGCTGGCTCCGAGCACCAGATGCAGGATGGACATGTCTTGGTTCATGAGAGGGCTTTCACTATCGAGTTTGGAATTCGGATCGGTTTGAAACTGGCGCCGGACACCCAGCTGACGCGAATGGAGGCGCTGCACAGAACTGCCGCGCCGGGATCTGTCCCCAGCTGTGCCTGTTGCCCGATTGTCATGCAGGCCCGGCCGGCCTCCTGCAGCCAGGTGGTAAGCATCAGTTCATCGTCCAGCCGGGCCGGCTGCAGGTAGCGAATCTGCGCATCGGCAACGACGAACATGCCGCCTTCGGACTCGCACAGGGCCTGCTGGCCGAAGCCGCTGGCACGCAACCATTCGGTGCGCGCGCGTTCGAAGAACTTCAGGTAGTTGGCGTAATAGACGATTCCACCGGCGTCGGTGTCTTCCCAATAGACCCGCACCGGCCAGCGGAAGATCGCGGTGCTGCCATGCGGGGCAGCATTGCCAGGCGGCTTCGCTGGCTTGCGCATTCCTGGCACGTCGCGCTCCCTCATTTCCCGGCCCGCTGCGGGCGCGCTGCCCGCTGCGCCAATTGCAATCCTTGCCGACTCACGCAAGCAGTTCCTTGAGGCGCGAGACCGCCGTCTGCAGTTGCTCGGTCGAACTGGCGCTGGACAGCCGGATGAAGCGCGCGGTCTGCGCCTGGCCAAAATCGCGCCCGGGCGTCACCGCCACATGGGCCTGCTGCATCAGCGCAAACGCCAGCTCCCAGCTGTCGGCCACACCGAGCCGCTCGCAGGCACGGGTGCAATCGGCCCAGGCGTAGAACGCGCCGTCGGGCATCACCGGTACATCCAGGCCGATTGCCCGCAAGGCGGGCACCAGGTAATCGCGGCGTGCCTGGAAGGCCTGGCGCCGGCGCTCATATTCGGCGATGCTGTCGGTCTCGAAGCAGGCCATTGCCGCATGCTGGGCCACCGTGCTGGGGCAGATGAACAGGTTCTGCGCCAGGCGCTCGATCACCGGCAGCAAACCGGGCGGCACAACAAGCCAGCCCAAGCGCCAGCCGGTCATGCTGAAGTACTTGCTGAAGCTGTTGACGCTGATCACCGATTCGTCGATGCCCAGCGCGCTGTGGCCATACACGGGGTCATAGCCCAGGCCCAGGTAGATCTCGTCGACCAGCGTCACGCCATTGCGCTCGGCGACAAGGCTGTGGATGCGCCGCAGTTCGTCGGGATGGATCGATGTACCGGTCGGGTTGGATGGCGAGGCCAGCAGCACGCCCCGGGTATGTCCGGTCGTCCAATTCGCCTCGACTGCCTCTGCGCTGAGTTGAAAGCGCTGCTCTGCGCTGGTCGGCACCAGCACCGCGCGTCCGTCCGCGGCATTGACGAACTGGCGATTGCACGGATAGCAGGGGTCCGGCATCAGGATTTCGTCGCCCGATTCGATCAGCGCCAGGCAGGCCAGCTGCAATGCGGCCGATGCGCCGGCCGTCACGACGATGCGCGTTGCCGGTATGTCCAGATCAAAACGGCTGCGGTACCAGTCGCTGATGCGCTCGCGCAGGGCCGACAGCCCGATCGCCGGCGTGTACTGGGTGCGACCGTCGCGTATCGCCCTGGCCGCAGCCTCCTGCACCAGTGGCGGTGCCGTGAAATCGGGTTCGCCGATGTTCAGGTAGACCATGGGCCTGCTGCCGTGGGCGGCAGCGCGGCCAATCTCGGCCGCGGCCTTGGCCACTTCCATCACATAGAACGGCTCCATGCGCTGGGCCCGGCCCGAAATCCGAAGCGGCTGCGCCATCAGGTGGGAGACCTCCGGGCCCGGTCGGACGCGACTTCGGCGGCGCGCAATTGCGGCGCAATACCGTTGAGCACGGCGTTGACATATTTATGGCCATCGGTGCCGCCAAACTCCTTGGCCAGCTCGATGCATTCGTTCAGCACGACCCGCCACGGCACGTCCAGGCAATGCTGCAACTCGTAGGCGCCGATCCACATGATGGCGTGTTCGACCGGCGAGATTTCGGCCATCGGGCGATCCAGCAGCGGCACGATGAGCGCATCGAGCGCGCCGGCATCCTGGATGCAGCCGCGCAGCAGGGCGTCGAAATGCAGCCGGTCGCATTTGTTGAAGCCGGCCAGGTCACGTGTAAAGGTGTCGATCTCGTCCACCGGGTTGCGCCCGATCAGGTGCTGGTACAGGCCCTGCAGCGCGAACTCGCGCGCGCGGGTGCGCGCCGACTTGCTGCCTGCCTTGCGCGCGCCGGTGCTGGTCAGGCCGGTGCGGCTTTGCTTGGGAGGGCGGCTGCCGGGTACGGGCGGGTTTTCGTCGATCATCCGATGTCTTCCATCAGGTTGGCCATCTCGACCGCCACCCGTGCCGCGTCGCGGCCTTTGTCGGTCTGGCGCGCGATCGCCTGCTCCAGGTTCTCGGTCGTCAGGATGGCATTGGCAATCGGGGTCTGGTAGTCCAGTGCGACCCGGCTCACGCCGGCGCCCGACTCGTTGGCGACCAGTTCGAAGTGGTAAGTTTCGCCCCGAATGATGCAGCCCAGCGCGATCAGCGCGTCATAGCGCCCGCTTTCTGCCAGCGCCTGCAGTGCGACTGGCACTTCCAGCGCACCGGGCACCTGCACCCGCACCATGTTGTCGTCTTCCACGCCGAGCAGGCGCAGCTCATCTTCGCAGGCCTGCGCCAGCACGTCGGTGACGGCCGCATTGAAACGCGCCTGCACCATTGCGATGTGCAATTTCTTGCCAATCAGCCGCTTGTCGGATGACTCCAGTTTCCCCTTGTCTGCG
>JBBKVW010000442.1:0-3491 GCA_037968655.1 Burkholderiaceae bacterium
CAAATATGAGGACGGCCTGGCCCTGTGGGATGCGCTGCACGCCCTGGGCGTCACACCCGTGGGCGTGGAAACCTACGCCAATAGCCGGCGCATGGAAAAGAGCCTGCGCCTGCAAAACGGCGATCTGCTGACCGAATACAACCTGTACGAATGCGACCTGGCCCGCCCCAAGGTGAAGGCGGCCGAATTCCACGGCAAACAGGCGCACCTGAAATGTCGCGCGCGCGAACACCAGCCGGCAACGCTCTGCACCCTGACCATGACCAGCAACATCGACAGCACTGGCGTGGCGCGCTACCCGATGGGGAACTGCCCGGTGATGGATCCCGCAACCGGCGCCACCTTGATCGACACACAGGGCCGGCGCTCGTACACCACCAGCATTGCCTTCGGCCCGAGCATCGGCAAGAACATCGCATTGGCCTACCTGCCGCATGACTATGCCGTGATGGGGCGCGAGCTGCAGATCCAGTACTTTGCGGATGTCTATCCGGTCACGGTCGAGGCGGTGGGGTACCCAAGCGCATCGTTTGGCCAGCACCTGCGCCACCCCAGCCTTATCAAGCGCTTTGGCCGGGTGAAAGATCACGCCCGGCCGAGTTCCCGGGCCTTCCAGGCCAAGGTCCCAAGATAATCATCGCCACCGGGAAAACCCGGGCATCACGCGCAGAAGACCGGCCCTGCATTGGTTATGCTCTTCATTGCGACGTACACCGGCATCCAAACCCTTCTCCCTGCCTGAAAGACCCTATCAATGTGGCACTCGCCCGCACAGCGCTCCAATCGCAGAAAGCTGGTGGTTTTTGCGTGCGTATTTGCTGTGCTCATGGTGGGAGGCATGGTCTACAACTATTCTCGTCCGGCCATCTATCTGGCCAGCACCCGCTTGCAGATCAACCCCGGCGCCGTGCAGGTGGAGTCGGTGGTGGCCACCGGTGGCACCCAAGGCACCAACGCCATCCGTTCACTGCAGTCCGAACTACAGGTGCTCACGAGCAGACCACTGCTGGAGTCCGCAATAGCGCAGTTGTCGCCGAAACTCCAGGCAGCTGCCGCAGACCTGGGTTCCGACTTGATTTCCGTTATGCAGGCCGGGCTCGCGGCCCGCGTAACGGAAGGCACCAACGTGGTCACGCTTTCGTTCCATGCTGCCCATTCGGAGCTTGCGGCTGGCCTGGTCAACGCACTGGCGCTGGCCTACAAGGAGCGCCTGGACCGGGACTACCAGGCCACGACTGGCGACTCAATCGCTCAGAACCAGGAAGAAGTCGAGCGTCTGCAACAGCGTGTCGTGAAGAAGCGTGGGGAGATTGAAGAAATTCGATTGCGCTACAACATCGTTTCGCTCGAGCGCGAGGAGAACCAACTGCTCGGGCAGATCAGTGGCCAGACGGCAGCATTGAACCGAGCGCAGGAACGCCTGGCCGTCGCCGAAGGAAAGCTGCGTTCTGCCAAACAGACCGTCGCAACAGCAAGGCCAGTTGGGTCGACTCAGGCGCCAAGAGCCAATCCGGCCCTGGCCGGCATGGAGCAGCGTGCGTCCGCACTACGTGAGGAAATGGTCGAACTGAGTCGGAAATTTACCAAGGCCTATCTGGATATGGACCCCAACGCCCGGTCCATCCGCGACCGACTCGCCGAGCTTGAAAGGCAAATTTCACAACAGGAGAAGATTGGCGCGCAGAACGAAGCCGCCGACCAGCAGCTCGCCCGCAGGAATTCGCTGACTGCGGCCGAGGAAGAGCTCATGGCCGCTCGGGATGCTGCCGAGCGCCTGCAGGCGCAGGTGCGATCCGATCGCGGCAAGGTTCAACAATTTTCTGCTCGCTTCAACGAATACCGAATCCTCAGCGCGGAGCTGGCGCCCGTTGAAGCGCTTCTGCGCGATGCCATGCAGCGCAAGGCCCGTCTTGAGGCGGGCGAGCGGGGTCGCCGACCATCCGTGAATGTGCTGGAGTCGGCCATAGCACCACGCGAACCATGGCAGCCGCAGTACACGCGAGACGCGGGGCTGGTTCTCGGCGGCTCGCTGGTGCTGGCGCTCCTGGCGATGTGGATGGTGGAGCTGTTCAACAAGCAGGATGTGCAGCCGACCATGGTCGTTGCACAGGACACCCCGAGGCCGGCCTATGAGCCCGGTCACTATGTCGACCTGGCCCTCGCGAGTCCCGGCAACGGCGTTGCGTCTATTGCGGGTCCGGGAGCAGTGGTCTCGCCCCGGCAACAGGTGCTGCTCACGGCGCCCGAGCCCTCCCCGCGCGAGCTGCGTGACCAGGAAGTCGCGGCGCTACTGGACAATTGCGTGCCTGCCGCGCGGCTTTTCTCGCACCTGATGCTGCGCGGGCTGACCGCTGACGAATCACTGGCGCTACATACCGGCAGCCTTGAACCTTCCGCCAAGTGCATTACGGTGGCTGGCCGTGCGGCGCGCACTCTTTCGCTCGACACCGGGTTTTTCGACTATTTGACCTCCATTGTCGTAACGGATGGCCGCGGTTTCGTGGCTGCGCTGGGTGAGAAAACTTTGAGCGCAGAGGAGATGGAGGTGCAACTACTGTACGCCGCTCATGACGCCGGGATCGAAGTTCCGTCGGAAGTCACGCCGCAGGCCTTGCGGCACACCTGCGCGGCGCACCTCGCGCGTCAGGGCATCCGGCTTTCCGAGTTGGCGAAACTGATGGGCCCGCTCGATGCAGCACAAGCGCGAAATCTGTCTGCCATGTCTCCCGCGGGCAGGCGTCTGAATCTTGACGAGGTCGAACGCATGGTTACTGCGGCAGCCTGGCCTCTTTCATGACTTCGGTCGTCGGGCAAGGCGCCGGGGTGTCGACGCGTTTCGGGTTGGAGGAAACCTGTTCCCGGATCGGCGCTAGCATTCCCAACCATGGCAAGCAAACCCCGCGGCCGCGAACTCGGCCTTCCATTCCCCGGACATACCGGCCCATTCAACGCCATCACCGATGTGCCGGGCGTGCTGGTGGGTTACACGACGCTCGACGGCCGGTCTGCGGACGGCAAGACCATCAAGACCGGCGTGACGGCCGTGCTGCCCCGTGGCTACCACCCTGAGCCGCAGCCGGTATGGGCCGGTTTTCACCGCTTCAACGGCAACGGCGAGATGACCGGCACGCACTGGATCGAAGACGGCGGCTATTTCTTCGGCCCGGTCTGCATCACCAATACGCACGCCGTAGGCATGGTGCACCACGCGGCCGTGCGCTGGACGCTCAGGCACTATGCGTCGGTCGGCGCCGCCACGCACATATGGGCCATGCCGGTGGTGGCCGAGACCTATGACGGCAGCTTGAGCGACATCGACGGCATGCATGTCACCGAGGCCGACGCGCTGGCCGCGCTGGACAGTGCCCGCACCGGCGCGGTGGCCGAAGGCAATGTGGGTGGTGGCAACGGCATGCGCTGCTACCAGTTCAAGGGCGGTACCGGCACCTCGTCGCGTGTCACCGGCGTCGATGGCCGGCCGTATACCGTGG
>JBBKVW010000443.1:0-4385 GCA_037968655.1 Burkholderiaceae bacterium
GAAGTGGCCGATGTGCTGCCCAAGACGGGCAAGGCACTGGCCGGATGGGATCGCAAGAGCCAGCCGCCGCCGGCGGCCTACGGCGCCCTGCTGGCGGATATGTCGGCCATCACAGAGACCTCGCAGGCCGGCGTGCTGGCGCGCCGCCTCAACTCCGAAGTCAGTGGCGCGCGTTCGCTGGTCATGTCGACCTACCGGGCGCTGCCATTGGGCGAGGGCTTGAGCGACGCGCAGGCGCAGGACGCGCTGGTCGCGCACGATGAGCGCTGGCTGGAGCTGCCCTACTGGCAGACCATTGCCAAGAACAGCTCGCGCTGGACACCCGACTATTTGCTGGCCGCAGTCGACCTCAAGCGCGATGCGGTCGGCGACATCGTGCAGGTGGGTCCCAATGCCGCGGCGTTCAGCGACATTCTGGTGCGAACCTTCGAGATCAGCGCGGTGGTCACCGCGATCTGCCTGCTGCTGGGCTACCCGCTGGCCTACTGGCTGAGTGGCCTCAGCGAGCGCAAGGCCAACCTGTTGCTGATCCTGGTGCTGCTGCCATTCTGGACATCGGTGCTGGTGCGCATTGCGGCGTGGATCGTGCTGCTGCAAAACAGCGGCCTGATCAATCGCTTCCTGATGTTCACCGGGCTGACCGACGCGCCGGTGCCACTGCTGTTCAACCGCCTGGGCGTCATCATCGCCATGGTGCACATCCTGCTGCCGTTCATGATCCTGCCGCTGTACAGCGTCATGAAATCGGTGCCCCCCAACTACCTGCGCGCAGCCATCTCGCTGGGCAGCCCGCCGCTGGCGGCGTTCTTTCGCGTCTACCTTCCGCAAACCTATCCGGGTGTCGCGGCCGGCGGCCTGCTGGTGTTCATCACCTGCCTGGGCTATTACGTCACGCCGGCGCTGCTTGGCGGGCCGGGCGACCAGATGCTGAGCTATTACGTGGCCCAGTACACCAACGTGGTGGTCAACTGGGGCATGGCCTGTGCGCTGGGTGCGGTGCTGCTCAGCGCCACGCTGATCCTGTATGGGATCTACCGCAAGGTTGCCAAGGCCGAACTGAGCCTTGGATAAGCCTCATCAATTTTCATGAAGCTCCCCACCTTCCCCGCCTACTACACGCCGCTGGACAAGTTTGGCTGGTACGCGCTGCGTGGCACTGGTGTGCTGGTGTTGCTGTTCCTGATGCTGCCGGTGATGGTCATCATCCCGTTGTCGTTCAGTGACAGTTCCTTCCTGGCCTACCCGATCGAGGGCTGGTCGATGAAGTGGTACCAGGACATGTGGGAATCGGAGAAATGGGCGATGGCAACGCGCAACAGCTTCATCGTCGCGCCGCTGGCGACGCTTCTGGCCACGGTGCTGGGTACGCTGGCGGCGATGGGCCTGGCCCACACCCGCTTTTTTGCCAAGGGCATCTTGACCAGCCTGCTGATCGCGCCAATGGTGGTTCCGATCGTCGTGGTCGGCGTCAGCAGCTACCTGTACTTCGCCAAGTGGGGGCTCAACGACACCTATCTGGGCCTGGTGATAGTGCATGCGGCGCTGGGCGCGCCCTTTGTCGTGACCACCGTGCTGGCGACGCTGCAAAGCTTCAACCAGAACCTCGTCAAGGCCAGCCTGAGCCTGGGTGCCAGCCCGCTGGAGACCTTCTTTCGCATTACCTTGCCGGTGATCGCGCCGGGCGTGATTTCCGGCGCGCTGTTTGCATTTGCGATCTCGTTCGACGAGGTGGTCGTCACGCTGTTCCTGGCCGGCCCCGAACAGGTCACGCTGCCACGCCAGATGTTCACCGGAATCCGCGAGAACATCTCACCCACCATCGCCGCAGTGGCCACGCTGCTCATCATCTTCACCACCGTGCTGATGATGACGCTCGAATGGTTGCGCGGACGCCGCAAGTGAGCGCCGCCGGGCCGCTCCCAAGGCGCTCGCGCCGCAGCCCGCAGGGCGAAGGCACACCAATGCACATCGCACGCAACCAGCCGCTGGGCGGCAACGACATGCCGCGCTTCGGCGGGCTTGCCAGCATGATGCGGTTGCCGATGGCCACCAGCCCACTGGGGCTGAACGCCGGCTTCATCGGCGTTCCACTCGATATCGGCACCAGCCACCGTCCGGGCGCGCGCTTCGGCCCGCGCGAGATCCGCGCCGAATCCTGCCTGATCCGCCCCTACAACATGGCCACTGGCGCCGCGCCATTCGACACGCTGCAGGTGGCCGACCTCGGCGACGTTGCGATCAACACCTTCAACCTGGCCAAATCGGTCGACATCATCGAGCGCTACTACCAGGGCATCGTGCAAAGCGACTGCATCCCGCTCACGCTGGGCGGCGACCATACGATCGCGCTGCCCATCCTGCGCGCCATGAAGGCCCGGCATGGCCCGGTGGCGCTGATCCATGTGGATGCACATGCCGACGTGAACCCCGACATGTTTGGCGAACGCATTGCCCACGGCACGCCATTTCGCTGCGCTGTCGACGAAGGGCTGCTGCAAAACCACAAGGTCTGGCAGATCGGGCTGCGCGGCAGCGGCTACTCGGCTGAAGATTTCGACTGGCCGCGCCAGCAGGGCTTCACCATCGTGCCGGCGCACGAAGTCTGGTACCAGTCGCTGGCGCCACTGATGGCGCAGATCCGCGAGACCATCGGGGTCGCCACGCCGGTGTACTTGAGCTTCGACATCGACGGTATCGACCCGTCCTTCGCCGGCGGCACCGGCACACCGGAAATCGGTGGGCTGTCGGTACCGCAGGCGCTGGAGATCGTGCGCGGCTGTCGCGGGCTCAATCTGGTGGGTTGTGACCTGGTCGAAGTGTCACCCGCCTACGATACCAGCGGCAATACCGCATTGCTGGGCGCCAATCTATTGTTCGAGATGCTGTGCGTGCTGCCCGGTGTCGGCTGCCGCTGAACTGACGCTGTCGATCAGCGCAGGCGCTGAGGCGGATCCCGGGCCGGCGCGCTGCCGGCGACGAAATACAGCGCATTCGAGCGCGGCAGCGGCGTGCGGCCGCGTATCAGATCGGCGATCTTCTCGGCGATCATGATGGTCGGCGCGTTGAGATTGCCGGTGACGATCTCGGGCATGATGGACGCGTCCACCACCCGCAGGCCTTCCATGCCGTGCACCCGACCGGCGCTGTCCACCACGGCCATTTCGCCAACGCCCATGGCGTTGGTTCCGGCCGGGTGAAAGGCGGTCTCGGCGTGCTGGCGCACGAACGCGTCGAGTTCGGCGTCGCTCTGCGCCGGTTCGCCCGGGGTGATCTCTCGCCCCGCGTACGGCCGCAGTGCCGGCTGGCGCATGATGTCGCGCGTGATCCGGATGCCGGCGCGAAACTCGGCCCAATCCTGCGCGCTCGACATGTAGTTGAACAGGATGCTCGGGTGCTGGTTGGGGTCTTTCGAGCGCAGGTGCACGCGGCCGCGGCTGGGCGAGCGCATCGAGCCCATGTGGGCCTGGAAACCGTGGATCTTGATCGGGTTGCTGCCGTTGTAGTTGATCGCGACCGGCAGGAAGTGGTACTGGATGTTGGGCCAGGCAAACTCTTCCGAACTGCGGATGAATCCACCCGCCTCGAACTGGTTGCTGGCTCCAATGCCTGTCCCCAGGAACAGCCACTCGGCGCCAATGGCAGGTTGATTCCACCACTTCAACGCCCCGACCAGCGACACCGGCTGCAGGCACTCGTATTGCTGGTAGACCTCCAGGTGGTCCTGCAGGTTGGCACCAACCCCGGGCAGGTCGTGCACCACGGCGATGTCGAGTCCACGCAGCAAGGCTGCCGGGCCGACGCCGGAGCGCTGCAGAATCTGCGGCGAGGCGATAGCACCGGAGCACAGCAGCACCTCGCGCGCGGCATGTGCCGTGCGCGTCTGACCGCGCTGCAGCCAGGCGACGCCCACTGCGCGCTTGCCCGAGAACAGGATGCGATCAGTCAGCGCATGCGTGACGATGGTCAGGTTGGGCCGCTGCCGGGCCTGGTCCAGGTAGCCGCGCGCCGTGCTCGAACGCCGGCCCTGCGGCGTGGTGCTGCGGTCCATCGGGCCAAAGCCCTCCTGCTGGTAGCCGTTCAGATCGTCGGTTCGGGCGTAGCCGGCCTGCGTGCCGGCCTCCACCATGGCCTGGAACAGCACGCTGTTGCCGGCCTTGGGCGTGGTCACACTCAGGGGCCCGCTGTCGCCGTGGTAGTCGTTGGCGCCGATGTCGCGCGTCTCGGCCTTGCGGAAATACGGCAGGCAGTCGAGGTAGGACCAGTTTTCCAGGGTCGCAAGCTTGGCCCAGCCGTCGTAGTCCATCGCATTGCCACGGATGTAGCACATGCCATTGATCAGCGAAGAGCCACCCAGGCCTTTGCCGCGCCCGCATTCCATGCGGCGG
>JBBKVW010000444.1:0-14669 GCA_037968655.1 Burkholderiaceae bacterium
GTGCTCAAGATCGACGCCAAGAATTTGCCCACCGTCACGACTGGCCGCATCGCCGACCTGCAAGTAGGTGAATGGGTGCTGGCCATCGGTTCGCCGTTCGGTTTCGAAAACACGGTCACGGCCGGCGTCGTCAGTGCCAAGGGGCGCTCGCTTCCCGACGACAGCGCCGTGCCCTTCATCCAGACCGATGTCGCGGTGAATCCGGGCAACTCGGGCGGACCCTTGTTCAATGGCCGTGGCGAGGTGGTCGGCATCAACGCGCAGATCTACAGCCATACCGGCGGCTACCAGGGCCTGTCGTTTGCGATCCCGATCGACCTGGCGTTGAAGGTGAAGGACCAGATCGTGGCCACCGGCAAGGTCGAACACGCCCGGCTCGGCGTCACCATCCAGGAGGTCAATCAGGCGCTGGCCGATTCGTTCAAGCTCGCACGGCCCGAGGGCGCCCTGGTGTCGTCGGTCGAAAACGGTGGCCCTGCCGACAAGGCCGGCTTGCAGCGCGGTGACATCATCCGAAAGGTCGATGACCGCATCATTGCGTCGTCCGGCGACCTGCCGGCCATCATCAGCATGGCACGACCTGGCGACACGGTGGCGCTCGAGGTCTGGCGCCAGGGCAAGGTACAGCGGATCGATGCGCGTCTGGGCGAGGCCGATCGCCCGTCGGCCCGCGTTGCCGATGCGCAGGCGGCGCAGGGAAAGCTTGGCCTGGCGCTGCGCCCATTGCAGCCGCAGGAACTGCCGGCGCTGGGAGCGCGCGGCGGGCTCGTGGTCGAATCGGTCGCCGGCGCTGCGGCCCGGGCCGGAATCGAGCCGGGTGACATCGTGCTGGCGGTCAATGGCACGCCGGTGCGCGACGTCGAGCAGGTGCGGGGCATCGTGGCCGGCTCCGAAAAGTCCGTGGCGCTGCTGATACAGCGCGATGGCAACACCATCTTTGTTCCGATCCGGCTGGGTTGAGACGGCGCAACCGGCAAGGCCCCGCAACGCCGGGGCCTTGCCACATCCAATCGGCGCTTTGCTGCGTATTGACTGCATGATCTGCACAAGTCACGCAAGCGCCACGTCCAAGCAACTGTTTGGGGCGAGAATCGCCCGATGACAGCACACGCCGCCGACGAAGCACTTGCAGCCCTGATGGACCGCGTTGCCGCAAGCGACGAGGCCGCCTTCAAGACGCTGTATGACCTGACCGCCGCCCGGCTCTACGGCCTGGCGATTCGCATCGTCGGCAATCGCGACTGGGCGCAGGACGTGCTGCAAGAGGCGTTCCTGCAGGTGTGGCGCAATGCCGCTGACTACCGTTCCCACCTGAGCCCGCCAATGGCCTGGATGGGCTTGATCGTGCGCAGCCGGGGGCTGGACCTGCTGCGCCGGCGCAGTGCCGAGCGATCGCAGCAGACCGAATCGCTGGACGACGAAATGGAACAGTCCTTGCCAAGCGATGCGCCCGGACCGATGGACGATTCGCAGGCCAGCCAGCTGGCGCGGGCGTTGCACCAGTGCCTGACGCGCCTGGACGGTCAGCAGCGCGAAGTCGTCAGCCTGGCCTATCTGCGCGACCTCAGTCACAGCGAGCTGGCAGCCCAGTTGCGACTGCCCCTGGGCACGGTCAAAACCTGGATCCGGCGCGGACTCGACCAACTGCGCAGCTGCATGGCGCGTTTTGCCTGAGGCGCATGCAATGAACCTGTCGCGCCACCCCGAAACCCTCGACCGCCTGGCGGCCCTCTATGCCCTGGGCAGCATGCGCGGCGCCACGCGCCGTCGATTCGAATCGATGGCCCGCGAGCAGCCCGTCGTTCGCGCCGCCGCGCTGGTGTGGCAGTCACGCCTGGCCGGCATCACCGAGTTGCAGACCGAGTCGGTGCCCGAACCGCAGGTCTGGACACGTATCAACAACCTGGTGCAAGCCGACCTGGAAACGCGCCGCATGCGCAAGGCGCGCGTTGCGCCAACCCCGCTTGCCGCCGATCAGCAGGCACCGGGCGGCTGGTTCGCCAATCTGGCCTTGTGGCGCGGCCTGGCCGTGGCCGGCGTGCTGGCCAGCACCGTGGTGTGGATCACCAGCAGCAACCTGCGCGCCCAGCTGGGCGAACAGCTGGCCAGCGCCGGCCAGCAGCTCGAACAGGTGCGCGCGGAACTTAGCGCCAAACCACAGCTGGCCTATGTCGCCGTGCTGTCGGACGACAAGTCCAATGCGTCGATGCTGGTCACCTTCGATCCGGCCAAACGGACCCTGAGCTTGCAGCGGGTGGGGCAGTTCCAGGAAGGCGCGGACAAGTCGCTGCAGTTGTGGGCCCTGCCTCCGGCTGGCGGTCCGCGCTCGCTTGGCGTGCTGGGCGAAGAGCGGATCGTGCGCCTCAGTGCAACAGAGGGCGACATCACATCGGTACCCACACTGGCCATCAGCCTGGAACCCAAGGGCGGCGTACCTGGCGCCGGCGGGCCGACCGGGCCGGTGCTGTTCAAGGGTGCGCTGATCCAGAACGCTTTGTAGCCGCCCGTGGGACGGTCGCAACTGGCCGGCATGGCTTGCCGGCTCGGCGGCCGTGCAAATAAATTCAAACCCGAACTGACTGGTTTCAATCCACCGCCTGCGAGCCAGGGCTAACATGCTCTCCAATCCAAGGAGACTGTCTTGCCCGTCATCACCACTATTGAAGATCTGCGCATTCTGGCGAAAAAGCGCGTGCCGCGCATGTTCTACGACTATGCCGATTCCGGCTCCTGGACCGAGAGCACCTACCGCGCCAATTCAGACGATTTCCAGCGCATCAAGCTGCGCCAACGCGTCGCAGTCAACATGGAAAACCGCAGCACCGCCACCCGCATGGTCGATTGCGATGCCAGCATGCCGGTGGCAATTGCGCCTGTCGGCCTGACCGGCATGCAGCACGCCGACGGCGAGATCCACGCCGCCCGCGCGGCCGAGAAATTCGGCATCCCCTTCACGCTCTCGACCATGAGCATCTGCTCGATCGAGGACATCGCCGAACACACCCGCTCGCCATTCTGGTTCCAGCTCTACATGATGCGCGACCGCCAGGCCATGGCCAACATGATCGAACGCTGCAAGGTGGCGCGTTGCAGCGCGCTGGTGCTGACTTTGGACCTGCAGGTGATCGGCCAGCGCCACAAGGACCTCAAGAACAAGCTGCGGGCATCGGTGATTCCGACCTTGGGCAATGCCATCAACATCGCGACCAAGCCGCGCTGGTGGCTGGGCATGATGGGTACGCGGCGCCATACCTTTCGCAACCTGGTCGGCCATGTCAAGGGCGTCAGCGATATGGGTTCGCTGGCGGCCTGGACCAACGAGCAGTTCGACCCCAGCCTGTCCTGGGCCGACGTGGCCTGGGTCAAAGAGCAATGGGGCGGCAAGCTGATCCTCAAGGGCATCATGGATGTCGAAGATGCCCAACTCGCTGTGGCGTCGGGCGCCGACGCCATCGTCGTCAGCAACCACGGTGGACGCCAGCTCGACGGCGCGCCGTCGAGCATCGCGGCGCTGCCGGCCATCGTTGCAGCGGTGGGCAGCCAGATCGAGGTCTGGATGGATGGCGGCATCCGCAGCGGCCAGGACGTGCTCAAGGCCTGGGCGCTGGGCGCACGCGGCACCATGATCGGCCGCGCCATGGTCTATGGCCTGGGCGCCATGGGCGAAGCCGGCGTCACCCGGGCGCTGGAGATCATCCACAAGGAGCTCGACATCACGATGGCTTTTTGCGGCCACACCAATATCCAGACCGTCGACAGCAACATCCTGCTGCCGGGCACCCTGCCCGGCTGAGCACACCAGCTTCTCCGAGCGACGCCCGTGGAACTGCCGGCCATGGCCACCTGGGCCTGGATTCCGATCGTCATCGGCGCGGCGTTCGCGCAGACCATCCGCAACGCGGCGCAGCGCAGCTTGGTAAACGAACTCGGGACGCTGGCCGCAACCCTGGTGCGCTTCCTGTACGGCCTGCCCTTTGCGCTGGCCTGGCTGCTGCTGGTGCAGTCGCTGTCGGGCCCGGCAAGCGCTGCCTGGCCGCCATTCACCCCGGCATATGGCTTGTGGCTGGCCATAGGCGCCGTCTGTCAGCTGGCGGCCACGGCCTTGCTGTTGCTGGCCATGAAACAGCGCAACTTCATCGTCGGCGTCACCTTCTCGAAAACCGAGGTGCTGCAGGTTGGCATCTTCGGCACCATCGTGTTGCAGGAGGTCCCCACCGGGATGGCGGCGCTGGCGATGCTGATCGCCACCATCGGCGTCGTGCTGCTGTCGCTGCCGCGCCAGGGCGCCGGCACGCTCGCCAACTGGCGCGGCAGCGCTGCCTGGTTCGGCCTGGCCAGCGGTGCTGGTTTTGCACTGGCCAGTGTCTGCTACCGAGGCGCCTCGTTGCAGTTGCCCGCCACATCGCCCTGGCTGATCGGCGCCTGGGGCGTGATGCTGGCCCAGTTGCTGCAGACGCTATTGCTGGGCGGCTGGCTGCTGGTGCGCCAGCCGGCCATCATGCGTGCCATTGCACGAGCCTGGCGCCTGTCCAGCATCGCCGGCATGACGGGCGCGCTGGCCTCGATCGGCTGGATGACGGCCACCGCACTGCGCCCTGCCGCCGACGTGCGCACGCTGGGCCTGGTCGAGGTGCTGTTCAGTTACCTGGTCGCGCGGCGCCTGTTTCGCGAGCAGCTCACGCGCAAGGAGCTGCTCGGCCTGGTGCTGGTGGGCGCTGGCGTGCTGGTGATCTCGGCGCAACTCTAGTCTAGTCCCGATCTCCACGCTGGCCGCAAGCCAGGCGGCCTTGTCACATCGGCCATGTATCCGACAAGCGATAGCCCTGCGGATAGGGATCGCTCGGGTCCAGCGTGTGCTGGTGCGTGCCGGTGATCCAGGCCGTGCCCGAGATGACAGGCACGATGGCGCGGGTATTGCCGACCGATGTCTCGGCCTCGACGTGGCAGTCGAATTCGCTGCCGATGATGGAGCGCGCCCGATAGCGTTCGCCCACCTGCATCCGGCCCTTGGCATGCAGCACCGCCATGCGCGCCGAGCAACCGGTTCCCGTCGGCGAGCGGTCGATCTTGCCGGGGCGGATGGCGACCGCATTGGAGCCGGTCCAGACGCCATTTTCCTGCGCGAGCGGACCGGCAAACTGGCAAAAGGAGATGTGCTTCCAATCCGCATTGGCAGGATGCACGAAGCCCAGTTGGGCGGTTGCAGCCGCGGTGATCTTCATGCCCAGCGCAGCCAGGTCGCGCGCTTCGTCGGGTGCGATGGCAAAGCCCAGTTTGCGCGCGTCCACGATGACGAAGCTGTCGCCGCCATAGGCTGTGTCCACCACCAGGGTTCCCAGCCCTTCGACCTCCAGGTGCACGTCGAGCTGCGCCGCAAAAGAGGGCACATTGCGCACCGCAATGCGCTCGGCCTTGCCGTCCTTGCAGGTGGCGGTGATCGCTATCAGTCCGCCGGGGGGCTCGAGCACCATGCGCGTGACCGGCTCGGTCATCGCGATGATGCCGGTCTCCAGCAACACCGTGGCCACGCAGATCGAATTGGAGCCCGACATCGGTGGCGTGTCGCAGGGCTCCATGATGATCCAGCCCATCTGCGCCTGCGGGTTCCTGGGTGGCACCAGCAGGTTGACGTGGCGGAACACCCCGCCGCGCGGCTCGTTGAGCATGAAGTTGCGCAGCGTCTCGTCGTGGGCGATAAAGCGCGACTGCTCCCAGATGCTGTTTCCCGGCGGCGGTGCCTCGCCCCCGACGATGACATCGCCCACCTCTCCGGCGGCGTGGCAACTGACCACATGAATGACCTTGGTGCTTTTCATCGATTGACCTTCTTTTCATGCCTGGCAGCGCTTTGCAGGCGACCCGTATCAACACAGGATCGAAAAAGCGCTGCTTCCCCGGGTTAACCCGCGAGCGGCCGCGCCGCCAATCGTTGATCATCCGGATCACCAATTTTGCATCTCCATCCTGGAGCACATCAAGCGCCGTTTCCCTCTGTCATCGTACGTCCGGCGGGTTCTCGATTGCACGAGCTCCGCTATTTCTCCACTTCACTCCCTCCATCGAAAGTCGATCCCATGAAAGTCCAATCCAGACTGCTTCCTCTATCGATAGCAACCCTCACCCTGTCTCTGGGTGCCATCAACATCGCCCATGCCCAGGAACAGGTCGTCAAGATCGGCCACACCGGCCCCTTGTCCGGCTCCAATGCGTTTGCCGGCAAGGACAACGAGAACGGCGTGCGCATGGCCGTGGACGAGCTCAACACCAAGAAGCTCGTCGTAGGCGGCAAAGCTTTGAAATTTGAACTGGTGTCCGAAGACGACCAGTGCGACCCCAAGACGGGTATGGCGGTGGCGCAAAAGATGATGGATTCCGGCATCAAATTCGTGCTCGGGCCCTATTGCTCGGGTGTGGCGATTCCCACCTCCAAGGTCTATGACGAGGGCGGCGCCATTTTGTCCACCGTGGGCAGCAACCCCAAGGTCACGATGGGCGGCTACAAGAGCGTGTTTCGCATCATTGCCGGTGACAACCTGATCGGCAGCAGCATGGCCCAATATGCAAAAAATGGCATGAAGGCCAAGACCGCCGGCGTGATCGATGACCGCACCGCGTTCGGCCAGGGCCTGGCGGACGAGTTCATCAAGGAAGCGAAGGTGCTGGGCCTGACGATCGTGGGCCAGGAATACACGACCGACAAGGCGATCGACTTCAGCGCGATCCTGACCAACATGAAAGGCAAGAACCCCGACGTGATCTTCTACGGCGGCTATGCCGGTCAGGCGGGCCCGCTGGTCAAGCAGCTGAAGGGCCTGGGCATCAAGTCCAAGCTGCTCGGTGGTGACGCCATCTGCGTGCCGGAAACCGGCAAGCTGGCGGGCGACTCGGTCAACGACACGGTCTTTTGCGCCCAGGGTGGCGCCATTTTGGACAAGGTCGCCGCCGGCCCTGCTTTCAAAGCCGCCTACAAGAAGAGCTTCAATCAGGACCCGGATGCCTATGCTGCATCGTTCTACGACCAGACCATGTTCATCGCGTCGATCATGCAAAAGCTCAATACCGTGGATCCGGCCAAGGTCAGCGCAGAGCTGCACAAGGCCAGCCACAAGGGTATCGTGACCACCTACGCCTACGATGAAAACGGCAACCTGAAAAAGGCGCCCATCACCGTGTACGGCTTCAAGGCCGGGCTGCCGACGCCGGTGCAATAAAGCCGTCACGCTTGCGCGTGTGGCAGGGGCGGCGGCTGTTGTGGCCGCTGCCTTTTTTTTTGCCGGCACGCGAGTCCCCGGCGCATTGCATGAACAGGACTATCGGAAATGGCACGTATTGCGGTGATTGGCGCGGGCTTTGTCGGTCTCTCGTCGGCCTACTGGCTGATGCACGACGGCCATCAGGTCACGCTGCTTGACCCCGCAGGGGCAGCCGGCGGTGCGTCGTTCGGCAATGCCGGAACCTTTGCCAACTATGCCTGCATACCGGTCAACAACCCTACGGTGTTTCGCGATCTGCCGCGTTACCTGCTGTCGGCCACCAGCCCCTTGCGCCTGCGCTGGGGTTATTTGCCGCAACTGCTGCCGTGGCTGATCGGCTTCCTGCGCAGTTCCACCACTGCCCGCTATACCCGTTCGGCCACCGCGCTGGCCACGCTGCTGGGCCGGGCACAGGAGGGCTATTCGGACATGCTTGCGCAAGCCGGCCTGCAAGACTTCATCCGCCAGCGCGAATGCCTGTATCTCTACTCCAGCGCGGCCACGTTCGAGGCTTCCAGGGCGACGCTGGAATTGCGCCGCAGGCTGGGCGTGCAGTCGCGCATTCTGGACGGTAGCGGAATAGCCGCCCTGGAGCCGTCGCTGCAACCCTTGTTCGCACGCGGCGCGCTGTTCGAGGGCTCCTGGTACTTGAGCGACCCGGCCGCGTTCCTGCATGCGTTGCAGGACTGGCTTGTCGCCCGGGGCTTGCAGATACGCGCGGCGCAGGTGCGCAGCATCAAAGCGCGGGCCGATGGCGTGGCAGTGGGCACGGCCGACGGGGACGCGCAGTTCGACTATGCGGCGCTGTGCGCCGGTGTGCACTCCAGGTCGCTGGCGCTGCAATGCGGCGACAACGTGCCACTGGAGGCCGAGCGCGGCTACCACCTGATGTACCCCGGCACTTCGCATCTGATCTCGCGGCCGGTCGGTTGGGCCGAGCGCGGCTTTTACATGACGCCCATGGCACAGGGCATCCGGGTGGCGGGCACCGTGGAACTGGCGGGCCTGGGCGCACGCAAACACCAGGGTTTGCTGGATTTGCTGCACTTTTCGTCGCAGCGCGCCCTGCCCGCGCTGGGCGAACCCACGTCGCCGTGGCTGGGCTTTCGGCCGACCTTGCCGGACGGCCTTCCGGTGCTCGGTCGCGCGCGCGATTCAGCACGCGTGATCTACGCCTTCGGCCATCAGCACATCGGCCTGACCCTGGGTGGTTTGAGCGGCATGATGGTGGCCGACCAGGTGGCGGGGCGCGCATCCGTCATTGACCTGACGCCGTTTTCTGCTGCTCGATTTCGCTGAAGAGGTGCGACGCTGGTGCGCCTGCGCAGACGTACCCCGCCAGACCGAACATGGCCTCGATTTCCAGCGTGGCGATGGCAAAGTCACTCGCATTGCCTGCCATCACCGTGCTTGGTGGCGCACTGGCGACAATTGGCTGCGCAATGACTTGGCTCGATCAAAGACACATCGCACCCACATGACCACGATACAAACCGTACGCGCCCGCCGCTTCCAGATCCCGCTGCCCGAAGTGCTGTCCGACGCCAAACATGGCGACCACACCCATTTCGAACTCATTACCGCCACCATCGTGCTGTCCGACGGCAGCGAGGGCACGGGCTACACCTATACCGGTGGCAAAGGCGGCCATGCGGTGCTGGCCATGATCGAACACGATCTGGCGCCCTTCCTGATCGGGCGCGACGCGGACGACATCGATGCCCTGTTCGACGCCATGCAATGGCATGTGCACTATGTCGGTCGCGGTGGCATCGCCTCGTTCGCGATCTCGGCGGTCGATATCGCGTTGTGGGATCTGCGCGGCAAGCGGCTGGGCGAACCACTATGGAAGATGGCCGGTGGCGCTGGCAAGCGCTGCAAGGCCTATTGCGGCGGCATCGACCTGAATTTTCCGATCGACAAACTGCTGGCCAATGTGCGCGGCTATCTGCAGCGCGGCTTCAACGGCGTCAAGATCAAGGTCGGCCAGCCCGACCTGGCCGACGACGTGGCGCGGGTACGCGCCGTACGCGAACTGATCGGCCCCGATCGGGCGCTGATGGTCGATGCCAACTACGCGCTATCGGTGCCGCAGGCCATCGCCGCGGCGCGGGCCTTCGCCCCCTATGAACTGGTCTGGTTCGAGGAGCCGACGATTCCCGACGACTACAGCGGCTACGCCACCATTGCCGACGCCACCGGCATGCCGTTGGCCATGGGCGAGAACCTGCATACCGAGATCGAGTTCGAGCTGGCCTTCGCCCACTCCAAGCTGTCCTTCATACAGCCCGACGCATCCAATTGCGGCGGCATCACCGGCTGGCTGCGCGTTGCCCGGCGCGCGCAGGCGCTGGGCATGCCGGTATGCAGCCACGGCATGCAGGAGCTGCATGTGAGCCTGGTCGCAGGCCAGCCCGACGCTGGCTGGATCGAGGTGCACTCGTTCCCGATCGACAGCTACACGCTGCGCCCGCTGCAGGTGCAGGACCACCTTGCGCTGGCACCCGACACCACGGGCACCGGCGTGCAATTTGACTGGGAACGGCTGGCCGCGGCGCATCAGGCGGCATAGGCCACTATGGCTTCGCGAACTCCAGGCTGAGCAGGCGCGGTGGCAGGCCGGCGTCGTCGGCATGCCACCATTCCCGGAGCTGCTTCAGCTCCAGCCCGGCGGCGCGGGCGGCGTCCAGGTAGTCCGACAGATGGTGCACGAAGGCCGGCACCAGCACCTGCGCACCAGCAGCATCGGCAAACCGGGCCTGGGTGCCCTGGTACTGGCGAAACGGATGCAATTCGCTGACCAGCAGCGCGCCGCCGGGCGCCAGGCGCTGTGCCGCCTGTGCGAACACCGGTGCCAGATGTTCAATATGCTCCAGCACCAGGTTGACCAGCACCAGATCAGCCGCCGATGCCGGCCCGGGCCAATCCTGTGTCAGATCGGCCTGCATGAACTGCACATGTGCGGCGCTGACCTTGCTGCGCGCCTGCCGCAGCATCGCGTCGCAAAAATCGAAGGCGATGACCTGGCGGCCAATCCGGGCCAGCAACTGCGTGTTCTTGCCGGTGCCGCAACCGAGCTCGACTATCGCGCCGTAGCGCTGGTGCTCCAGCAGGCGGCGCGTGATCTGCTGGTCCAGGTCGCGGGTCCGGTTGGCGTCCAGGTCATAGCGCGCAGCCCAGGCCGAGTACGCCTCGTGCACCTGCAATGTCGACCCACCGACGGTCAGCGCTCCACTCATGCAGCGGCCGTCGCCGCCTTGGCGGTCTCATGCACGGCATACGCAATAGCATCCTTGCCGCTTTTCTTGATGTTGTACATCTGCCGGTCCGCCAGCCAGATCAGTTCTTCGGCCGTGACGGCGCCGCCACGCCAGGTCAGCACGCCGATAGAGAAGGTCACCGGCCAGCCATGGCGCTGCATTTCGCCAATCAGTGCCAGGCGCAATTTGGCCACGATCACGCGCGACGCATCCTGATCGATCTCGGGCAGCAGCAGGATGAACTCGTCGCCTCCGACGCGCGCAAAAAGATCGGTTTGCCGGACCAGGCCCTGCACCCGCTCCACCACGGCGCACAGCACCCGGTCGCCGGCTGCGTGGCCCAGATCATCGTTGACGGCCTTGAAGCCGTCCAGGTCGATGAATGCGATCGTCATCGGGCGCGCGTAGCGACGCGAGCGCAACAACTCCAGGTGCACCGCTTCGCACAGGCGGCGCCGGTTCGCCGCTCCCGTGAGCGGATCGACGCGCGCCAGTTCCGACTCACTGCGCAGCGCCTTGACCGCGGGCAGCAGCATGCATACGACGACGAACATGCCAAGACGCGTCAGCGTGTTCCACAGCCGCACACCAAAAGAAATTGCCGCAGCGGAGTCGCCCACCCAATCGGCCAGCCACCAGACAACTGCCGCACACAGGCACATCACCAGCCCGGCATCGCGACCGACATACCAGGTCAACATGGCAATCGGCAGCAGGTAGAACAGCGACGAGGCCAGTTCGCTGCCGGTCATCGCATCGATCAGGCCGATCAACAACAGCGCCGCGCCACTGGCCAGCCACCAGAAGCGCGGCCGGTGCTTTTCCAGGTCGTGCAGTAAGCTCATTGATCCTCTCGATTCCTCCCATATCGGGCCTGGTCCGCCTGGCAGGAACCGAGGCCGCTATCGATCTTCACCATCAAAATACCACCACAGCGCGGCCTGGTCAATCCGCGCACCAGCGCCATTGGGCCCCCGCACTGCAAGGCGGCGCCTGGCATGCACCTGGATACGCGTCAGTGCCCCGCCCCGCCCAGATTGACGCCGATCACGCCAATCACGATCAGCGCAATGCTGGCGAGCTTGACGGCATTCATGTCCTCCTGAAAAAACAGGATGCCGATGAGCGCAATCGCTGCGGTTCCGACGCCAGACCATATGGCGTAGGCGATGCTGACCTCGATCGTACGCAATGCCAGCGTCAGGGCCACGATGGAGCCGAAATAGAAAACAAATAACAACACCGAGGGCAACAGGCGGCCAAAGCCCATTGACAGTTTCATCGACGTCGTGCCGGCGATTTCCAGCGCGATCGCCCCGGCTAAATACCACCAATGCTGCATGTCCTCATCCTTCCTTGATCTGACTGTCGGAAGCGCCGACGGCCTCCACTGCGCTTAGCCATGCGGTCGGCCACCCGCGCGCGCATTGGCGGCAGCAATTCCCGTTCGAACCAGGCATCGCGTCGCAGCCACTGATTGTTGCGAGGGCTCGGTTGCGGTACGGGCCATCACGGCAATGCCGCACCAGTATCCGCCACAGACCCGTCCACCGCTGCAAAGCGCACCACCGGGCCGCCGGGCAATGCAAGCAACTCCTCGAACATGGCGCGCGGACGCACCCACAGCCCCTGCGCTCCGTACAAGGCGCGGTACAGCACCATCACCTCAAGCGTTTCGCTATGGCGCACAAGACCCAGCACCTGGTACATGCCACCCTTGTAATGGCGATACAAGCCCGGCTCGGGTGCGCCGCTCGGCAGCGGCAGTGGTTCGGGCACGGCATCTGGCGCGCCCGGGCGGGTGTGGTCAACGTCATTGGTCATGGTTGTGGTTCCTTGCGGCAGTGGTGCAATTGCGGCTGGCATTTCAACGCCTGCGCTAACCGCTGTCGAGCCGGTCCCGACTGGCCAGCGTGGGGAAAATCCGCCGCCACAGCGCCGCAATGACCAATGTACCGATGCCGCCCAACACCACCGACGCCACCGGTCCCATCAGGGCCGCAGTGGCGCCCGACTCGAACTCGCCCAACTGGTTGCTGGCGCCGATAAAAACCGAATTGACCGCACTGACCCGGCCGCGCATCGCGTCTGGCGTATCCAGTTGCACCAGGGTCTGGCGCACCACGACGCGGACGGTATCGGCGGCGCCCGAGATCGCCAGCGCCAGCATCGACAACCAGAAGCTGGTGGACAGACCGAACACCACCATGCACAGGCCAAACAGCGCCACCGACACCAGCAGTGTGCGTCCCACCCGCCGGCGCAGCGGCCAGCGCGTCAGCACGCCGGACATCAGCAAGGCGCCGATGGCCGGCGCACCGCGCAGCAGGCCCAGGCCCCACGGGCCCACCATCAGGATGTCCTTGGCAAACATCGGCAACAGCGCGGTTGCACCGCCCAGCAGCACCGCGAACAGGTCCAGCGACACGGCGCCGAGCAGTACCTTGCGCTGCCAGACGAAACCCAGTCCAGCCAGCATGCTGCGCCACGTCGCAGGCTCGATCAGTCGCGGGCCGCGCGGATACTGCAACAGGAAAACGATGACACAGGCAACGCCAAAGGACAGCGCGCACAGCGCATACACCGCCTGCGCGCCAAAGACGAACACCACGCCGCCCAGCGCCGGCCCGCCAATGATGGCCGCCTGGGTGCCGGCCGAACTGAAGGCCAGGCCGCGTGGCAGCAATCCCGGTGGCAGCAGATTGGGCGTCAGCGACTGCATCGCCGGCATCTGGAACGAACGCGCCAGGCCGAGCAGCACCGACACCGCCAGCAGCAGTTCGCGCGACACCCAGGCCTGCGCCGCGCCAAGTCCGATGGTCGCTGCAACCAGTACGGCGGCGACCAGCGCCTGCGCCACCAGGCAAGTGGCCACGATGCGACCGCGGTGCAGGCGGTCGGCCACCTGACCGGCCACCAGCGTGAACAACAAGGCCGGGACGAACTGGTACAGGCCCACCAGCCCCAGGTCCCAGGCACTGCCGGTGAGCTCGTACATCTGCCAGCCGATGGCCACCATCAGCATCTGGCTACCCGTGGTGCCGAACAGCCGTGCTACCCAAAAGCGCATGAAGCTGCGCTGGCTGGTCAGGTCGGAGAACCGGGTGGCGGACATCGGCAACGAGCATAGCAGCGGGGCCCGCAGTGGACTTGCCGCAACGGCGCGCACCCAGGACTGGCGATTACCACAACGGCTGCAGACGCCCCTTGACCAGCCGGTATCCGCACTGCGCCATGGCACGCGCTTCCGCCTCGTCGTGCGTGACCAGCACCGCCGGGATGCCGCTGGCCGCAATGTGGCTGGCGAACTCCGCGCGCAGGCTGGCGCGCAATTCGGCGTCCAGCGCCGAGAAGGGCTCGTCCAGCAGCAGCAGGCGCGGCTGGGTGATCAAGGCGCGCGCCAGCGCAACGCGTTGCTGTTCGCCGCCCGAGAGCTTCCAGACCTTGTGCCGTGCATGGCCCTGCAGGCCGAACACCGACAGCATGTCCAGCGCGCGCGCACGCGCCGCGCTGCGCGACAGTCCCTGCTCGCGCAGGCCGAAGGCCACGTTGTCCTGCACGTTCAGGTGCGGGAACAGCGCGAAGTCCTGGAACATCAGCGCAAAGCCGCGCCGCTCGGGCGGCACGCCTGCCAGGTCGACGCCATCAAACAGCACCGCGCCCCCGTCCTGCGGCTCCAGCCCGGCGATGATCTTGAGCAGCGTGCTCTTGCCGCTGCCCGACGGACCCAGCACCGCAACCGTCTGCCCCGCTGCCACCTGCAGATCCAGCGCGTCGGCCAGCACCCAGTGGCCACCGGCGTGGTCGTCGAAGGTCTTGCGGATCGATTGCAGTTCAAGCATGGGCCGCCTGCGGATAGGCGCCATGCGCCTCGATTTGCGGCCGGCCCGGCCGTTCGATCAGCATGAAGGCCAGCAAGGCCAGCAGCATCAGCAACGCGGCCAGCACCAGGGCAGATTCCTGGTTGACGGCGCCGGGACGGCCCAGGCGCTCGTAGATCAGCGTGGTCAGCGTGGTCCACTCCGGCCGCGACAAAAACAGCGTGACGGCAAATTCGCCCAGGGCCGTGGCCGCGGCAAAGGCCATGCCCCGGCGCAGCGACGGCAAAATCATCGGCAGCGTCACGCGCCAGAACAGCCGCCAGGGTGTGGCGCCC
>JBBKVW010000445.1:0-8278 GCA_037968655.1 Burkholderiaceae bacterium
GCCACGGCCGACGCATTTTTTTGCATCCAGGAAATCAATATCGGCATGGTCGCCGACGTCGGCACGCTGCAGCGCCTGCCCAAGCTGATTCCCGAGGCCGTGGCCAAGGAGATGGCCTACACCGGGCGCCGCCTGCCGGCAGCGCGCGCGCAGGCGGTGGGCCTGGTCAACGAGGTGTTCGACGACCACGCCGCCATGATGGCTGGCGTAATGCAGGTGGCCGCCGAGATCGCCGCCAAGCCACCGGTCGCCATCTGGGGCAGCAAGCAGGCGATCCACTACACGCGCGACCACTCGGTCGACGACGCGCTCAAGCAGATGGGCTGGCTGCAGGGCGCAATCTGGAGCAACCGCCATGTCGGCGAAGCGGTCAGCGCGCTGAAGGACAAGCGCGCCGCTGCGTTTCCCGACCTGGCGCCGCTGCGCCGCTTCGAGGATATGGGGAGTTGAGCGGGGCCCTCACCCGTCTGTCGGGGCCGGCCAAGGGCACGGTGCCTGGCTATTGCCGCGCGGTGCGCACGTTGCGCGGCAGGGCCAGCGGCGCGCTGGTGCGAAACGGGTTGATGTCCAGCCCGCCGCGGCGGGTGTAGCGCGCATAGACCGACAGGCGCTGCGGTTTGCAGCGGCGCCAGATGTCCATGTAGATGCGCTCCACGCACTGCTCGTGAAACTCGTTGTGGTTGCGAAAGCTCACCAGGTACTTCAGCAGGCCCTCCTGGTTGATCTGCGGCCCGCTGTAGCTGATCTGCACACTGCCCCAGTCGGGCTGGCCGGTCACCAGGCAATTGCTTTTGAGCAGGCGGCTGCACAGGATTTCGGTCACTGGCTGGAATTCGAAATCGGCATGCAGCAGTTCGGGCGCCGGTGTGTACAGGCTGCATTCCACGTCCAGCCGGTCCAGGCTCAGGCCGTCCATTTCATGCACCGCCTCGCGCTCGAACAGGTCGGGGGTAACAAGGCGCACGCCGACACCCGCGCCCACCGCCGGGCTGCCGTGCCAAAGCGCCGCGTTGAGATCGCTGCGCAGCAGGGCCAGGACCGCATCCACATCTTCAAAGCGGCTGTTGTTGAAACTGCCCAGGTACAGCTTGAAGGACTTGCTCTCGATGATGTTGGGCGTCTCGCAGGGCACCGTGAAATGCCCAAGCGCCAGCTGCGGCTTGCCGCGCAGGTTCAGCCAGCCCAGTTCAAACGCCGTCCACAGGTCGGCCCCCAGGAACGGCAGCGTGGCGCCGACACCGATTTCAGCGCGGTTGGGCGCACGGGCAATCGGGTACAGCAGGCTGGCGTCGTACTGGTCAGGGTACTGCGTCGCCTTGCCGAGCTGGGATTCGTGCGGCGTGTGCATGTACCGACTCAGCGATGCGCCATCAGGAAGGGCGCCATGTGCGGCAACAGCCGATCAACCACGCCGGCGGCCAGATCATGGCCCATGCCCTCGATGCCATGAAAGCGCGCGCCGGGAATGCGCCGCGCGGTGTCCTGCCCGTGCACGAAAGGCACCAGCGGGTCGGCATGGCCATGCAGCACCAGCGTGGGCTTGTCGATGCGCGCCAGTTCCGCCGCCCGTGTCGTGTCGGCGACGATCGCCACCATCTGGCGCAAGGTGCCGGCCGGATGGAAGCTGCGGTCCACGCCGACGCCGATGCGCTGCGTCAATTCGGCCTCGTCGGTCGGAAAACCCGGGCTGCCGATGGCCTTGTACAGCCGCACATAGTGGGCCACGATGGCATCGCGCGATTTGTTGGCCGGGCGGCTGAACAGCACCTTCATCACCTTCGGGTCGGCCTGCGGCAGTTCGCGCGCACCGCTCGAACTCATGATGCTGGTCAGGCTCTGCACCCGATCGGGTGCGGCCAGCGTGACCCGCTGGGCGATCATGCCGCCCATGCTGACCCCGACAACATGGGCCTTGGCGATCTGCAAGGCGTCGAGCACACCGACGGCATCGGCAGCCATGTCGTGCAAGCTATAGGGCGCCTTGATGCGCCAGCCCAGGCGGTGCTTGACGCCGGCCCAGATGATGTTGGGCGTGCCCAGATGGTCGAAATGCTGCGACAGCCCGATGTCGCGGTTGTCAAAGCGGATCACCCGGTAGCCGGCATCGACCAGCTGTTGCACCACCGCCGGCGGCCAGGCCACCAGTTGCATGCCCAGTCCCATGATCAGCAAGACGACCGGGCGCTTGGCAGCAGCAGCGTCTCCGTCGGCGCTGTCCTGTATTTCGATATGGATACCGTTGGCCTTTACCTGCATGCGAGTCCTTGTCTGGAGATAGTGTGATTGACGTGATTGCAAACGTCTGCGACCGCGGTGTGCTGCCGGGCCGCGATGCGTCAGTTGGGGGCGCTGCGCCGAAATACCAGTCGATCAGGTTCTGACGCCTCGCGCGAAAGCGCATAACCCTCGGCGTTGAACGATTCCAGTTGCTCCACCGCGCTGGCGCGCAGTTGCACCGCATGCCGTGCCATCAGGCCGCGTGCCCGCTTGGCCATGAAACTGATGACCTGATACCCGCCGTTGCGGGCCTCTTCGAAAACACAATCCACCACGCGCGCCTTCAGCGCCTTGCGATCGACTGACCGGAAGTACTCCTGCGAGGCCAGATTGACCACCACCGCGCCGGCCTGGCCGGCCTGACGCTGGTTCAGGTACTGCGCGATGCGCTTGCCCCAGAACTGGTACAGGTTGCTGCCCCGCTCATTGGGCAGCCGGGTTTTCATCTCCAGGCGGTAGGGCTGCATGCGGTCCAGCGGGCGCAGCACGCCGTACAAGCCACTCAGTATGGCTACATGGTCCTGCGCCCAGGCCAGTTCCTGCGGGTCCATGCGCCTGGCCTGCAGGCCGCCATAGACATCGCCGTCAAAGGCCAGCACTGCCTGGCGCGCTGCGTGCGGCGGCACTGCGCGCCGCCATGCCTTGTAGCGCGCCACGTTCAGGCGCGACAGGTCCTCGCTCAGGTCCATCAGCTCGGCGATCTGCGCGGCCTTGTATTGGCGCAGTTCGCGGATCAGCTTGACCGAATCGGAGACAAACAGCGGCTCGCTGTGGGGCACATCGGGCCCGGGGGATTGGTAGTCCAGCGACTTGGCCGGTGACAGGAGAAACAACATGGTTTTTTGCAAAGCGTGACTGCGATTATCCCAGCCGTGGCAGGCATGCAGTGCCTTCGGGACGAACCCGCATGGCCCGGCCACGACACTCAAACCGAGCGCAGTATCGCCTCGATCGTCTCCTGCACCGCGAGCGCCTCGTCAAAGCCGGGCAGCAGGTGCGCGCGCCCTTCGATCATCGCAACCCACTGGTCCATCTGCGCCAGCTGACCGGCTGCGCGCATGGCGTCGGCATCGCCCAGGGCATGTTCAGCCGCACCGCTTTTCTGCAGCCCAATGCCAAACCAGTCGCGCAGGGTGATGGCACCGCCGGCGGCGCGCCAGCACATGCGATTGCGGTCCGCCACCGGCACCGTCGGATCGACCCGGCCACTGACGCGCACTGTCACTGCGTCAATACGCAGCACAGCCTGCAAGGCGGTTTCGGCGCCATGGCCATCGGCCGGATAGACCACCTTGCCGCTCCAGACATTGGCCGGGCCCAGCACGCGCTGCAGTACAAAAATGAAATGCGACAGCACCTCGCGCGCAAAGCCACCTTCCTTGCGTTCGCTCAACCAGTCACCGGCAGCCAGCTGCCAGGGTCTGGGCCAGGCGGCAAATGCCAGGCCGATGTCGACCTGCTGCACGGCTCCCAGCGGCAAGGCTGAAGCGGCACCGAAATAGTTTTGCAGGCAGGCCAGTCCTTGTGACGACGCGAGCGAAAAGTTGACCGCTGCGCGCAGCTTGTTGTCGGCGATATGCCGGATGGTCCGGCGCGCCGCATCGAAGTCGACGGCCAGTGGTTTTTCGCACAGCACGGCCAGACCCGCGTTCAAGGCCAGCTCGCTCAGACGCGGATGTGCGCCAGGCGGCGTGGCGATGTAGGCACTGTGCAGGCCGGGGCTGCCGATCACCTGTTCTACGGTATCGGCGCTGCCCAGTTCCGGATGCAGTTCAAGCGTGCGCGCCCGCGTGTCGGGATTGGAGTCCCAGACCATCGTGGTCTTCAGGCGCGGGTGCTGCGCGATGCGCTCAAGCATGCGCTGGCCCATCACTCCAAGACCGATGACAGCGACGTTCAGGCTGTCGGTCATGGTCGTCCTGTGGTGCGCGTCCTTGCCCGCGTTAGCGCAGGTCCCCTGCCAGCGAGGCCATGGTCTCGGGCGCGATCGTCATGTGTGCCGGATAGTTGGTATGGTCGCAGCCCAGCTTGACGCTGGCGCCAGCCTTGACGGCAGCACACATGGCCGCCGTGAGTTCAAAGCGCACGAAGTGCACAGCCGAGGTCTTCTCGTCGTTCTCGCGTTCCAGGTCCTCGTCGGCGATCGCATAGACACGCGCCATGCCTTCGACCTCGACAAACATGCGGTCTTCGACGCCGATCAGACGGGCCAGTTCACGTCTGCGCTCGTTCTCGTCCGGGTACTCGATCAGCATCGTGGCCTTCCAGTTGCTGCCCTCGGGCAGCAGCGGCGCATAGACATCGATCTCCTGCACGATGCCCTCTTCCTCGAAGATCTTCTCGATCCGCAGCATCTCCTGGATCTGGTAGCGGATCGTCATCTCGCTTTCGAATTGCAGCGTGATGTGCTCGCCCAGGCCCACCGAGCGCAGCCTGCGGTGCGCCATGATTTCGGCCTTGTGCGTCTTGCGGTACTTGCTGTAGGCCTCCAGGCCCATCAGGCTGTCGGGGGTGATATGTCCGGTCATCTGCATGGCGCTCTCCTGAATCAATGCGTGGCCTATTTCAGGCCGTAGGCTTCACGCACCAGCGTGAGTGGATGTTTTTGCGGCACGGCGCCGTGCTGGTTGACCTCAAAGCCCTGCGCGATATGGTGGCCGCCCAGCGGGCAGTCCGAGCTGATCACGTCGGGTGGCCCGCCATCCTTGTGGTTGGCCATGGCCTTGAACAGCGGCTTGCCGATCCTCATCGCAGTTTGGTGGGTCGCCTTCTTGACGCCGAAGGTTCCGGCATGGCCCGAGCAGCGCTCATGGGTATGCACGCTGGTGCCGGGCACCATCTTGAGCATTTCCTCGGTCTTCTTGCCGATGTTCTGCACCCGGCCGTGGCAGGGAATCTGGTAGCTGATCTTGCCCAGTGGCTGCACGAACTCGGTCTTGAGCAGGCCGTCGCGTTTGCGTGCCATGAAATATTCAAACGGGTCCCACATGGCGTCCTGCACCAGCAGGACATCGGCATCGTGCGGGTACATCAGCGGCAGCTCCTGCTTGTACATCAGCGTGCAACTGGGCACGGCAGACAGGATCGCAAACCCATCTTTCGCATATCTGGCCAGGATGGGGATGTTGACCTGCTTGTTGTCGTGCACCGATTCCAGGTCGCCCAGTTCGAGCTTGGGCATGCCGCAGCATTTTTCCTTCTCGACCAGCACGTAGGGCACCGCGTTGTGCTCCAGCAGCTTGAGCAGGTCCAGTCCGATGCCCGGTTCGTTGTAGTTGACGTAGCAGGTGGAATAGATCACCACCTTGCCCGGCGTCTTTGCGCCGTCGCGCACCGGATGCGGCGTGCTCTGCGGCGCAGCAGAGCGAAATTTCCTGGTTGCCAGGGCTGGCAGCCAGGCGTCCTTGTCCACGCCCAGGGCCTTTTCCATCAGCGCGCGCGCCGGCTTGGTGCGATTGACCGCATTGACGGTCTGCACGACGACCGGAATGCCGGCCAGGCTGCCGTGCACATCAGTGGAAGCCAAAAGCTGCTCGCCGATGCCGACATCGCCCTTCTTGAACTTGATTGCCTTGGCGCGCAGCATGGTGTGCGGGAAATCCACGTTCCATTCATGCGGCGGCACATAGGGGCACTTGGTCATGTAGCACAGGTCGCACAGGTAGCACTGATCGACCACCTTCCAGTAGTCCTTCTTGTCAACGCCGTCGACCTCCATGGTCGTGCTCTCGTCGACCAGGTCGAACAAGGTCGGAAAGGAGCCGCACAGGCTGACGCAGCGCCGGCAGCCGTGGCAGATGTCAAAGATGCGCTCGAGTTCCTTGAAGGTGGATTCCTCGTTGTAGTAGTCGGCGCCCTTCCAGTCGATCGGGTGCCGGGTCGGGGCTTCCAGGTTGCCTTCTTTCGCCATCGTGTCCTCGTTGCTTGTTATTGTTGGGGCTGAGCCCAGCAGTCGCGGACTGCTGGGCTCAGCCAGCCACCATCGGTGGCCGGCAGCCAGAGCGCAACGCCTTTGCAGGCGCGGCACTGGGCACTATCAGTCGACCAGTTCGGTCAGAGCCCTGGTGTAGCGATTGGCGTGGCTACGTTCGGCCTTGGCCAGGGTTTCGAACCAATCGGCGATCTCGTCATGGCCTTCGGAACGCGCGGTCTTGGCCATGCCGGGGTACATGTCGGTGTACTCATGGGTCTCGCCGGCCACGGCGGCCTTGAGGTTGTCACGGGTGGCGCCGATCGGCAGCCCGGTCGCCGGGTCGCCGCACTGCTCGAGCCACTCCAGATGGCCATGCGCGTGGCCGGTCTCGCCTTCGGCCGTGGAACGGAACAGCGCCGCCACGTCGTTCTGGCCTTCGATGTCAGCCTGGTTCGCGAAATACAGATAACGGCGGTTGGCCTGCGATTCGCCCGCGAAGGCGGCTTTCAGGTTTTCTTCCGTCTTGGAGCCTTTGAGTGCTGCCATGGATATCTCCTTGTGGATTGAAGTTCAACAGATCTGCTTCGGGCATGACATGTCCGAAGAGCCTTCTAGGGTAGCCGGGTTTTCTGCGGATTCCGATTGGGACAATCAATGTGGCCGATTCAATGTGGCTATTGAGCGCCGCAAACCGATACAGGTCATGCACAGGCCAAGCGCGCCGCGGGTAAACCCTTGTTTCCAATTAGCGCATTGGATTTCTCGCAGCCGCGCCCAGGCCCGGCCCTGCCTGAGTCACTACCCACCGGCGTATGTGCTAGCGGCATCGGGACCGCCTTGTCCCAATCACCCATTGCGCTATAGTGATTTCATCGCCGCCAGCGCGCCGAAATTGATGCCTGCACAGCGCTGATCGCTCCGCACCGGACTTCGTCATGCAAGCCACACCCGCTCCAGCCACAACGCCCGCAGCCGCGCCGATCCAGCAGCTGCACCATTACGCCTACCGGGCACGCGACGCGGAGGAGACACGGCATTTCTACGAGGACATCCTGGGCCTGCCGCTGTACCACATCATCCAGAGCGACCATGTTCCCAGCACCGGCGAATACTGTCCCTACACGCACTTTTTCTTTCGCCTGCAAGACGGCTCCTACATTGCGTTTTTCGACCTCGGCGACGACGAGGCCGCCCTGCCCTCACCCAACACGCCGGCCTGGGTCAACCACATCGCATTTCGGGTCGACACGCTGGCGCAGCTCGACGCCATGCGCACGCGCCTGCAAGCGCATGGCGTCGACGTGATCGGAGTGACCGACCACCACATATTCAAGAGCATCTACTTCTTCGACCCCAATGGCGTGCGGTTGGAACTCTCGGCGGATGTGGCCAGCGCAGCGCAGATGGCCGATGAAAGCCACAATGCCCGGGCCCGGCTGGATGCATGGACTGCGCGCAAAGCACAATGGCGCAAGGACCGAAAGCAGGGCATTGCCGGCGCTGCAGCGCTGGTGCTGACTGACGGCGGTTTGCAGGTCAACCCGTCTCACCGAGCCACTTGATTTTTCCCATCGCAAGGCAGCCCATGCGCAGATCGTCTAACAGCAACACAGGCCAGCCCTTCAAGGCTGCCGCCTACACCAATGGGTATGAATTCGCCAAGGGCGGCTATAGCCTGCCCGAATACCCGTTCGTAGCTCCGCCAGAACTGCAATCGAACATTGTCGTGCGCCATCCGATCGTCATCGTCGGCGCCGGCATCACAGGGCTGACTTTGGCCTGCGCGCTGGCGCGCCAGGGCATCGCGGCTGTAGTGCTGGACGAGGACAACTCGGTCGGCGTCAAGGGGGCCTCCTCCCGCGGCATCTGCTACACGCAAAAATCACTGGAGATCTTCCACCGGCTGGGCATCTACGAACGCATCGCCGCCAAGGGCATCCAGTGGAGCGTTGGGCGCACCTTTGCCGGGCATGACGAGGTGTATGCCTTCGACCTGCGCCAGCAAAGCAGCTTCCAGCTGTCGGCGCAACCTCCCTTCATCAACATCCAGCAGTTCTACATCGAGGGCTTCCTGGTCGAGCGCATTGC
>JBBKVW010000446.1:0-4699 GCA_037968655.1 Burkholderiaceae bacterium
TGGCCGACCAGCTTGCCCTTGTTCCACGCTTCGTGGCCGGACGTGTTCGACGATTCTTTCATCATGAACTCCTTGCAGTTGAAAGGAATTCAACTCTCCTGCGTTTTGACTGAGAGGGCCAGCCTGATCGTCAGCTTCGGAGCAGGCAGTTTGAAATTCGAAATCACCATCGAAAGTCGCAAGCGGTCGCCCAAATTTCCCGCATGTCGGACTCTTTAAGACTGGTTACAGACTTTCACCGCCCGGCCGTGTATGACAGCTTAGCAGCCCATCCCGGCCATACGCGCGTAGACTATCAGCAAATTGGCATCATCGGGCACCGCGCCCTCTGATCCCACAACGCCTGTTGATTTCAGCTGCGCAAAGGGGTAATCATGAAACAGCGCATCCATGTTCGGATACCTGGGGCAGTGGACCTTAAGCGGCGGGCGGCACTTGTTCCTTTCTTCATCGACGAGGTGAGTCGGTGATGGGCCGGCGGACTTGGATTCTCAGCGGTGCGAGCGTCCTCTTCGCCGTGTCGCTGAACGCTGGCGCACAGCCAACGGCAAACGTTGCGCACATCGGATTGCTCTGCGCCACCCGTTGTCAGGGCCACCCCGGGATAGAAGCGCTACGGGACGGGCTGCGCAGCGCCGGATGGGTCGAGGGTAGCAACCTGCAGATTGAGTATCGCGCCGCGGAAGGGAAGCTTGATCGCTTGCCGGCTCTCGCGCAGGAGTTGGTTGCCCTCAAGTTAAACCTCATCGTCGCCGCAGCGCCGCAGCCAAGCCTGGCAGCCAAGAACGCCACATCCACCATTCCCATCGTGTTCATTGCGGTCGCCGATCCGGTTCGCGTCGGATTGGTCGAGACCCTTGGCCGACCGGGAGGGAACGTCACAGGACTGGCGACGCTGGTCCCAGGCGGAATATTTGGCAAGTCGCTCGAGATTTTGAAGCAAGCGGTGCCAAAAGCGACTCGGATCGCGGTCTTGATCAACCCAGGTAACGCGGTCGCCAGCGCGCTCTTTTCAGTGGAAGCGCCGCCCGCGGCACGGCAGTTGGGAGTGCAACTGCAGATGCTTGAAGTCAGCAAACCAGGGGATATCGATCGCGCCATTAATTCTGCCGTGCAGGAAAAGGCCGACGCGCTGTGGGTCATTGGCGATCCGATCTTCCATTTCCCGGAGCAGCTCATCCCTGATCTGGCCGCGCGCGCAAGATTGCCGGCAATGTACCTGCCACGGAGCTTGGTCACAGCGGGTGGGCTGATGTCGTATGGACCCGATTTCAACGAAATGCATCGTCGCGCCGCCCTCTATATCGACAAGATTCTGAAGGGCGCCAAACCCGCGGAGCTTCCAGTTGAGCAGCCTACGAAGTTCGAATTGGTATTCAATCTGAAAACCGCAAAGGCGCTGGGTCTGACCATCCCGCAATCCCTCCTGCTGCGCGCCGACGAGGTGATTCAATGATGAATCGCAAGACTTTCCTGGCGCAGCTGGCTGTCGGGTTGTTCGCCGCGCCGCCCCTGCGGGCGCAACAGGCGGACAAGCTGCCCAGGATCGGCCTGATCGCCAACGCCAACGGGCCCAACCCCACCTATGCGCCCAACCTCGAGAATCTGTTCGCAGCGTTGCGCGATCTCGGCTGGATCGATGGCAGGAACCTGATTGTCGAGACGCGTTATGCCGGTCCGAATCCACAGCGCCAGCGCGAACTCGCTGGCGAACTCAGGGCACTGCCGGTGGCGCTCATCATGGCGGCGGGCACCACCTCCATTCGCTCGGCACGCGATGGCGCACCGGGCCTGCCCATCGTCATGATCAACGCCGGCGATCCGGTGGGTGCGGGTTTCGTGGTCAGCCTGGCACGGCCGGGCGGCGACCTGACCGGCACCTCGGCGGCAGGTGAAGAGGTGCTTGGCAAGCAGCTCGAGCTGCTGCAGGCTGCAATGCCGCAGCTCAGTCGAATCAGCGTGCTGATGAGCAGCGTCAACCCCGCCAATCGCTTTTTCATTGACGCGATGCTGACGCGCGCGAAGAAGCTGGGCTTGCAACTCGAGCGCATCGACGTCGGTGCGCCCGAGGAACTGGACGGCGCCATCGCGCGCGCCGTCGGCGGTGCCATGGTGGTGGTGGGCGACCCGATGTTTTTCCGCCAACGCGGACGCATCATCGAGTTGACGCTTCGCCACCGGGTGCCATCGATATTCGGCGCCCGCATGCTGGCGGTCGAGGGCGGCCTGATGTCCTACCTTTCGTCCGATAGCTGGCATTGGCGCAAGGCCGCCAGCTACGTCGACAGGATTCTCAAAGGCGCCAAACCGGCCGACCTGCCGGTGCAGCAGCCCACCGACTTCGAGTTCGTGATCAATCTGAAAACTGCCAAGGCCCTCGGCATCACGATCCCGCAGTCTCTGCTGTTGCGCGCCGATGAGGTGATTCAATGACTGGTATTTACGAGACCTGACGGTCAGCCGTTGTTCGACGTAGGACCGCTTCCGCTGCAACCCGGGTCTACAACTTTCTCGATACCCGACGTGCGATTTTGATGGTCTGCGTCAGAACCGGTCGACAGGCTCCAGAAGACTGGCTGCCGACATTCGAATTCCGCGCCTGAATGTCGGCGGTCGCCGAAACCGGCCGCTCAGGTCCCGTTCAGGAGGCGGACCGCTCTACCTTGGAACTTAACGTTCCGGACAGGCCGACCTCGGCGCTGCGCTTGGCGTGGTAACGCATGTAGAAGAAGACGGGGCGGCTGGCGCTCGCATACGTGCGAAGCGCCGGATTTCGATAGGCCATCGGTGAGCTTGAAACAGTGGATGCGAGGTCGAGCGCCATGGATACCCAAGTGAACTGCAGCCCGCCGTGCGAGCACTGAATGCCACGCTATGGCGCACCTGGGCTTGCGTTGCCCCGCTTTATTCCCGAAAATTGGCAAGCCGATTCACCTTGCCACATCTCGGTACTCTAAATGGCCAATTTCATGAGCGATCTGCGTGCCCTGCTCTTGACCGACGTTGTCGACAGCACCAAACTGACGAAGCATTCCGGTGATGAGTCGGTGGGTAGGCTGAAGGCGGCGCATGCCCGTGCTGCCAGGGATGTGCTTCCGACTTGCCGCGGCAGTGAGATTGACCAGACCGACGGCGCGTTTGTCGGCCGCACTCAGGGCGACTCGCGCAGCGCCTGTTCGAGCAGGGCCATCAGCTGGTGCCCGACGCGGCCGCGTTTGCCTTCGCCTTGGCCAGCAACTGCCGATGGAGAAGGGTGGTCGATTGCATATGTCAAGGCATACGAGCCACGCATCAGTATGTGGGCAGGGATGCGTCACGCGCAAGCTCGAAGGCGTCGAACACGAACCGCCGAGGTGATCGAATGAGCAAGACCCGACGCAAGCTCGTGACGATGTCGGCACTGGCCGCGATTGGCCTGCTGGCGGCTCGCCCCGCCAGGCCGCAAGCACCTGCGGGCATCAAGCGCATCGGCTGGATCACCAACCAGCCGTTTGCGACGACCGACCTGCCGGCCGTGTTCTTCGAGGCGATGCGCGAGCGCGGCTGGGTCGAGGGCACGCACTTCATGCTCGACAATCTGCACTACGACGGCCGCTTCGAGCGCATCCCCGGCCTGGCGGCGGAGCTGGTGCAGCGCCGCGTGGACGTGATCGTGGTTTCCGGCTCGCCGGCAGTGGGCCCGGTGATGAAGGCCACGTCGACGATCCCGATCGTCTTTCTCACAGTCGGCGACCCGGTTGGTGCGGGCTTCGTCAGCAACTTGGCGCGGCCGGGCGGCAACGTCACCGGTCTGGGCGGCCTGACCGATGGGTTGGTTGGCAAGTGGCTCGATCTGCTGAAGCAGGCTGTGCCGCGCGCCCAGCGCATCGGCGCGCTGATGAACCCTGACTTTTCGGTGCACAACGCGGTGCAGCCCGACATGGCCGCTGCCGCGCAGCGTTTGGGCATGCAGCTGCGCTGGGTGCCGATGCGTACGCAGCAGGACATGGACGCGGCCTTCACGGCGCTGGCGGCCGATCGCCCCCATGCCGTGATGCTGATGGGCCAGCCCTTCGTGGTGACGCACAGGGCGCGCATCGCGGCGCTGGCCCTCGAACACCGGCTGCCGATGATGAGCCAGTTTCAGGAGCTGACGCGCGCCGGCGTGCTGATGTCCTATGGCTGGCGCATCGAGGACGAAGCGCGGCGGCTGCCCTACTACCTGGACCGCATCCTGAAGGGCACGCCGCCCGGCGAGCTGCCGGTGGAGCAGCCGACCCGCTTCTATCTGGCGCTAAACCAGAAGACCGCTAAGGCACTCGGGCTGACGCTGCCGCAGAGCCTGCTGCTGCAGGCAACCGAGGTGGTCGAGTGAGGCGCCGGCCCTTGATGCTTGCTATGGCGGCCCTTGCTGCCGTCGCAGTGCCAACGCCATCGGATGTGACAGGCCACCAGCCGCCTGAATGACTGCAATGTGGCCGACACCGTGAGTTCAGCGCACCGCCGCGACCGACCGGACACGCTGCAACCCGGGTCTACAACTTTCTCGATACCCGACGTTCAATTTCGACGGTCGGCTTCGGAGCGAGATGACTGGCTCCAGAAGACTGACAGCGGGTCTACAGATTTCAGAACTGCTTGCCCGAAACCAGTCACTGGCCGTCCTGTGTGGGTCGAGCTGCCGTGCGCCGCAAGAACACGTCCTGCGGCATGATGCGTG
>JBBKVW010000447.1:0-4306 GCA_037968655.1 Burkholderiaceae bacterium
GGATACATACCGGGCATTTCGGCGGTTTCGCCGCCGATCAGCGCACAGCCGGACAACTCGCAGCCGCGCGCAATGCCGCCCACCACGGCGGCCGCCGTGTCGACGTCCAGCTTGCCGCAGGCAAAGTAATCCAGGAAGAAGAGCGGCTCGGCACCTTGCACCAGCACGTCGTTGACGCTCATGGCCACCAGGTCGATGCCCACCGTGTCATGCATGTTCCATTCGAAGGCCAGCTTGAGCTTGGTGCCCACGCCGTCGGTGCCGCTGACCAGCACCGGCTCCTTGTAGCGCTTTGGTACTTCGAACAGCGCGCCAAAGCCGCCGATTCCCGCCAGTACGCCTTCGCGCATGGTTTTGCGGGCCAGGGGCTTGATGCGTTCAATCAGGGCGTCACCAGCGTCGATATCGACACCTGCGTCCTTGTAGGACAGGGCGGATTTGGGGCTTGCAGTGGTCATGGCGTCACAGGCGTCGGCCGGCATGTGTGCCGGCGGTCAGGGACGGTGGCCGACCCCGATAGAATTTGCCCAGATTCTACGGGTTGACACCCGCTCCCATGTATGCAGTTCACCGCAACCCAGAAGTCCGCCGCCGCATGGGCCGCGATCGCTGCGTTCATCATCTTCTCTCTGTGGTTGCTGGCGCCGGTACTGACACCATTTGTCGTGTCTGCGGTGTTTGCCTATGCCATGACGCCGCTGGTCAACCGGCTGGACCGCGCCCGCGGCGGCAAGTTGCCGCGCCTGCTGGCCGTGCTGCTGGTGCAGTTCCTGTTTTTTGTCGTGGTGCTGGGCGTTGCCCTGCTCATCGTGCCGATTCTGGCCAAGGAACTGCCACTGATGCGCGAACAGGTGCCGATCCTGTTTGACCGGCTCAATACGGCGGTCAAGCCGCTGCTGGAGCGCTTTGGCGTCAGCATGTCACTGGACGTGGCCAACATCAAGGCCTTTGTGCTCAAGTACCTCAATGCCAATTTCGAGGACGCCTTCGGCTCGATGATGGCGTCGCTCAAGCTGGGCGGCAGTGTGGCATTTGCCATCATCGGCAATGCGGTGCTGATTCCGGTGGCATTGTTCTACCTGCTGATGGACTGGGACCGTTTCGTCTCGTCGGTGCAGCAACTGGTGCCGCGGCGCGGCCGCGCCGCGTTCGACAGCTTTACCGCCGAGGCCGATCAGGTGCTGGGCCAGTACCTGCGCGGGCAACTGCTGGTGATGCTGATTCTGGCGGCCTTCTACAGCATCGGCCTGGCCCTGTTCGGCCTGGACCTGGCGCTGCCGATCGGCGTGTTCACCGGGCTGGCGGTATTTGTTCCCTACCTCGGATTCGGCCTGGGCCTGGTCATGGCCACGCTGACAGGATTGCTGGAATTCTCGGCCCAGGCCGGGCCGGGCAAGGCACTGCTGATGGTGGCCGTCGTCTACGGCCTTGGACAGACCGTCGAGAGCCTGTACCTCACGCCACGATTGTTGGGCGAGCGCATCGGCCTGCATCCGCTGGCGGTGATTTTTGCCCTGCTGGCATTTGGCCAGCTGCTCGGATTCGTTGGCGTGCTGATTGCGCTGCCGGCCAGCGCCGTGTTGCTGGTGGCCATCCGCCGCGCCCACCGGACTTACCTGGACAGTGGTCTGTACAGGGGTGAATGAGCGCCCATGAAGCAGATCGCGCTCGATATCGGCCTGGCGACCGGGCCGACACTGCAGAATTTCTTCCCCGGCCCGAATCTCGCGGCGCACCAGCACATGGGTCTGTGGCTCGGTCGCGCCGGCAACCAAACGCTGCGCTCGCCAGTTCCCACTTATCTGTGGGGGTCAAGCGGCAGCGGCAAGACCCATCTGCTCAAGGCGGTGCGAGAGGCCATGCGCGGGCAGGGCGGTGCGACCGGCTGGATGGATGCGACGGTGCAGGAGCCGCCCGAGTTCAGCGAAAGCTGGGGCGCCGTGATGCTGGACGATGTGCATCTGTATTCCGCGGTCCAGCAAAAGGCGGCATTCAACTGGTTTGTCCATGCACAAACCTTGCAACGCGCGGTGCTGGCCAGCGGCGATCTGGCCCCTGCCGGACTGCGGCTGCGCGAGGACCTGCGCACCCGGCTTGGCTGGGGGCATGTGTTTGCATTGACGGTGCTCAGCGAGCCCGAGCGCCGCTCGGTGCTGCGTCAGGCTGCCGACGCCAAAGGCATCTTTCTTGGCGACGAGGTGATGGATTTCATGTTGACGCGCTTCAGCCGCGACTTGCCCAGCCTGATGGAACTGCTGGACCTTATCGACGCCTACGCGCTGCGTACCAAGCGGGCGATCACCGTGCCGATGATCCGCGCCATGATGGAAGAGTCCTGAGGTGACGCACGAAGGGCGGCAGATGGATCGAAGCGGCGTTGCGTCCGGCAAGGCCCGCGTGACCTTGTTCGATCTCGACCACACGCTGCTGCCGATCGATTCGGATTACGCCTGGGGTGTTTTCACGACCACGATAGGCTGGACCGATCCGATTGCCTTTGCGCGGCGCAATGAGGAGTTTTTCGCCCACTACCAGGCCGGTACGCTCGATATCCACGACTATGTGCGTTTTGCCACCGAGGCCTTGCGTGTGCACGGTGCGCACGCGTCGGCGCTGGCGCATGCGCAGTTCATGGACAGCGTCGTGCGCCCGGCGATCCGGCCAGAGGCGCTCGAACTGATTGCCGAACACCGGGGCCAGGGCGATTCGCTGGCCATCATCACGGCGACCAATTCCTTTGTCACCCGACCGATTGCCCAGGCGCTGGGCGTGCCGGAGCTGATCGCGGTGGAACTCGCAATGGACGACAGCCCCGGCGGCAGCGGCTGGATCACTGGCGCCATCGCCGGTGTTCCTTCCGCCCGCGAGGGCAAGGTGACCCGCTTCGAACAATGGCTGGCCGGCCGCGGCCTGCAGTGGTCGGATGTGACAGTGCGTTTTTATTCCGACTCCACCAATGACCTGCCACTGCTCGAGCGCGTTGACGAAGCGGTGGCGACCAACCCCGACCCGCGGCTGCGGGCCATCGCGCAGCAACGCGGATGGCGCATACTGGACCTGTTTCCGACCACATAATGATCAAGAACTTCATCGACAAACTACTGGGCAAGAAGGCCGCGACCAGCGCCAAGCCCAACTTCGGCAAGCGGCGCGACGTAGCTGCCGCTGAACACAAGATCAATCCGGCCCTGGTCGACGAGCGTGCTGCCACTGTGGTGCGCACCCTCCAGCAGGGTGGATTCGAGGCCTACATCGTCGGCGGCGCCGTGCGTGACCTGCTGGTCGGGCTTCGGCCCAAGGACTTCGACGTCGCCACCAATGCCACGCCCGAGCAGGTCAAGGGACTGTTCCGGCGCGCCTTCATCATCGGGCGGCGTTTTCGCATCGTGCATGTGGTGTTCGGGCGCGGCCGCGAGCATGAAGTAATCGAGGTCTCGACCTTTCGCGCCTATCTTGATAACGCGGCGGCGGGGCAGGTCACGGGCAACGAACGCACCAGCAAGAGTGAACTGGCCGGCATGACCCATGCGGTGGACGCCAGCGGCCGGGTGCTGCGCGACAACGTCTGGGGCCCGCAGGAACAGGACGCAGTGCGGCGTGATTTCACCATCAACGCGATGTACTACGACCCCGAGACCCAGATCGTGGTCGACTACCACGGTGGCATCAAGGATTCGGCCAAGCGGGTGCTGCGCATGATCGGCGACCCGGCGCAACGCTACCGTGAAGACCCGGTGCGCATCATCCGGGCAGTGCGCTTCTCGGCCAAGCTCAAGGGGCTCGGGTTCACGATCGAGCCCAAGACGGCGGCGCCGCTGGTGCGCATGAAGGCCCTGCTGGCCGATGTGCCGCAAAGCCGCCTGTTCGACGAAATGCTCAAGCTGTTGCAGACCGGCCACTCGCTGGCCACGATCGCGCAGCTGCAGGAGCTCGGCCTGGGCAAGGGCATCTACCCGCTGCTCGACCTGGTCGTGGAGCGCGCACAGCAGCCATTTGTCAATGCTGCGCTGCAGGACACCGACCGGCGCGTGGGCGAGGACAAGCCGGTCGCGCCCAGTTTCCTGCTGGCCTGCGTCCTGTGGTCCGACGTACGCGATGGCTGGGGCCGGCGCATGCAGGAGCCGGAGCGCCTGCCAACTTTCCCGGCCTTGCAGGACGCGATCGACCAGGTGTTTTCCGAGCGCATCGGTGATGTGTCCGGCGGCGGCAAGCTGGCCGGCGACATGCGTGAGATCTGGATGATGCAGCCGCGCTTTGAAAAGCGCGTTGGCAACGCTGCGTTCGGGCTGGTGGACCAGCCGCGCTT
>JBBKVW010000448.1:0-3941 GCA_037968655.1 Burkholderiaceae bacterium
GCGGCAGAGGCATCGAGCCAAAGCGCGCTCGACGCCAACAAGCTCGGCTATCAGGTCGGCGTGCGCATCAACATCGACGTGCTCAATGCCCAGAGCCAGTTGTTCCAGACCAAGCGCGACCTCGCCAAGGCACGCTATGACGTGCTGGTGGGCGGATTGCGGCTGCGCCAGGCCAATGGCAGCCTGACAGCCGACGATCTGCAGTCGATCAACGCCATTTTGCTCAAGTAAGACAGGACGGGACGCCACCAGCGTTCCGGTGCCAGCGCCGGCCACGTGCCGGCATGGCGCGCAACACCGATCAAGGAAACGCGGACCACCATGCAGACCGTCAACGTGTTGTGCATCAAATGGGGCAGCAAATACGGCCCGCAATACGTCAACCGCCTGCACAACATGGTGCGCCGGCATCTGAAACGGCCGTTTCGCTTTGTCTGCCTGTGCGATGACAAAGACGGCATCGATGCCGGCATCGATGTGCGACCCATTCCGCCAGTCGGATTTGCGCCGTTCGACAAGCGCGAGAGCTGGTCTTTCGGCCATGGCTGGCTCAAGCTGGCCAGCTTTGCCGACCCGCTGTACGACCTGCGGGGCCCTACCCTGTTCCTGGATCTGGACATCGTCATAGTCGATTCCATCGACTGCTTTTTCGACCACCCCGGAAGCTTTTGCGTGATCCGCGAATGGGACAAGAAGGACGGCACCGGCAACACGTCGGTCTACCGCTTCGAGATCGGGGCCCATGCCGACGCGCTGGCCCATCTGAAGGACGGCTACCCGGCGTCGATCGCCGATGTGCGCAATGAACAGGAATACATCACCCAATACCTCGGGCGCCAGGGCAAGGTGCAGTTCTGGCCGCTGGGCTGGTGCGTGAGCTTCAAGCGCCATTGCGTGGCGCGCGGGCTGATGAGCTGGTTCACATCACCACGTATTCCGCCCGGCGCCAGGATCATCGCGTTTCACGGCAAGCCCAATCCGCCCGACGCCATCGAAGGGGTCAGCGGCAAGTGGTATCGCCGCGTGCCGCCCACCCAATGGGTGGCCGATCATTGGCGCTGATGCGATGGGCCTACAGCCTGCTGCTGCAGGCCGCCACATTGCCACTGCTGGCTTATCTGTGGTGGCGCGGACGCATCGATCCGCGCTACCGCCAGCGCTGGGCTGAGCGCTTCGGTCATCCGCGCGCTGCCAGCGGCCGCACCGGCATCGTGATGCTCCATTGCGGGTCGGTCGGCGAGGTGATTGCTGCCAGGCCCCTGATCGAGGCCATGCTGTCAGAACCGCGCTGGGGCCGCCTCCTCGTCACCTGCACCACGCCGACCGGCTCTGGACAGGTCCACGATCTGTTTGGCGACCGGGTCGATCATGTGTATTTCCCGATCGACCTGCCCGGCGCGACACGCCGTTTCCTGCGCGCCTGGCAGCCGAGCCTGGTGATATTGCTCGAGCGCGAACTGTGGCCCAATTTCCTGCACGAAAGCCAGTGCATGGGTGTGCCGGTGGTACTGGCCAATGCCCGCCTGTCGGAGCCCTCGGCCGCGCTGTACCGGCGCTGGCGCGGCCTGATGCGTCCGGCAATCACATCCTTGCGCCTGGTCTGCTGTGAGGACGCGGTGACGGCCGAGCGTTTCCAAAGCCTGGGTGCGCCGGCGCATCGGCTGGTCGTCAGCGGCAACATCAAGTCCGATCTGCAGTCCAGCCCGGCCTTGCGAACCGCGATCGCAGACACCCGCGCGCAGTTGGGCGAGCGACCCGTGCTCACCGCCGGCAGCACCCACGCCGGTGAGGACGAGGCCCTGATCGCGGCGTTTCGCGCCCACCTGCAGCACGCGCCGCGCACGCTGCTGATCCTGGTGCCGCGCCATCCGGAGCGTTTTGATGCGGTCGCCACGCTGCTGGAGGATTCCGGCCTGGGCTATGTCCGGCGCAGCCAGGGCCGCCTGCCAGACGCCGGCTCCCGCGTGCTGCTGGGCGACAGCATGGGCGAACTGATGCTGTGGTACGGCGTGGCCGACGCATGCTTTGTCGGCGGCAGCCTGATCGCGCGCGGCGGCCACAACCCATTGGAGGTGCTGGCACAGGACAAACCGCTGATCACCGGCCGGCACACCCACAACTTTGCGCAGATGATCGCCACACTGCGCACGGCACAGGCAGTAGTCGAAGTCGACGATGCCGGCGCCGTCTTCGCGGCGTTTCGTGCGTTGCTGCAAGACGACGCGCTGCGCCATGCGATGGTGCAAAGTGGCACCACGATCTACCGCGCCATGATCGGCGCGACGGCGCGTACGCTGACGCAGATTGCGCATTTCGCGGATCGCCAGCAGCGCCTCGGAACCGCGCTCCAGTCACGCCAGGGGCCGGACACGGTCTGGGCCGACCCGGACTGTTTCGACCATGCCGGCGCCGAACTGTTTGATCCTGCATGGTGGCAAGGCCAGGGCGGCAGCCGGGTGCGCGGGGCCGGCCGGGGAAACGTCCATCTGGTACACGATGCGCGGCGCGCCTTCTTGCTGCGCCACTACTACCGCGGCGGCCTGATAGCGCGCGTCGTGCGCGACCGCTTTCTGGCCCAGCCTCTTGCGCAAACCCGGGCCATGGCCGAGTTCCTGTTGCTCGGTCAACTGCGCGCGCGCGGCCTGCCGGTTCCCCAGGCCTGTGCGGCGCGCCATCGCCGGCACGGCTTGTTCTACAGCGCGGACATCCTGGTTGGGCTGATAGACCATGCCCAGGATCTGGCGCAGCTCTTGCGCGATGAGCGCGCGCTGACAAGCAGCCAATGGCAACTGCTCGGTCGTGCCGTGCGCCAACTGCACGACGAACAAGTTTTCCACTCTGACCTGAACTGCCGCAACCTGATGCTCGATTCGGCCGGACAGCCATGGATCGTGGATTTCGACAAATGCGGCTTTCGCGCCGGCGAGCACTGGAAGGCGGCCAACCTGGCGCGCCTGCTGCGCTCGCTGCGCAAGGAAAGCCGGCTCGATCCGGCACTGCATTGGAACGAAGGCGACTGGAAGCCGTTTCTCGCCGGATACGAAGCCAACCCGCGCAGTGGCTCCTAGCGCCGGTTCACTCCATGCGGGCAGGACGCAGGACACATCCCATCGGGCGCCGCCGGTTTGATGCACGGCAGAACATCGCGCGCACGACTGTCGTATGCTGGGATGCAATCGGGATTCGATGGCTGCGGACCCGCCACAAGGAGACAACATGACCACCCCCTCGCCCCTGCTGGTCGCCACCGACTTGTCTGCGCTATCCGGCCACGCCGCCCATCGCGCGGCCATGATTGCGCAGCAAAACGGGACATCGCTTGAACTGGTACATGTGATCGAGACATCGATGCTCGACGAACTGCGCCGCCTGCTAGGCAGCAGCGAAGCAGACCTGGAACATCGCATCGACACGCAGGGCCGCGCGGCGCTGCAGGAACTCGCGCATGCGATCGAGCGGCAACATGGCGTTGGCTGCCGTTGGCATCTGTCCCATGGACCGGTACTGGGCGCCATCACCGATCAGGCGCAAAAGTGTGATGCCGCTTTGCTGGTCGTGGGCGCCAGCGGTTCCGCCGTGCTGCGCCACTGGTTGCTGGGGGCCACGGGCGACCGGCTGCTGCGCGTGGCGACGCGGCCCGTACTTTTCGTGCGCCAGCCGCCGCACCAGGCCTACCGCCGTGTGCTGGTTCCGGTTGACTTTTCCCCTTGCGCCGCGACGGCGCTCGCGCGTGCGCGCGCCATCGCACCACAGGCACAGGTCGTCCTGCTGCATGTCTGTGCATTTCCTTATGAAGGAAAAATGCGTTTCGCCGGTGTAGCCGATGCCACCGTCATTCAGTTCCGCCAGCAGGCCCGCAGCGAAGCCCAGGCCTTGCTGCAAGAACTCGCCGACGGCGCCGGCCTCGCGCCGGACCAGTGGTTGCCGGCCGTGACCCAGGG
>JBBKVW010000449.1:0-5004 GCA_037968655.1 Burkholderiaceae bacterium
CCCACCAAGGCCTTGTCGAATCAGCGCGACCTGTCGCTGGCCTACTCGCCCGGCGTGGCCTATCCCTGCCTGGACATCGAGGCCGACCCGTCGCTGGCGGCCGAATACACCTCGCGCGGCAACCTGGTGGGCGTGATCACCAATGGCACCGCGGTGCTGGGCCTGGGCGACATCGGGCCGCTGGCGGCCAAGCCGGTGATGGAGGGCAAGGGCTGCCTGTTCAAGAAATTCGCCGGTATCGACGTGTTCGACATCGAGCTGGCCGAGCGCGACCCGGACAAGCTGGTTGACATGATCGCCGCCATGGAGCCCACGCTGGGCGGCGTCAACCTGGAGGACATCAAGGCCCCCGAATGTTTCTACATCGAGCGCAAGCTGCGCGACCGCATGAACATTCCGGTGTTCCACGACGACCAGCATGGCACCGCCATCATCTCGGCCGCGGCGCTGCTCAACGGGCTGGAACTGGTCGGCAAGAAGATCGACGAGGTCAAGCTCGCGGTCTCGGGCGCCGGTGCGGCTGCGCTGGCCTGCCTGGACGTGATGGCCGGGCTGGGCGTGCTGCGCAAGAACATGTATGTCTGCGACTCCAAGGGGGTGATCTACACGGGCCGCCCGGGCGGCTTTGACGAGTCCAAGCAGCGCGTGGCGCAGGACACCTCGGCGCGCACGCTGGCCGACGTGGTCGCGGGCGCCGACGTGTTCCTGGGTTGCTCCACCGCTGGCGTACTGACGCAGGACATGGTCAAGAGCATGGCGCGCGCGCCCATCATCCTGGCGCTGGCCAACCCGGAGCCCGAGATACGGCCCGAACTGGCCAAGGAAGCGCGGCCCGACTGCATCATCGCCACCGGCCGCTCGGACTACCCGAACCAGGTCAACAACGTGCTGTGCTTCCCCTACATCTTTCGCGGCGCGCTCGACTGCGGCGCGACCAAGATCACCGAGGAGATGAAGCTGGCCTGCGTGCGCCAGATCGCCGATTTGGCCAAGGCCGACATCAGCGAAGAAGTGGCCAATGCCTATGCCGGCAAGGAGCTGGTTTTTGGGCCCGACTACCAGATTCCGACGCCCTTTGACTCGCGCCTGATCATGCGCATCGCGCCCGCCGTGGCCAAGGCCGCCGCCGAGTCCGGCGTGGCCACGCGTCCGATCGAGGACATGGACGGCTATCGCCAGCAGCTGTCGCGCTTCGTCTACCAGACCGGCATGTTCATGCGCCCGGTTTTCGCCGCCGCCAAGGCCGTGCCCGACGGCGGCAAGCGCGTCGCTTATGCCGAGGGCGAGGACGAGCGGGTGCTGCGCGCGGTCCAGGTCGCGGTGGACGACAGCCTGGCGCGCCCGATCCTGATCGGACGGCCGGCCGTGATCGAGGCGCGCCTGGCCAAGGCCGGCCTGCGCATCAAGCTGGGTGTTGACGTGGAGTGCGTCAATCCCGAGGATGACCCGCGCTTTCGCCAGTACTGGGAGACCTACCACCAGCTGATGGGGCGTCGGGGCATATCGGTGGAGGCGGCCAAGTCCGCCGTACGCCGCTCCAACACCACCATCGCGGCGCTGATGGTCAAGCTGGGCGACGCCGACGCGATGCTGTGCGGCCTGGTCGGGCGCTTTGACAACCATCTGGACCATGTGCGCGACGTCATCGGCGTGCGCCGCGGCGCCACGGGCCTGGCCACCGTCAATGCCCTGATGCTGGACAAGCGCACGCTGTTCATCGCCGACACCCACGTCAATGAAGACCCGGACGCCGAACAACTGGCCAGCATTGCGCTGATGGCGGCCGAAGAGGTCAGCCGTTTTGGCCTGCCGCCCAAGGTGGCCTTTCTGTCGCACTCCAACTATGGCAGCTCGAACCGCAAGTCCGCGGTGAAGATGCGCCTGGCCCATGAATTGTTCACCCGCATGGCGCCGGACATCGAATGCGACGGTGAATTGCATGGCGATGCGGCGCTGTCCGAATCGACCCGGCGCAATGCGCTGATGGACAGCAAGCTCGAAGGCGAAGCCAATGTCCTGATCTGCCCCAACCTGGACGCCGCCAACATCCTGTTCAATGTGCTCAAGATCACCGGCGGCCATGGCGTCACGGTCGGCCCCATCCTGCTCGGCGCAGCGGCCTCGGCCCATGTGATCACGCCCTCTTCCACGGTGCGCCGGATTGTCAACATGACGGCGCTGGCGGTGGCCAACTCGGCGCACAAGGCAGCGTGATGCCGGCACTGGCACGGCACACTTGCAACGGCGCGCTTGCCCCAGGCGCGCCCACAGTACCCCGATGACCGGGCCGACCAGCGCGTTCTGGCAGGAGCGCTTCGACAAGCAGCAGACGCCCTGGGACCGGGGCGTAGCCAGTCCGCAACTGCTGGCCTGGCTGGACAGCGGCGCACTGGCGCCCTGCCGCATTCTGGTGCCGGGCTGCGGCAGCGGCTGGGAAGTTGCCGAACTGGCCCGGCGCGGCTTTGATGTCACCGCGCTGGACTACGCGAGCGCTGCGGTGCAAATAAGCCGTGCGCTGCTGCAATCGCAGCAACTCGCCGGCGACGTGCTGCAAGCCGACGTGTTGCTCTATGACCCGACCCAGCCGTTCGACGCAATATATGAACAGACCTGCCTGTGCGCATTGCATCCTGACCACTGGATCGCCTATGCGCGCAAGCTGCGCCAGTGGCTCGCGCCTGGTGCAACGCTATGGGCACTTTTCATGCAGATCGAGCGCCCGGCGGCGATGCAGGAAGGTCGTATCGAAGGCCCGCCCTACCACTGCGACATCAACGCGATGCGGGCCTTGTTCGCCGAGCCCCACTGGCAATGGCCAAAGCCGCCGTACGACCGGGTGCCCCATCCCCGCATGTCGCACGAACTGGCTGTGCGGCTGACGCGCAACTGAGTTGCGAGCGGCACGCCGACTTTTTTCGTCGCAAGCATTTGCCTGCATTCACCATCGCCACCGCCTGACTACAGGATCCAACCATGGCCGCTTCCAGCCTGCTTGCACTGATCGACGACATTGCCACCTTGCTCGACGACGTGGCGGTGATGACCAAGATCGCGGCGCGCCAGGGCATATCGGCGGCGGACGACGTTGCCGCGATGACGAAGCTGGCCGCCAGGAAAACTGCGGGCGTGCTGGGCGACGACCTGGCGCTCAATGCGCAGCAGGTCAGCGGCGTGCGCGCCGAGCGCGAATTGCCGGTGGTATGGGCGGTGGCCAAGGGGTCGATGCGCAACAAGGCGATCCTGGTACCGGCGGCGCTGGCCATCAGCGCCATCGCGCCCTGGGCCATCACCCCGCTGCTGATGCTTGGCGGCCTGTTCCTGTGTTTCGAAGGGGCCGAGAAAATCCTGCATGGTTTGACAGCGAGCGAGGCGCAGGACGAGGCCCACCATCAGGCCCTGATCAAGGCGCTGGACGATCCCGCCAGCGACCTGCTCGCGCTGGAAAAAGGCAAGATCAACGGCGCCATCCGCACCGATTTCATACTCTCGGCCGAGATCATCGTCATCACGCTGGGCACGGTGGCCGCCGCCGGTCTTGGCCAGCAACTGGCGGTGCTGGTCGGGGTGTCGCTGCTGATGACAGTCGGGGTCTACGGACTGGTCGCCGGCATCGTCAAGCTCGATGATGCCGGGCTGTACCTGAGCCGGCAATCGGCGCGCTGGCAACAGGCATTGGGGCAGGCCATCGTGCTGGCGGCGCCATGGCTGATGAAGACCTTGTCGGTGCTCGGGACCGCAGCCATGTTCCTGGTCGGCGGCGGCATTTTGGCCCATGGCGTGCCGGCCCTGGGCCATGCCATCGACGCTTTCGCGGCGCCGCCCGGCTGGCTCGCCGGCGTGGTGTCAACTCTGGCAAATGCCCTGGTCGGTCTGGCCGCCGGGGCGCTATGCGTCGGCGCTGTGACGCTGGTCCGCCGCCTGCGCAAGACGCGCACGCCAACGCCGCATTGAAGGCCAAGTCGGCGCGCGCCGCTGCACATGGCGGCAATGCAGGTGGCGCGCAGGAGGTTGCGTTGCGGACGGTGTTGCTCCATCATCGTCGTGATACAGACGCTGGCGAGCGACCTGCAGGCGCTTACGCCAGACGCGCCGGCCGGTGCATGGCGCACCAACCGGCAAGGGAGGACACGGACACACCATGAACGGCATCTTCATCAGTTATCGACGCGACGATACGGCCGGCTATGCCGGGCGCTTGTATGACCGCCTTGCCAGCCATTTCGGCGCGCAACAGGTGTTCATGGATGTCGAGGGCATCGAACCCGGACTCGATTTTGTCGAGGCGATCGAAGAGGCAGTTGGCTCGTGCCGGGTGCTGATCGTCATGATCGGCGATGAATGGATCACCACCACCGACGCCTCGGGTCGACGCCGGCTCGATGATCCGCATGACTTCATCCGGCTGGAGACCGGAACGGCATTGAAGCGCAAGATTCGTGTCGTGCCGGTGCTGGTTGGCGGTGCGGTGATGCCCCGCACCGAAGACCTTCCGGACGAAATCAAGGGCCTGACCCGGCGCCAGGCGATCGAGATCAACCACAAGCAATGGGATGCGTCGTCGGCCGAACTGATCCGTACCGTCGAAGGCATTCTGAAGACGGCAACGGCCGAGCCGCCTGCATCCGAGCCAACACCACTTGCGGCGCCACCAGAGGCAGTACCAGCGGCAGCACCACTGGCAGCGCCAATGCCGACACCAGGTGTGGCGACAAGACCGGCCCCGGCGCCAGCGCCAGAGTCCACCGGCGCCGGCGCCGCGGCAGCAGACCGTCGCGGTGCGATCCCGGGCTGGGTCTGGCCCTCGGCTGCGGCGGCCTTGATTGCGGTGGCTGCAGTAGCCTGGATGGCACAGCGTGGACCGAAGCCGACGACAGGCGACCCCGCAACGGTGTCCACAGGCCCAGCAGCGTCAACGCCGGCGCCCGAAGCGTCGGCCGCGCTGCCTCAGGCATTTCCTTCGCCAGACACGCCCACTGCGCTGGCACCCGCGCCGCCGCTGGCTGC
>JBBKVW010000450.1:0-5170 GCA_037968655.1 Burkholderiaceae bacterium
CGGCCCATGAGATGCGACATTTCAACGCCGCGGCCGTTGTAGCCCAGGCCGGCGATCAGGCCCTTGTGCGGCTCGTGGAAATGCGGCGAGCGGTCTTCGGTCAATGCAATCCGGCCGCCCCAGCGGTATTTCCATTGCACCTGCGACAAGCTGGGAAAGATGCGCGCCGCGTCGCGCACCAGCCAGTCATGGCCAATGATCTCGCCGCTGGGCAACTGCTGGCCGAGCCCGCCAAAGACCATCTGATTGCCGGGTTCGCGGCGGGCATACATGATGACGCGCCGGGTGTCCGAGATGGTCTGGCCTTCGGGCAGGATGCTGCCGACCTGCGCCGTGTCCAGCGCGTCGGTTGCGATCTGGATCGATACCAGGGGCATCACGGTGTTTGCCAGACCGGGAAACAAGCCGTCGGTATAGCCGTTGGTTGCCAGGATCACCCACTCACATCGGACGCGCCCGCCGCTGGTATGGACCGTCCATTTGGCATCAGCGAGTTCCAGTCGCTTAGCTGCAATGGTCGACGCGCAGCCAGCCGTGCTGGCGCGCATCGCAGTCGATCTGGTAGCGGCGGATCAATGCAAACAGCTCATCCGCCGAATTGAGCGAGGCCTGGGTCAGGCGCTCGAAATAGCTGGGGCCAAGCAGCTTGTGCAGTTGATCAGGGCCATTGAAGGGCAGCATCGGATTGACCTGCCCGCCATTGCGCCCGGACGCGCCCCAGCCAACGTCGCCGGCGTCGATCACGACCACCCGGCTGCCGGCTTCGGCCAGCGCCAGCGCGGCACGCAGGCCGGTGAAGCCCGCCCCGACGATGGTGACGTCGCAGTCGACGTCATCGGTCAATGGTGGGCACGGGTCGATCGCGGCCGCGGTATGCACCCATAGCGAAGCAGGGAAGCGGTCGATCGAATCGTGCATTCAAGGTCCTATCAGATACCGTCATTTGGCAAACGATGCCCGTATTCTGAAGCTGCGACGGACGCCGGGCCGCAGACCAGATGCCCTTTGGCGCGCACGGTCGGGGCACTGCATGAACACTTTTCACGTGTAGCGCGCCGTCGTAATTCTGGCTGCGTTGGACTCCTCGTTCAGCCATACTGCAGTTTGATTTTCTACACCTGCCATGTCGATCAACTACTCCAGCATGCAAAGCCTGGCCCGGATCATCGGTACCCACGGCGCTTGGGAGGCTGGCCGGTCCGAATCACCGGTCGCGATCGAGGAGCGGATGTGACTGCCGGGACAGCAGCCAGACCCTTTCGCCTCGATGTGCCCGATCGGACTTTGGCGCGCATCAAGGAGCGTGTTGCGAACTATCCCTGGCACGAGATGCCGGATGACGGCGGCTGGGCCTATGGCAGCAATCTGGACTACATGCGCGCGCTGTGCGACTACTGGGTACACAAATTTGACTGGCGCACACAGGAAGCGGCGATCAACCGTTTCGCGCATTGGGTCGTGCCGGTGGACGGCATCGACCTGCATTACATCTACGAGAAGGGCAGCGGGGCCAGACCGATGCCCTTGCTCATCAGCCATGGCTGGCCGGGATCGGTCGTGGAGTTTCTGGACATCATCGAGCCGCTGGCCCATCCCGAACGTTTTGGCGGCACGGTGGAAGACGCCTTCGATGTCATCGCGCCGTCCCTGCCCGGCTTCGGCTTTTCGGGCCGGCCACCGCGTCCCTACGGTCCACGCAAGATCGCCGGCCTGTTCGACGCGCTGATGACGGAAGCGCTTGGCTACGACAACTACCTGGCCCAGGGCGGCGACTGGGGCGCGGCGATCTCCAGTTGGCTTGGCATGGACCATGCCCCGGCCTGCAAGGCGATCCATATCAACTGCCTGACGATGCGCAGCGCGGACGGACCGCAGGGCGCGCACGAGCAGGCCTGGGCCGAGCGCTTCGTGCGCGAGCAACTGGTGGAAGACGGCTACCGCACCCAGCAGGCAACCAAACCGCAGACCTTGAGCTACGCCATGATGGACAGCCCGGTCGGCATTGCCGCGTGGCTGATCGAGAAGTTCAACTCCTGGTCCGACACCAACGGCGACGATATCGAAAGCGTCTACACCAAGGACCTGCTGCTGACCAACATCATGGTCTACATCGTGACCGGGACCTTCAACACCGCGTCGTGGATCTATTACGGGCGGCGCGAAGAAGGCGGCCGCGTGCTGTCAAGCGACGGACGACGCGTCGAGGTTCCAACCGCCTGCGCCGTGTTTCCAGCCGAGATGCTGCAGTGGCCGCCGCGCTCGTACGTCGAACGCATCTACAACGTGCAGCAGTGGACCGAGATGCCGCGCGGGGGGCATTTTGCTGCGCTCGAACAGCCCGACCTTCTGGTCGACGACATACGCGCTTTCGCGCGCCGGCTGCGACAGCCCTGATCAAGGGCGGAGCCGATCGCCGGCAGGCCCGGGATCATGTGCTGGCCAAGAATCGCTCTTTTCCATCACGCGGTGCCGGACCCGTCGAGGCCCGCACCACCAGTTCAACCTCGACTTGCGTGACTTCGCGCAGCGGCGACTTTGCCAGCGCCGCGATGATCCGGTCGGCGACGATATGCCACATCTGCTCGGTCGGCACATGCACCGTGGTCAATGCCGGCTGCATGTGGCGCGCCATCTCCAGGTCGTCGAATCCGACTATGGACAAGGCGCCGGGCACGTCGATGCCCATGGCACTGGCCTCGAACAGCGCGCCGAATGCCAGCACATCATTGCCACACAGGATCGCGGTCGGCGCGGGCCGCTGCGCCATCAGCTGGCGAAAACCTTCGCGCGCCTCGGCCAGGCTGTAGCGTCGTTCAACCAGAAAAGCCGGCGGCAGGTCGAAGCCGCGCGCAGCCAGCGCCTGGCGCACGCCGGCCACCCGCGCGGCTGCGCGGTCGTTGTGGCGGGTGATGCCGGCCAGCATCGCGATGCGCCGGTGTCCGAGGTCGAGCAGGTAGCGCACCGCCTGGCCGATGGCCAGCGCGTTGTCGAACCCCACGCACACCAGCCCCGGCGGAGCCGGATAGGTCATCGCATGCACCGTGGGCAGCTCGCGCTGGCGCAGGAACTGGAGCAATCGCGGGTTCTGACCGGCGCCGCACAAGGCCAGCGCATCGGCGCCACGGGTGACCAGGTTGATCGCCTGCTGCTCTTCGGTATCGACGTCATAGCCACAGGTGGCGATCAGCAACTGCAGCCCGGCGTTCGCCAGGCGCTGCTGCAGCGCGTCGATTGCGCTGGCAAATATCGCGTTGTCGACCGTGGGAAAGATCGCGCCGACGGTTCCGCTGCGCTGCAGCTTGAGTGCGCGCGCCCCGGCATGGGGCACATAGCCCAGGCGCAATACCGAGGCGAGCACGCGGGCGCGCAGGCCTTCGCGGACGGATTGCGGTTGGTTCAGGACCCGGGAGACGGTCGCAGTGGAAACGCCGGCATCACTGGCCACGTCTTCGATGTTGGGCAGTCCCTGCGCTCTGGCTGGCATGGGCTTCAATGTAATCGCTTTCTTGGCCGATGGGCGATTTCCTGGATGAGCCGGCAACAGTCAGACAAAACTCTGTAGGGGTAAATACCGATACCGCCAGCCTTGACCGTTTACGCCGTCACCATTAATAATAGCTTGGTTATGTAATCGATTACAGACACCACCTTCGACTGTTCGCAAGTCCCGTCAGGCCAGACCACGACAACCATGGCGCACCACCGGGTGCCGGCCCCGACCGCTTTGCAGATCGAGTCGTCCAACCACAGAAAGGCCCATCGCATGCCCGTCCAATATCTGAAAAAAGCCAGCAAGACCGCTGAAACCGAAACCGCGACCGCCCAGGCGGTGGTGACCGACATGCTCGCCGAGATCGAGAAAAACGGCGAAGCCGCCGTGCGCGCCTATGCCAAGAAGCTCGACAAATGGGACGGCGAGATCGTCATGTCGCCCGAGGCAATCGAGGCCGTCATCAAGGACATCCCGGACAGCGTCAAGCGCGACATCGAGTTCGCGTCGCGCCAGGTCTATGAGTTCGCGCTGGCGCAAAAGAAAAGTGCGCTGGATTTTGCGACCGAGCTGCATCCGGGCGTCACCGCCGGGCAGAAGGTGATTCCGGTCAACGTGGTCGGCTGCTATGCACCGGCAGGTCGCTACGCACATATCGCATCGGCCTACATGACAGTGGCCACGGCCAAGGCGGCCGGCGTCAAGACCATCATTGCCTGCTCGAGCCCGTTTCGCGGTGGTGGTATCCACCCCTACGTGCTGTACGCGTTCAAGGCAGCCGGCGCCGACGTCATCATGACGCTGGGCGGCGTACAGGCGATCGCCACCCTGGCCTACGGCCTGTTCAGCGGCAAGCCAGCCGACGTGGTGGTCGGCCCGGGCAACAAGTTTGTTGCCGAGGCCAAGCGCACGCTGTTCGGCAAGGTCGGCATCGACGTGTTTGCCGGTCCTTCCGAGATCGGCATCATTGCCGACGCCAGCGCCGACCCGGCCATGGTCGCCGGCGACCTGGTCGGTCAGGCCGAGCACGGCCATGAGTCACCGGCCTGGCTGTTCACGACCGACCGCAATATGGCGACGGAGGTGATGCGCCTGGTGCCGCCACTGATCGACAAACTGCCGCCCACCGCCCGCGATGCCGCCGGCGCCGCCTGGCGCGACTACGGCGAGGTGATGCTGTGCGACAACCGCGAGGAAGTCGTGGAGATCTCCGACCGCTACGCCAGCGAGCACCTGGAAGTGCATGCCGACGATCTGGACTGGTGGCTCGACAAGCTGACCTGCTACGGCTCGCTGTTCCTGGGCGAGGAAACCACGGTCTCTTACGGCGACAAGGCATCGGGCCCCAATCATGTGCTGCCAACAAAGGGTGCTGCGCGCTATTCCGGCGGCCTGTCAGTGCACAAGTTCATGAAGGTGCTGACCTGGCAGCGCATGACGCGCGAAGCCAGCCGCGACATCGGCCTGGTGACGGCCCGCATCAGCCGCCTGGAGGGTATGGAAGGCCATGCCCGCAGCGCCGACGACCGACTGGCCAAGTACTACGCCGGCCAGAAGTTCGACCTGGGCGAACCGGTCACGGTCTGACCGGGCCCGTTTGAGACCACCGTTGTCATGACGCTGCCTGACGCACTCGCAAGCTTCGCCCTGACCGGCCGGCGGGCCGTCGTCACCGGCGGC
>JBBKVW010000451.1:0-8491 GCA_037968655.1 Burkholderiaceae bacterium
CCGGTGACGAACATGTAGGAGCTGTCCTTGACCATGAAGATGAAGTCGGTCATGGCTGGCGAATACACCGCGCCGCCGGCGCAGGGCCCCATGATCATGCTGATCTGCGGCACCACGCCGCTGGCCATCACATTGCGCTGGAACACATCCGCATAGCCGCCCAGCGAGGCCACGCCTTCCTGGATGCGGGCGCCGCCCGAATCGTTCAGGCCGATAACCGGTGCCCCCACCTTCATGGCCTGATCCATCACCTTGCAGATCTTCTCGGCATGCGCCTCGGACAGGGCACCACCGAACACGGTGAAATCCTGGCTGAACACGAACACCAGGCGTCCGTTGATCATGCCGTAGCCGGTGACGACGCCGTCGCCGGGCACCTTCTGCTCCTGCATGCCGAAGTCCACGCAGCGGTGTTCGACGAACATGTCCCATTCCTCGAATGTGCCCTCGTCCAGCAGCAGCTCCAGGCGTTCGCGCGCGGTGAGCTTGCCCTTGGCATGCTGCGCGTCGATCCGCTTTTGGCCGCCACCCTGGCGGGCCTGTTCGCGCTTGGCCTCCAGTTGCTCCAGCATTTCATGCATCGTTTTTCTCCAGTAAAGAGGAATCATTGACCGGCAGATGGTGCCGGTACATCGCGGCGCCGACCGCCTGCAGGCTGACAAAGTCCTTGCCCCAGATCCTGCGGTTGGTCGGCAAATGGCGCAGCCAGGACAGGCGTTGCGCAGCGTGGCGCAGTACCACGCGCACCGGTTCGGCCTCGCGGCTGAGCACCGAGCGCAACGCGTTATCGAGCTGGTCCGGGTCAAGCGCCAGGTTCCATAGCGTGGACTGCAGGTAGACCAGCCAGTCGCGCGCCTGTGCCTGGGCCAGCGTCATGACTTCCAGCGGGTCGTCCTCGAAATCGATCAGGCCTTCGAAGCGGTCGGAAACAATGATGTTGCGCGCAAAGCATTGGCTCAGATACTGACCGCGCGCATGGACCAGCAGCAGATGCTCCATCGCGGCCAGCCACAGACCATAGGCCTGCGTACCCTGCTCGCGCAGGGCGCGCGCAAGGTCGTTTGAGCCAAGATAGGACATCACGAAATAGTCGGGAGCCACATGGCGCAGTTCGGGCACCGCTATGCCGTCAGCGTGCAGCGCGCGCAGGCGGTCGATCTCGATCGCCTGGGAGCGGGCCCCGCCATGCACGGGAACCGCCTTCAGATAAGGAACACCGGCCAGCCGGGCAAACAGGTTCAGCAGTCGGTGCGCCCAGGGACCGCGCAGCGGGCGCTGGCCCTTCACCAGCACACGGCCCTCGGGCAGATCGAGCACCTCGACCCGCTTGTGGCGCCAGACCGTGGAGGCCTCGATGCGCGTGATCGACGTGAGCGAGATCATGCGGCCCCTTCGCTTGCTGCCGGTGGCGAACCAGCATGGTTGGCTGCGCCGGCCTGGAACAGGTCGAGCAGTTCGCGCGCCGCGGTCGATGCCAGCAGCGTGCCGTCCGCAACCGAATGGGCCACCTGGGCCAGGCGCGCATGCACCTGCGGGTCGGTACGAAACGCCTGGCGCAATCCAGCCTCGATGCGCTCCCACATCCACGACAGTGCCTGCTTGCGCCGGCGCGCGTCCCAGGCTCCGCTGCCTGCGCGTAGTTCGCGAAATACCTGCACTGCGGACCACAAGGCCTGCACGCCCTGCCCCGACAAGGCGCTGAGCTGCAACACCTTCGGCTGCCAGGCGCTGGCGCCGTGCGCCGCCCGTTCTGGGTTGCCGTGCTGACCCAGCAACCGCAGTGACGAGGTGATCTGCGCCTGGGCGCGGGTGGCCGCGTCAGGGTCCAGGTCGGCCTTGTTGATCAGCACCAGATCGGCCATTTCCATCACGCCCTTCTTGATCGCCTGCAGTTCATCGCCGGCATTGGGCAATTGCATCAGTACGAACATGTCGGTCATGTTGGCCACGGCGATCTCGCTCTGCCCGACACCTACGGTCTCCACGATCACCACCTCGTAGCCAGAGGCCTCCAGCACCAGCATCGCCTCGCGTGTCTTTTCGGCCACGCCGCCAAGTGTTCCACTGGACGGGCTGGGCCGGATGAAGGCCATGTCGTGCACCGAGAGCTTTTCCATGCGGGTCTTGTCGCCCAGGATGGAACCGCCCGAGAGTGCCGACGACGGATCGATGGTCAGCACCGCCACGCGCAGGCCCTGGTCAATCAGGTGCAGGCCCAGGCCTTCAATCAGCGTCGACTTGCCGACCCCCGGCACGCCACTCAAACCGAGCCGCATTGCGCGCCCGGTGTGCGGCAGCAATTGTGCGAGCAACTGGTCGGCCTGCAGCCGGTGATCGGCGCGGGTGGACTCCAGCATGGTGATCGCCTTGGCGATGGCACGCCGCTGCGCCATGCCGGGCGGCCCGGTCACGGCACTGGCAAGCGCGCCGGCTGCTGCGGGCAGCGTGTGCATGGCAGTTGCAACGGTGGCGCTGGATCCCATGGCGTGGGCTCGGAACGTGGCTCAGGCCGCCTTGGACGCCCGGATCTGCTTGAGCACGTCGGCCGCCGAGTCCGGTATCGGCGTGCCCGGCCCATAGATGCCCTTGACGCCGGCCTGGTACAGGAAGTCGTAATCCTGGCGCGGCACGACGCCGCCAACGAAGACCACGATGTCGCCGGCGCCTTGTTTGTGCAGTTCCGCGATGATGGCTGGCACCAGGGTCTTGTGGCCAGCTGCCAGCGTCGACACACCGACCGCGTGCACGTCGTTCTCGATCGCCTGGCGGGCGCATTCCTCGGGCGTCTGGAACAGCGGGCCGATGTCGACGTCATAGCCCAGGTCGGCAAAAGCCGTGGCCACCACCTTGGCGCCGCGGTCATGGCCGTCCTGACCGAGCTTGGCAATCATCACGCGGGGCCGGCGCCCTTGCTGCTCGGCAAACTGCACGATGTCGCTCTTGATGGCTTCCCATTGCTGCATCACACCCTCCGGGTTGGTGGCGCTGTCGTAGGAGGCGGCATAGACGCCGCTAACCTTGTGGGTGTCGGCACGGTGGCGGCCGAACGAATTCTCCAGGGCGTCACTGACCTCCCCCACTGTGGCGCGCACGCGCATGGCCTGGATTGACAACTCCAGCAGATTGCCCGAGCCATCGCCTGCCGCCGCGGTCAGGGCAGCAAGCGCTGCGTCCACCGCAGCCGCGTCGCGCCCGGCCCGAATTTTCTGCAGTCGCTGAATCTGGCCGTCGCGCACTGCGACGTTGTCGATGTCGCGCGCCTCGATCTCATCGTGCGCATCGAGTCGGTACTTGTTGACCCCCACGATGACGTCCTGGCCGGAGTCGATGCGCGCCTGCTTGTCCGCCGCGGCCGCCTCGATCTTGAGCTTGGCCCAGCCGCTGTCGACCGCCTTGACCATGCCGCCCATGGCCTGGACTTCCTCGATGATCTTCCAGGCCGCGTCGGCCATGTCCTGGGTCAGCTTTTCCATCATGTAACTGCCGGCCCAGGGGTCGATCACGTTCGGAATATGCGTTTCTTCCTGAATGATCAGTTGCGTGTTGCGGGCGATGCGTGACGAAAAATCGGTCGGCAGCGCGATCGCCTCGTCAAAGCTGTTGGTATGCAGGCTTTGCGTGCCGCCGAACACCGCCGCCATGGCCTCGATGGTGGTGCGCACGATGTTGTTGTAGGGGTCCTGCTCGGTCAGCGACCAGCCCGAGGTCTGGCAGTGGGTGCGCAGCATCAGGCTCTTGGGGTTCTTGGCCTTGAAGCCCTGCATGATGCGACACCACAGCAGCCGCGCCGCCCGCATCTTGGCCACTTCCAGGTTGAAGTTCATGCCAATCGCCCAGAAAAAGCTCAGACGTGGTGCGAAATCGTCAACGTCCATGCCCTTGCCGATGGCCGTCTTCACGTATTCCTGACCATCGGCCAGCGTGAAGGCCAGTTCCAGCGCCTGGTTGGCACCCGCCTCCTGCATGTGATAGCCCGAAATGCTGATCGAGTTGAAGCGCGGCATATGGCCGGCGGTGTACTGCAGGATGTCGCCGATGATGCGCATCGACGGCACCGGCGGGTAGATATAGGTGTTGCGAACCATGAACTCCTTGAGGATGTCGTTCTGGATCGTCCCGCTCAGCTGGGCCTGGCTCACGCCCTGTTCTTCCGCCGCGACCACATAGCCGGCGAGCACCGGCAATACGGCGCCATTCATCGTCATCGACACGCTGACCTTGGCCAGATCGATCTGGTCGAACAGGATCTTCATGTCCTCGACGCTGTCGATCGCCACGCCGGCCTTGCCGACGTCGCCGGTGACGCGCGGATGGTCGGAGTCATAGCCGCGATGGGTTGCCAGGTCGAATGCCACCGATACACCCTGCCCGCCCGCCGCCAGTGCCTTGCGGTAAAAAGCGTTGGATTCCTGGGCGGTGGAAAAGCCGGCGTACTGGCGGATAGTCCAGGGCCTTACCGCGTACATGGTGGCCTGCGGGCCGCGCACGAAAGGCGCGAATCCGGGCAGCGTGTCGGCATGGGACAGATGCGCGGTGTCTGCAGCCGTATACAAGGCTTTGACAACGATGCCGTCAGGCGTGTGCCAGTTCAGGTTGTCGAGATTTCCACCGGGCGCTGATTTGCGCGCCGCGGTCTGCCACTGGTCGATCGGCGTGTCCGCTGCACCGGTTGCGTCGGCGGGGCCAGGGCGGGTTGAATTCGATGGGGTGTCTGCAGTGGTCATGGCGCAACTCGGGTACTGGGTTTCGATACGCAGCTGGCAATGCGATTGGGAAGCACCAACAGCAGGATCAGCAGCAGATTATTTATAATTATAAATTCAGAATCTTCCGACAAGCTTACAATCGCAACCAATCCGGTCGATTCATTATGTCCCCCAAGTCCCTTGCCCCCGTAGCGCTGTACCAGGAGGTAGCCGAGCTTTTGCGCCAGCGCATCTTCAGCCGGGAACTGGCGCCGGGCAGTTGGATCGACGAGCTCACCTTGGCCAGGGAATATGGAATCAGCCGCACGCCGCTGCGCGAAGCCATCAAGGTGCTGGCAACCGAAGGGCTGGTGACGATGAAGGTGCGCCGGGGTGCCTATGTGACCGAGGTCTCCGAGCAGGATTTGAGCGAGGTTTACCACCTGCTGGGCCTGCTGGAGTCCGACGCCGCCGGCCAGGTTGCCGGCAAAGCCAGTGCGGCTGACCTGGCCCATCTGCAGCAATTGCACCAGCAACTCGAAGCCGCCGCAGGCGCGCAACCACCCGATCGTGACCGATTCTTCCAGTTGAATGAGCAGTTTCACCTGCGCCTGCTGGAACTCGCCAGTAACCGCTGGGCAATGCAGATGGTGGCCGATCTGCGCAAGGTGATGAAGCTCAACCGGCATAACTCACTGCTCAAGGCCGGCCGTATTGCCGAGTCGCTGGACGAACACCGCCGTGTCATGGCCGCCCTTGCTGGCAGGGACCCGAGTGCCGCCACCCAGGCCATGCTGCAGCATTTCAGGAACGGGCTGGAAGCGGCTGCTTGATCGGTGCCGGAGTGCGCGTCCCGATTCGGGTCACCAGGAACACGCCCGGCAGGATCATCAGCCCGCCCACCAGGTGGTGCCAGCCGGGTGGCTCGCCCAGCATCCACCAGGCGGCGACCGACGCGTACAGTGGCCCCAGGTACAAAGCCACCGCGACACGGCTGGCCCCGACGATGCGCTGCACCCAGCCGTAGATCCAGTACGCGCCCAGGCCCGGAACAATGGCTGCGGTCAGCACCAGCAGTGCCGCCTGCCGGTTCCACTGCATCATGTCCGGCCGGGTCAACTCCCAGAGCGAAAACGGCAGCAGCATCAACACGCCGCCAACGCAAATCGCGGCCAGGCGCGCGGTGGCACCCAGGGGGCTATGCCATTTCTTTTGCAGCAGCGCAAACGCCGCCCACGACACCGTGGCTGCCACGACCCAGGCATCGCCGGCAACGAACCGGATATCGGCCAGGGCAGTCCAGTTGCCGCGCACGATCACATGCAGCACGCCGGCCAGCGCCAGCGTGACGCCGAGCGCCTGGCGCCGGCCAAAGGCCTCACCCAGCCAGAGCCCGGCGCCCAGCGCGATCAGTACCGGCGCTGCGGCATAGATCAGCGCGATATTCATCGCCTCGGTAGATCGTGCGCCCTGATAAACCCAGGCACCACAGATGAACATGCCCAGTGTTCCAAGAATCAGGAATTGCCACCAATGGCTGGCGATATGCCGGCGCTGGCGCCACAGTTCGGGCGCACTCAGCGCCACCAGCACCGCGCCGGCGATCGACCAGCGCCCGAGCGCCAGCATGTAGGGCCCGATCACGCCCGGCGCCATGCGCGCGACGATGTAGTTGACCGTCCACAGCGATGGCACCAGCCAGATCAGGGCCAGCGCCAGGCGCTGCTGCGGATGCTGTGTCTCAAGCATGGGCAGGCTCTGCCTCTGTGGCAAACACATCGCTGGCCAGATGCGCACGGCGCATCACCTCGTGCGGCGTGCAATCGCGCAGCGTGTGGTCGCTCCAGACCTGGCGCCAGCGCCGGGCACCGGGCAGCCCATGGCGCAGGCCCAGCATGTGGCGGGCGATCGCGCTCCAGGGAGTGCCATGGGCTGCGGCCTCGCGCGCCATGTAGTCGGTCATGTGTTGCTCGATCGCTTCGCGGCTGACGGGCGTGGCAGGAGCGGCGTGGAACATCGCATCCCAGTCACTGAGCAGCCAGGGGCGATGGTAGGCCTCGCGCCCGAGCATCACGCCATCGAGTTGCTGCAGTTGCAGCTGCATGTCGTCCAACCGCGTGATGCCCCCGTTGAGCACCAGCGTCAACTGCGGAAAATCAGCCTTGAGCCGATACACCGTCTCGTAGCGCAGCGGCGGTACCTCGCGGTTGGCCTTGGGCGAGAGGCCCTTGAGCCAGGCGTTGCGGGCATGCACGATGAACACCCGGCATCCGGCATCGCTCACCTGCCCGACGAAATCGCGCACGAAACCATAGTCCTCCGTCTTGTCGATGCCGATCCGGTGCTTGACCGTGACCGGTACGCCGACCACATCCAGCATGGCCTTGACGCCATCGGCCACCAGCTGCGGCTCGGCCATCAGGCAGGCGCCGAAAGAGCCGCGCTGCACCCGTTCGGACGGACAGCCGCAGTTCAGGTTGATCTCGTCATAGCCCCAGTCTTCGCCGAGCTTGGCGCAATGCGCCAGGTCGGCTGGCTCGCTGCCGCCGAGCTGCAAGGCCAGTGGATGTTCTTCGTCGTTAAAGCGCAGATGGCGCGCCACGTCGCCGTGGATCAGGGCGCCGGTGGTGACCATCTCGGTGTAGAGCAGGGTTTGCCGTGACAGGAGGCGGTGGAAATAGCGGCAGTGCCGGTCCGACCAGTCCATCATCGGCGCAACGGAGGTTCTCCAGCGATCAGAGGGGATGGCTTGGCCGGTGTACATCGGGTCGATTATCCCAGCCCGCTCGAGGCGCGTTGCGCAGTGGTCGCGGGCGATCGGACGCAGCAGGTTTTGCGGCTCATCGTGGCGTGGCCACTTCTAGAATGTTCTTTACCAATACCCGAAGGAGCCGTCATGTGGAAAGACGATGAAGAGTTGTTCGCGCTTATGAAGTTGCGCCTGTTTCCCGCTGTCATAGGCGACATCCTGGACACCATGGGCCTGTTGCACCAATTCCTGAGTCCCGGCATTCGCGCCCTGCGCAGCGATATGGTCGTGTGCGGGCGCGCGATGCCGGTGCTCGAGGCCAACTGCTTTGCGGCCAGCGAGCCCGCAGGCAAGCTGGCGCTCAGCCAAAAGCCCTTCGGCCTGCTGTTCGAGGCGCTGGACGATCTCAAGCGCAATGAGGTCTATGTCGCCACCGGCTGCGCGGCGCAATTCGCGCTTTGGGGCGGACTGATGACCACTCGGGCCCAGCACCTGAAAGCCGCCGGCGCCGTGCTGGACGGCTACTCGCGTGACACGCCCGAGATACTCGAGGCCGGCTTTCCGGTGTTTTCCTATGGCGGCTATGCACAGGATCAGGGCGCGCGCGGCAAGGTGGTGGACTACCGGGTCGGCGTCGAGATCAACGGCGTGCGCGTCAATCCCGGCGATATCGTGTTCGGCGATCTGGACGGCGTGCTGGTGATTCCGCGCGCCGCCGAGGAGGAATCGATTCGCAAGGCGCTGGAGAAAGCCAGCACCGAAAACAAGGTGCGCGAAGCGATTCGCGGTGGTATGGGCACGGTCGAGGCATTCAAGAAATTTGGCGTGATGTAAGCTGCCCTACCCCCACGTATCCCACGCATCCCACGCTCCCATCGCCTTGCAGGCCAGCGGGACGCGGGCGTCTCCTGTGCTTTCTAGCCCCATCCGTTCACCAAAATGCCATCCAACATGACCCGTTTACGCGTCCTGAGCGCAGAGTTCGCGCACGAGACAAATACCTTCAGTCGCATCCCCACCGGCTACGCGAGCTTCCAGGCGCAGGATTTCTACCTCG
>JBBKVW010000452.1:0-30975 GCA_037968655.1 Burkholderiaceae bacterium
GCCCTGGCCGACTTGCTGGAGCCGCTAGCCGACGCCGACTATGCGACGCAGACCCAATTCAAGCAGTGGACGATCAGCGATGTGCTGGGCCATCTGCACATGTTCAATGTGGCAGCCGAGCGCACGCTGCAAGGTGAGCAGGACTTTGCAGACTTCATAGCCCCGATTCTCAAACTGCTGGGCCAGGGGAAGAGCCTGATGCAGGCCCAGCGACCCTGGCTGGACGGACTGCAGGGCCGGGCGCTGTTCGATGCCTGGCGTGCAGGCGCGGCGGGCCTGGCCGAGTGCTATGCCAGCGCCGATCCCAAGCGCCGCGTCAAATGGGCCGGGCCGGACATGAGCGCGTTGTCCTGCATCACGGCGCGCCAGATGGAAACCTGGGCCCACGGGCAGGCGCTGTTCGATCTGCTCGGTGTTGAGCGGCGCGAGCAGGACCGCATCCGCAACATCGCCCATCTGGGTGTTGGCACCTGTGGCTGGACCTTCATCAACCGCAGGTTGCCGGTGCCCGACCCGGCGCCGCATGTGCGCCTGACCGGGCCCTCGGGCGCAGTGTGGGAATGGAATACGCCGCAGGACGACAACCGGGTGCAGGGCAGTGCGGTCGACTTTGCGCGGGTGGTGACCCAGGTGCGCAATATCGCCGACACCGGACTGGTCGCCACCGGCGAAGTGGCACAGCGCTGGATGGCGTTGGCCCAGTGCTTTGCCGGCGCGCCGCACGATCCGCCTGCTGCGGGTAGCCGGTTTCGGCGGGCTTGAGCGTCATAGCGCAACGCGTTCTTTGCTCTGGATCACAGGAGTCGCACCCGCCATGACGCTTCGCACGCAGACACGTTCCGACTACCGCCATTTCCAGTGCATTGCGACGCGCTGGATGGACAACGACATCTATGGGCATGTCAACAACGTGCACTACTACAGCTATTTCGACACTGCCGTGAACCAGTTCCTGATCGAGCGGGGCGTGCTGGACATCCACCATGGCAGCGTGGTTGGCTATGTGGTGGACACCGCATGCAGCTATTTCAGCCCGCTGGCCTTTCCGGATCGGGTGCAGGTCGGTATCCGGGTGGCGCATATCGGCAATACCAGCGTGCGCTATGAACTAGGCCTGTTTCGAAACGATGACGCGCAGATTGCAGCGGCAGGCAGTTTCACGCATGTGCATGTGGAGCGCGCCAGCGGCAAGCCGGTGTCGGTGCCCGAGGCGATTCGTGCAGCGCTGGCGCCCTTGATGGTGTGAGCCGACAGAGCCCGACCCGACGACCAGAATATCGGTGCCGTGGATGCCGTCGACCCCGCGAGCCGGTTCGTGAATCGTGTGGCGGGATTGGTTCATGGTTGCGAAATGGCTTCGGATGTGTGTAAATGTTTGTCTGCCACAACAACGAGCTCAGCGCAATAGCCCAAATTGTGTAAAACTCAAAGAAATTCCAGTATCGAACAGGCCTGAAGGCCCGTTGGATATTTGGCACCGATAGACCAGCAGGCACGATAAGAGGGTTGACGTGAAACAGGACAAGCAAGTCAAGCACACTAAGCCGAAATCCGAAGGCCGTTTGGCCTCTGGCTTGACCCGGCCAGGTGAGCTGTATTCGAATGGCGACGCCATGCCATTGCCGGAGGTTGTGGAAAAAGATTCCGATTCGGTCTGGGCGTTGTGGTCCAACATGGTCGAGGGCGAATCGGAACCGGAATCAGATAAGGATTTCAAGGAAACGGTGCCACTGGACCTGGATTCAATGGAACCGACCCAGCTGATGGGCCTGCCGGATTTGCCAAAGGACGACGATAAATAGGCCCGTCGGCATTGGCCTGGCGCAATGCCAAGCCACCAGTTCAGTTGACCATCACCAGTTTGCCCATCACGCCGCGTGAGCCCATGTGGGCATAGGCAGCTTTCAGATCAGCCATCGGCATGGTTCGATCTATCACCGGCTTGATCTTTCCTTCTTTGTACCAAGCCGCCAGTTTTTCCATCATTGCGCCATTTGCCTGGGGTTCGCGACGTGCGAAATCGCCCCAGAACACGCCCACGATTGAGGCGCCTTTGAGCAGGGCCAGGTTCAGTGGCAATGAGGGTATCGGCCCAGCGGCAAATCCGACCACCAGATAGCGACCGCGCCAGGCAATGGAGCGAAATGCCGGTTCGGCATAGTCGCCACCAACCGGGTCATAGATCACATCCGGGCCCTTGCCGCCACTCAGTTTCTTGATCGCCTCGCGCAGATTCTCGCGCTGGTAGTTGATGGTGGCGTCAGCGCCCAGCTTGCTGCACAGCGCGCATTTGGCGTCGCTTGACGCAGCTGCGATGACGCGCGCAGCAGCTGCCTTGGCGATCTGGATTGCTGCCGTTCCAACGCCGCCCGCGGCACCCAGCACCAGAACGGTCTCGCCGGGCTGCAGCGCGGCGCGATCGATCAGGGCATGGTAGGAGGTGGCGTAGATCATGATGAAGGCTGCCGCATCGACGAAGGGAAAGCCGTCTGGCAGCGGCATGCACAGGGCGGCCTTGGCGATGGTGTGGGTGGCAAAGCCGCCGGTACCCGACAGGCAGGCCACGTTCTGGCCGACGCGCAGGTGTCGAACACCGTCTCCCACAGCCTGGACCACTCCGGCGTATTCCGAACCGGGGACAAATGGCAGATCGGGTTTCATCTGGTATTTGTTCTGCACGATCAGCAGGTCTGGAAAATTCAGGCTCGCGGCCTTGATCTCGACCAGCACTTCGCCGGTAGCCGGAACCGGAGTGGGTTGCTCCTTCCAGTTCAGCGCATCGATTCCGGTCGGGTTGTCACATATCCATGCATGCATCGTCGTTCTCCAGGGTGTTTCTTGAAATGATACGGCGTCGCAGGATCAACAGGCGCGCGTGCGGCGAATCGCCGCGCGCGGCTCCACCTAGAATCAGCGGCCAGCGCTTCAAACCATGAAAATTCTGATCTCGAACGACGACGGCTACCAGGCTCCCGGCATAGTGGCGCTTTATGACGCACTGAAGGATCTGGCCGACGTCGAGGTGGTGGCCCCCGAACTCAACAACAGCGCCAAATCGAACGCGCTCACGCTGAATGGCCCGCTGACGGTCAGCACCGCGTCCAACGGGTTTCGCTATGTGAATGGCACGCCTGCTGATTGCGTGCACATCGCACTGACAGGGCTGCTGGGCTATCGGCCCGATCTGGTGGTCTCAGGCATCAACAATGGCGCCAACATGGGTGACGACACCATCTACTCGGGCACCGTGGGCGCCGCAATGGAAGGCTTTCTATTCGGCATTCCGGCGATCGCGTTTTCCCAGGTCGAAAAAGGCTGGGGCCATCTGGATGCTGCTGCAGCCAAGTCGCGCGACCTGGTGGCGCAAATGCTGCAGCAACAACTGGTGGGCAGCAAGCCCTGGCTGCTCAACGTGAATATTCCCAATCTGCCGTACGCACAGATCAAGCCGATGAAGGTCTGCCGGCTCGGGCGCCGCCATGCTGCCGAGCCGGTCATCGTGCAGGAAAGCCCACGTGGCGAGAAGATGTACTGGATCGGCAGCGCCGGTGCGGTCAAGGATGATGCGGAAGGAACCGATTTTCATGCCACCGTGCAAGGGCATGTTTCGTTGACGCCGCTCAAGACCGACCTGACCGATCATGACCTTCTGCGCTACTGGTCGCAGACGGCCGCGACTATGGGCCGCGTCTCCGGCAGACCTGCGGCATGAAGTCACGTCCATCATTCCCGGCCCGGCTCGGGCCGGCGGACCCGGCTGCAAGCGAAGCGGCCAGGCGCGGCCAGGGCACGCCGAACCGACAGTCGCCAACGGGTTCCCAATCGCCCAGGTCGGCAGTCGCCAGTGGCATGCAGGCTGGCCAGGATTACGCAGCGGTTCGGCGCGACATGGTGCAACGTCTGCAGCGCGGTGGCATTGTGGATGCGGCCGTGTTGACTGCCATGGGAACGATCGAACGCCACCGTTTCGTTGACAGCGCCTTGCAGGCCCAGGCCTACCAGGAAACCAGTTTGCCGATCGGCCTGGGTCAGACCATCTCCAAGCCTGCAGTGGTGGCGCGGATGATTGAACTGCTCCGCAATGGCAGTGCCGCCAAATTGGGGCGCGTCATGGAGATCGGCACCGGCTGCGGTTATCAGGCGGCCGTGCTGAGTCTGGTGGCCAGCGAGGTATACAGCATCGAGCGATTGCGCGGCTTGCATGAGCGCTCCCGCGAGAATCTGCGTACGCTGCGGCTGCCCAATGTGCACCTGTTGTTTGGCGACGGCATGGTCGGCTATGCCAAGGGCGCGCCTTATGCCGGCATCATCGCCGCGGCTGGTGGCTCTGCAGTACCGACCGCCTGGGCCGAGCAACTGGCGGTCGGGGGACGCCTTGTGGCGCCAGTTGCGGGACAGGCGGGACAGGGCGCTGGGCAGCATATCCTTGTAATCGACCGAACGAAACACGGTTTGCAACAGTCCCTGTTCGAGTCGGTCCATTTTGTACCTCTAAAATCAGGCCTAGCGTGAAGGGAAACGAATGATGGGATTTTCTGGCCGAGGTCGTGCCATTGTGTTGATGCTGGGTGCGGCTGCATTGCTGTCGGCTTGTGGCTCACGGGTCGTCAATCGGGCGCCAATCGAGGAACGTGTGCCGATCACGGGCTTCGAAGCCGGCGCCGCTGTGCAGCCAGCTGCACAGCAGGCCCCCGGTTTCGAAAACGCGGGCCGGGCTGGCTACTACACCGTCAAGCCGGGCGACACCATGATCCGGATCGGCCTCGAATCCGGCCAGAGCTGGCGTGATATTGCACGTTGGAACGGACTGGTCAATCCGAATGTGATAGAGGTCGGGCAGGTACTGCGCGTCGTGCCGCCATTTGGTGCGACAGTGCCGCCGGCGACAGTGATAGGCGGACCCAAACCCGGGACAGTGGCCGCGGGCACAGTGACAAGTGCTGGAACGAGCGGTGGAGCGACGGTGACACCAATCACCTCGTCGGGCGTGACGACCACGGCAGTAGCGCCCGCGTCAGTTGGCGCATTGCCAGTGCCGCCCGCACAGGGTGGCGCAAATGCACCGGCGGTGGATGAAGAAGTGGCGATGATCTGGCCCGCGAGCGGCTCCTTGCTCAGCGGCTTTGACGAAGTGAAGAACAAGGGGCTCGATATTGGCGGAGCAGCTGGCGATCCCGTGCTGGCCGCGGCCGATGGTCGCGTGGTGTATGTGGGCTCCAGCCTGCGCGGCTATGGCAACCTGATCATTCTCAAGCACAACAATACGTATTTGACTGCCTATGCGCACAACCAGGCCTTGCTGGTCAAGGAGGACCAGACCGTGCGCAAGGGCCAGAAAATTGCCGAGATGGGCAACAGTGATGCCGATCGGGTCAAGCTGCATTTCGAGGTGCGTCGCCAGGGCAAGCCGGTCGATCCGGTGAAATACCTGCCGCCGCGCTGAACGCATCAGGCATTCCGTGGCCTGGCCCGTTCTCGTTTTCGACATCGAGTCGATCCCCGATATAGATGGCCTGCGCGCCCTGCGTTCTGCCGATCCGGAATTGAGCGATGCCCAGGTCTATGGGGCCTGGGTTGAAGAGCGCAAGGAAAAGGGGCTAAGCGACTTCATGCCCTTGCACCTTCAGCGCATCCTGGTCATCAGCGCGGTGTTTCGCAATGCCGATGGCCTGCGCATTCATTCCTTCGTCGACAAGGATGACCAGTCCGAAGGCAAGGTCATCCAGACCTTCTTCAATACCGTTGAAAAGCACATGCCCCAACTGGTGAGCTGGAACGGCGGTGGCTTTGACCTGCCGGTTCTGCATTACCGGGGCTTGAAGCATGGGGTCGTGGCCGACAAATACTGGGACATGGGTGAGGACGATCGCGAGTTCAAGTGGAACAACTACATCAGCCGCTACCACATGCGCCACCTGGACCTGATGGATCTGCTGGCGATGTACCAACCCAAGAACAATGCGCCGCTCGATGCCATGGCCAAGCTGTGCGGCTTTCCCGGCAAGCTCGGCATGGATGGCTCGGCGGTCTACCCGGCTTATCTGAACGGCAAGCTTGACGAGATTCGGCGTTACTGCGAAACCGATGTGATGAACACCTATTTGCTCTATTGTCGGTTTCAGAAGATGCGCGGCGGCCTGCTCGAAAAGGAATACGAGCAGGAGATAGTCCTGGTCAAGGAAACCCTGGGCGCGCTGGCGTCAGGCGAGCCGCACTGGAGCGAATACCTGCAGGCCTGGGGCTGAGGCGCGGGCGGCATGAGGAAATCAGCAGCGGCGCCGGTCGAGCAGGTCGATGAGCGCCTGACCATAGAGTCGCTTGACATGGAGGCCCAGGGTATTGCCCATAGGGCCGATGGCAAGGTGGTGTTTGTCGAAGGTGCTTTGCCCTTCGAGATCGTCAGCGTCCAGATTCACCGCAGCAAGGCCAGTTTCGACAAGGCCAGCGTCACCACCATCCACCGGGAGTCGTCCCAGCGCGTGACACCGCAGTGTCCGCATTTCGGCCTGCATGTTGGCGCCTGCGGTGGCTGCAAGATGCAGCACATGCATGTCGATGCGCAGGTGGCAGTCAAGCAAAGGGTGCTTGAGGACAACCTTTGGCATCTTGGCAAGGTACGGCCGGATCACATGCTGCGGGCTATGCACGGTCCGAGCTGGGGCTATCGCTGTCGCGCCCGCCTCTCGGTGCGCCATGTGCGCAAGAAGGGCGTCGTGCTGATCGGTTTTCATGAACGCAAGAGCGGCTATGTGGCGGACATGCAGCAATGCCAGGTATTGCCGCCGTTCGTCAGTGCACTGCTGATGCCGTTGCGCGATCTCATAGGTGGCATGCAGGCCAAGGAGGAATGCCCGCAGATTGAACTGGCGGTGGGCGATGACGGCGCCACCCAGGTCATTGCGATGGTGCTGCGCCATATGGTGGCCCTTGGCGATAAGGACAAGGAATTGCTGCGCGGATTTGCAGATGCGCAAAGCGGGAAGGCCGATGGACGCCACTCTGTGATCCAGTGGTGGCTGCAATCGGCTGGTCCGGATACCGTTGTGCAGCTCGACCCATCGGGGCCGGAACTGGCCTATGCATTGCCTGAGTTCGGTATTCGCATGCCGTTTCGACCTACCGATTTCACCCAGGTTAATCCGCAGGTCAATGAAGTATTGGTCGGCTTTGCGCTGCGACAACTTGCAGTGCAGCGGCACGAGCGCGTGATCGACTGGTTTTGCGGCCTGGGCAATTTCACATTGCCGCTGGCGACGCGTGCTGGCTCGGTACTGGGAGTCGAAGGCAGCGCGGCCTTGGTGGCGCGGGCGCAGGAAAACGCGCGCAGCAACTCCCAAACACGGGGGCTGGCCGGTGCCTTGGCGCCGACGCGGTTCGTCACCCGCAACCTGTTCGAGATGACGCCGCAGGCGCTGTTGCAGGACGGGCCGGCACACAGATGGCTGCTTGATCCGCCACGTGAGGGTGCATACGCCTTGGTGCAGGCGCTGGCCGGCGTCCATGCGGCGCTGTCAGGAAAGGCGGCTGAGACAGGACAAGCAGCAGATGCTAGTCCAGTACCTGACCAGGACGCCGAGAGTGCCGCGGCGTTGGTCAATGTAGTTCCTGGCGCAGACTGGTTCTTCCCGCAACGCATTGTTTATGTCAGCTGCAATCCGGCGACGCTGGCGCGCGATGCAGCGGTGCTGGTGCACGAGGCGGGTTACCGTTGCCTGGCTGCTGGCGTTATCAACATGTTTGCGCACACCGCGCACGTGGAGAGCATTGCGGTATTTGAGCGCTTGGCGTAGATCGCAGCGCGTGTCGCGAGGCGGGATAGCGACTTCAGATTCGAACGGCGCTGGCCGTCAGTGCGAAGCGGCTTTGGCCCCGGCTTTCTTGCCGCTGCCCCCAGCGTCCGCCTGTTTGGCAGCTTGTGAATCGTCAGAGACTGGCGCCGACCCGGCAATGGCTGACGGCGCGCCTTCAATCTTGTTTTCGCGCATGTACTGGTCCATTTCCTTCCAGCCTTCGAAGACGGAGGTTTTTGGCGCCTTTTCGTTGAGCCGATAGCAGTCTTCTATGCCGCGTTGGGCATGCCGGCAGGCCGCGCCAATCGCCTTGCCGTCGGCTTCCCGCTGTGCGATGCGGGGATCCGGACCCAGGCCCAGCATGTCGCAACCGGCAATCAGCAGGGTTGTCGCAATCGCAGGCAACAGGCGTGTGAACATGGATCAAATCAAAGGAACTGCTGCGATTATCGGCAAGTTTGGAGGCTGACTTGAACCCGGGCGCATTGCCGCGGTCGAAAAAAAGGCCCCGTTCGGGGCCTTTCGTTCAAGCGAGGCTTGCTCAGTCGTTGCTTCCACCGCCAATGCCCAGCAGCAAAAGCAGGCTCTGGAACACGTTATAGACGCTCAGATACAAACCCAGCGTTGCACTGATGTAGTTGGTTTCACCGCCGTCCACGATGCGCTTGAGGTCATACAGCATGAAGGCGCTGAAGATGCCGATAGCCAGTACGGCAATTGCCATCATGCCCGCCGACGAGGCGACGAACACATTGATGATGGCTGCCACCATCAGTACTACGGCACCGACGGTCAGCCATTTGCCCATGCCAGTCAGATCACGCTTGATGACTGTGGCCAGGCTGGCCATCACGAAGAACACGCCGGCTGTGCCGCCAAATGCCATCATGATCAGGTCGGCGCCATTCTTGAAGCCCAGCACCATGGCAATCAGCCGCGACAGCATCAGGCCCATGAAGAACGTGAAGGCCAGCAGAATCGGTACGCCGGCTGCCGAATTCTTGGTTTTCTCGATTGCAAACATGAAACCGAATGCGCCGCCCAGAAAAACCATCAATCCAATGCCGCCGCTCAAGGACGCTGTGATTCCAGTGGATACACCGATCCAGGCGCCCAGCACCGTTGGCAACATGCTCAATGCCAGCAGCCAGTAGGTGTTTCGCAGTACCTTGTTGCGTTGCTGTGAAGACACGCCATGCCCGTAGGCGGCGCCGTGGTCAATAGTCTGTACGCGGTCGTTCATGAGTTGGCTCCTTCTGTTATTGCTACCCTACGGTAGATGCGGGTCATTCTAGGATAGTTCAAGTGGATCGCGCCCAATTGGCAATTTGCCTGCTGGCCAAACGGGTATCGGTGCACCGCCATTGCTCCTTACTGCACGGTTATGGTTATGCTTGTATCGCCCGTTTGGAGGCATCCTCACAATGATCGAACCCTCATGAAAACCAAACAAGTTCTCGAATTCGCCGACATCCAACGCATGGCCAGCGCGGCCGAAGCGGAGGCCAAAAGCAAGCAATGGTCGGTCTGCATCGCCATCGTCGACGACGGCGGGCATTTGCTGCATCTGCAGCGGCTCGACGGCACCGCCGCCATATCCAGCCACATTGCAACGGGCAAGGCACAGACCGCGGCGCTGGGACGGCGCGAAAGCAAGGTGTATGAAGACATGATCAACGGTGGCCGTGCCTCGTTTCTCAGTGCGCCGCTACTGCAAGGCATGTTGGAAGGCGGCGTTCCGATCATGGTCGATGGCCAGTGCATCGGCGCCATTGGTGTCAGTGGCGTGAAGTCGTCGGAAGATGCGCAGGTGGCGCGCGCGGGCATCGCAGCTTTGTCATGAGGGCAGGGGGCTCACGGCAGCTCCGCATCAAGGCCGCGAATATCAGCTTCAATAGCTCAGTCTCCACTTCAATAGCTCAGTCGCTCCGGGCGAATCTCCTGCAAGATGGTGGTCGCAATTTCCTCGATCGACTTGGTGGTCGTGGACAACCAGCGGATTCCGCTGCGCCGCATCATGGCTTCGCCCTCGGCTACTTCCATGCGGCAGTTCTCGATTGACGCGTATTTTGAGTTGGGCCGACGTTCATTGCGTATTTCGCGCAAACGGTCGGGCGCAATGGTCAGGCCAAACAGCTTGGCCCTGTGCGGCACCAATGCCGGGGGGAGCTGCTGGCGCTCAAAGTCCTCCGGTATCAGCGGGTAGTTGGAGGCCTTGAGGCCATACTGCATTGCCAGATAGAGCGAGGTCGGCGTCTTTCCGCTGCGGCTGACGCCGACTAGGATCACGTCGGATTGCTCCAGATCGCGGTTGGACTGCCCATCGTCATGTGCCAGCGAGAAGTTGATCGCCTCGATCCGGTCCTGGTATTCCTGGCTCTTGCTGGCGTCACTGAAACGCCCGACCCGGTGGTTGGATTTGAGCTGCAGTTCGGTCTCAAGCGGACGCACGAAGGTGCCGAACATGTCCAGCAACATGCCCTGGCATCCCTGCTCCAGAATGCCGAGGATTTCCATGTTGACCAGCGTCGTGAACACGATCGGTTTGCTGCCATCGCTTTGTGCTGCATGGTTGATCCGGCGAACCGTCTGGTGCGCCTTGTCCGCGGTATCGATGAAGGGCAGGCGCACATGGCGCGTCTTGAGTTCGAACTGCGCCAGGATGGCATTGCCAAAGGTTTCGGCTGTAATGCCGGTGCCATCGGAGATGAAAAATACGGTGCGATTGGGCATGGGCTGTGTGTCCTGGCACAACAGACAGCCGGCTGGCTGCAACTGCTGGGCTTCTGGTGTGGACTCTACAATGATTGAAGCCCCCGACACCAGACACCATGCCCTCTCCGGCCCGCCTGCGCACAACTCCGGCAAGGACCAGCCCGAGCCGCGGCATGGACAGCGTCAAATGCAGCCGCGAACACTCGCCGGCGCTCAACCATATTTTCACAACCTCCGGAGTATTCCCATGTCTGCATTATTTGGAGTGACCGCCCTGGTCGTACCGTTTGAGAACCTGAGGATGGGCGATGTCGAGTCGGTGGGTGGCAAGAATGCCAGCCTCGGCGAGATGATTGCCCATTTGCCAAGCGGCGTGAATGTGCCAACCGGATTTGCCACCACCGCCCATGCCTTTCGCAATTTCCTGGAGCACGATGGGCTTAAAGGCAGGATCAAGGCGCAACTGGACGCGCTGGACGTCGACGATGTGCGGGCCCTGGCTGTCGCCGGTGCGCAGATTCGCGAAATGGTCGAGTTGCAGCCGTTTCCCACAGATCTGGAAAATGCAGTTCGTGACGCTTTCGCGACGCTGAGTCAGGGCGGGCCCGAGTTGTCGTTTGCCGTTCGCTCATCGGCCACGGCCGAAGACCTGCCGGATGCTTCGTTCGCAGGGCAACAGGAGACATTCCTGAACGTGATGGGCATTGACGACGTTTTGCAAAAGATCAAGGTGGTGTTTGCGTCGCTGTACAACGACCGGGCCACCAGCTACCGGGTCCACAAGGGTTTCGCGCATGAGCATGTGGCGCTGAGCGCCGGCATACAGCGCATGGTGCGCTCCGATCTGGGCGCAGCCGGCGTCATGTTCACCATCGATACCGAATCCGGTTTCCAGGATCTGGTTTTCATCACGTCCAGCTACGGCTTGGGCGAAACTGTGGTGCAGGGTGCTGTCAACCCGGACGAGTTCTATGTCCACAAGCCCATATTGCGTGCCGGCAAGCGGGCCATCGTGCGGCGCAGCCTGGGCTCCAAGCTGATTCAGATGCAGTTCACCAGTGCAGCCGAGAAGGCTGCTGGCGAGCAGCTGGTGAAGACCGTCGATGTGCCAATCGAACTGCGCAATCGCTATTCCCTGTCCGACTCGGATGTCGAGCAGCTGGCACGTTATGCGCTGGTGATCGAGGAGCACTACGGCCGGGCGATGGACATCGAATGGGGCAAGGACGGTCTGGACGGCAAGCTCTACATACTGCAGGCTCGGCCAGAGACCGTCAAAAGCCAGAGTGCAGGCAAGGTTGAGTACCGCTACAAGCTCAAGGGCAAGGGGCCGGTGCTGGTCGAGGGCCGAGCGATCGGTCAGAAGATCGGGACCGGGCCGGTCCGCCTGGTGCACAACCTGTCTGAGATGGACAGAGTTCAGGCTGGCGATGTGTTGGTAACCGACATGACCGATCCGAACTGGGAACCGGTGATGAAGCGCGCCTCGGCCATCGTCACCAATCGGGGCGGACGCACCTGCCACGCGGCCATCATCGCCCGTGAGTTGGGCATTCCGGCGGTGGTGGGTTGCAGCGATGCGACCGATGTGCTCAAGGAAGGCGTGCTGGTCACCGTGAGTTGCGCCGAAGGCGACACGGGTTTCGTGTACGACGGTCTGCTGGAAACCGAAGTGCAGGAGGTTGAGCGCGGCGCAATGCCCGAAATTGCGGTCAAGGTCATGATGAATGTGGGCAATCCGCAGCTGGCATTCGACTTTTGCCAGCTACCCAATGCCGGTGTTGGGTTGGCGCGGCTGGAGTTCATCATCAACAACAACATTGGTGTGCATCCCAAGGCCATCCTGGACTATCCGGCAGTCGACGCAGACCTCAAGAAGGCGGTCGAGTCAGTAGCGCGCGGCCATGCGTCGCCACGCGCGTTCTATGTTGATCGGGTCGCCGAAGGTGTGGCCACGATTGCGGCGGCTTTCTGGCCCAAGCCGGTGATCGTGCGCATGTCCGACTTCAAGAGCAACGAGTACCGCACGCTGATCGGTGGCAGCCGCTACGAGCCGGACGAGGAGAACCCAATGCTGGGATTTCGCGGCGCCGCGCGCTATATCAGTGCCGAGTTTGGCGAGGCTTTTGCAATGGAGTGCGAGGCGATGTTGCGGGTGCGCCAGGAGATGGGATTGACCAATGTGCAACTGATGGTGCCGTTCGTTCGCACGCTGGAGCAGGCGCGCAAGGTCACCGAACTGATGGCGAGGCATGGCTTGCGCAGGGGCGACGGCGCGCAGCCAGGTGGCGAGGCAGGGCTCAAGATCATCATGATGTGCGAGATTCCCAGCAACGCCATTCTGGCGACCGAGTTTTTGCAGTATTTCGATGGTTTTTCGATTGGCTCCAATGATCTGACCCAGCTCACTCTGGGCTTGGACCGGGACTCAGGGCTGGAGCTTCTGGCGGCTGACTTCGACGAACGCGATGCGGCAGTCAAGGCGCTGATTCGCATGGCTATCCAAGCCTGCCGCGCGCAGAACAAATATGTCGGAATTTGTGGCCAGGGGCCGAGTGACCATCCTGACTTCGCGGCATGGCTGCGCGACGAGGGCATTCACTCGATATCCCTGAATCCGGATACGGTGATCGATACCTGGCGCAAGCTGGCCAATTAACTGGGCCCGGGGCGGGAGAGTCCGCTAGGGGTTTACCCAATGCCGCGATAGTTTTTGACGGCTTTGTAAGTAGACGGTAAGCCTGAAATCAAGAATGACTTCATTCCTCACGAATGGGTCACATGCTCGCCCTTGTTACGGTTGTCAAGCTGATTGCTGAAATTGCGCTGATGGTGCTGCTCGGCCAATGGGTGCTGGGCTTGCTGGCCGGCACCAGGCGCGACAAGAATCTGTTCTATCAAATACTGAAGATGGCGGGTCGACCCTTTGTTTCGGTCGCGCGATTCTTGTCCCCCAAGTTTGTCGTCGAACGGCACCTTCCACTGGTGGCGTTCCTGCTTCTGGCCTTCGTATGGTTGGGCATAACCATTCTGAAGATTCAAATTTGCCTCCGGGTAGGCTTGGAGCACTGCAAATGAACTGGAATCCCAACTATCTTTTTCTCAAGTTGCAGGCGATCAGCCTGCTGGTACTGGGCCGCAAAAGGGCCGCTTTGCTGCGGTTCGAGGCCATGTCGGAAATAGCGCCGCGCAATCGCTACGTGATGGCCAGCCTGGCCCATTTGCTGGCCGAATTGGGCGACAAGGAGCGTGCCTGTCGGGTATTGCGTGACATGACGCGGGCGCACTCCGATAGCGCGGCAGCCTGGTTCAATCTGGGCTATCTGTTCGATGACATGGGCCGAGACGAAGAGGCCGAACCCATGTTTCGCAAGGCGCTCGAGGTGGAGCCCAAACTGGACCGAGCCTGGTATGGCCTGGCACTGCTGTTGATTCGCAATCGCCGTTTCGACGAAGCCGTGCAGGCACTCGAACGCAATACAGAACTGCAACCCATGAGCCCGTTTGGCTGGTATCAACTGGCGCGTGTTCATGTCGACCGGCAACAACCCGAGGAAGCAGTGAAGATCATTCGCCATCTCAATGGGTTCGAGCCAAAGGTGGCTGCCCAGTTGGTGCGTGAAACCGGTCTGCGGGTCGCGCAGTTGGTTTGATCGCCGGCCGCGGCCCTTGCGATCGGTCTTGCTCTTCAGTTGGGTAGCCAAGAACAAGAATGCGATCCGGTGTAAAGGTCGATCGGGAAACCGGTCGTTGATCCCAATTCGCCCGCGAGGGTAATGCTGTTGGAGTTGGAGTTGGAGTTGGAGTTGGATGATATGGAACTGACCGAGAAACAACACGCCTATTGGCGCAAGAACCTTCGCATCACAGGCATCCTGCTCGCGATCTGGTTTGTGGTGACCTTCGTCGTGGCATTTTTCGCACGCGAACTGAACTTCAAGTTCTTTGGCTGGCCTTTCAGTTTCTGGATGGGCGCACAGGGCTCGCTGGTGGTGTATTGCGTCATCGTCTGGTTTTACGCCCGCTACATGTCAAAGCTCGATATCGAGCACGACGTTCAAGAGACAGAGGAATAGTCATGGCTGGAAGGTTCGGATCCGAGACATCTGTTGCCAGTAGCGCCGCCGCCAAAGCTGCCTTCAAGCAAGATCTGAACAAGGTCTATGCTTGGTATACGGGTGGATTTTTCTCCTTTGTGATCGCGCTGGCGATCCTGGAGCAGATGGGTCTGCCACGCGCATGGATCGGCTTCATCTTTCTGCTGGCAACGATTGGACTGTATGCGGGCATCGGCATCATGAGCCGGACCAACGATGCTGCCGAGTACTATGTCGCGGGCCGGCGGGTGCCTGCGATGTACAACGGCATGGCTACCGGCGCAGACTGGATGTCGGCGGCTTCTTTCATCGGTTTGGCCGGAACGCTGTACATCGCCGGCTATGGCGGCTTGGCGTTCATCATGGGATGGACAGGCGGCTATTGCCTGGTGGCGTTGTTCCTTGCCCCCTACATGCGCAAGTTCGGACAGTTCACCGTACCGGACTTCCTGGGCGAGCGCTATGGCGGAAACCTGCCGCGCTTCATCGGCATCCTGGCTGCCATCCTGTGCTCATTCACGTATGTCGTAGCGCAAATCTACGGCGTAGGACTGATCACGTCACGGCTGACCGGCGTGCAGTTCGAGCTTGGGATTTTCCTGGGCCTGGGGGGTATCTTGGTGTGCTCCTTTCTTGGCGGCATGCGCGCGGTGACCTGGACGCAGGTGGCGCAGTACATCGTCCTGATCGTCGCCTACCTGATTCCTGTGGTGTGGCTGTCGGTCAAACAGACCGGTGTGCCCGTCCCGCAGGCGATTTATGGCTACCAGTTGGAAAAGGTAACGGCGCTGGAGAAGAGGCTGACGGCTGATCCCAAGGAGCTCGAAGTGCGCGAGGTGTTCATGCAGCTTTCTGCCGCGCTGGCCGAAAAGCTCAAGGATCCGGCAGCTGCCTTGGTCGCCGAAAAAGCGGCGGCCAAGAAGAAGCTGGCCGACTTGATGGCCGCCAACGGGGCCGCAGCGGATGTTGCCTCCGCCGAGAAGGCCTTGGCCGGCTTGCCAGCCGATGCGGCAGCGGCCAAGGCGGCCTGGACCAAGGCCAAGGCCGGGGCAGATGCGAAAGCCAAACCCCTCAACGGCATGGTGCCCCACGCGCAGACGTTCGCGGGCGACCCGGATGGCAGCGAGGCCGCGCAAAAGGTCTATGACGTCGCGCGGCGCAACTTCCTGGCCCTGATCTTCTGCCTGATGGTCGGAACCGCAGCCTTGCCGCACATACTAATCCGCTACTACACGGTGCCCAGCGTGAAGGAGGCGCGTGAATCGGTCAGTTGGTCGCTGTTCTTCATCTTCCTGCTCTACTTCACGGCTCCGGCCCTGGCGGTGCTGGTGAAGTTCGAGGTGTTCAGCGTGCTGGTTGGAACGCCGTTTGACCAGTTGCCCCAATGGATTGCGGCCTGGAACAAGGTCGATCCGTCGCTGTTTTCGGTGACAGACATAAACAAGGACGGCATCTTTCAGCTCAACGAGATGAGCATTGGCGGCGACATCATCGTGTTGGCGACGCCAGAGATTGGTGGCTTGCCCTACGTGATCTCTGGCCTGGTCGCCGCTGGTGGCCTCGCCGCGGCCCTGTCGACTGCTGACGGCCTGTTGTTGACCATTGCCAATGCGCTGAGCCATGACCTGTATTACAAGATGATCGACCCGAACGCATCCACTGCACGACGCGTGGCCCTGTCCAAGACCTTGCTGCTGGTCGTGGCCCTGGCTGCGGCATACGTGGCGTCGCAAAAGCCGGCCGACATCCTGTTCCTGGTATCGGCGGCCTTCTCATTTGCTGCAGCGTCGTTCTTCCCGGCCTTGGTGCTGGGCATTTTCTGGAAGCGCGCCACCGGCATTGCGGCATCGTTGGGCATGGTGGCGGGTCTGGGCACAACCGCTTACTACATGGTGACGACGCAGGGCTGGTTGCGCGGCATATTCGGCGTTACTTCACCGATCCAGTTGTGGTGGGACATCCAGCCCATTTCTGCTGGCTTGTTTGGCGTGCCGGTAGGATTCGCGGTCATTCTTCTGGTCAGCATGATCACGCCGGCGCCCAGTCGCAAGATCCAGAAGCTGGTGGAGTACGTTCGTTACCCGAACCTCAAGACGAACTGAGCCTGACGCCTGGCCTTGTGGCGGCACGGGGCGCATGGGATGCAACGCAAAGCCTGGCAGTGCCGTCTGCCAGGTCTTTTTTTCATCCACGATCGCTGAAATCACCGGCCGGCGCACACCATGCACGACCGAAGACGATGGTCGATCATCAAATTGCGTGTGCGCCGGTCCTGGCTCCAAGCTAGCCCTTGGCATATAATCATGGGCTTCGCCTTGCCACACCCCGTTTAGACGCCGGGGGTGGCTCATCCGGCCCGTTGATGGGCCATCCACAAGGAGTACACATGCGTCATTACGAGATCATCCTCATGATCCATCCGGATCAGAGCGAGCAGGTTCCAGCGATGCTGGAGCGCTACAAGACCATGATCACTGCCGGCGGCGGCATGATCCATCGGGTCGAAGACTGGGGACGGCGCCAGTTGGTCTACATGATCAACAAATTGGCCAAGGCACATTACCTGTGCATCAACATCGAGGCCGAGCAGGCCGTGATGGTGGAGCTCGAGCATGCCTTCAAGTTCAACGACGCGGTATTGCGCCATTTGACGGTGCTGCGCAAGAAGGCCGATACCGGCCCGTCGGCGATGATGAAGTCAGTGGAACGCGAGGACGCCCGCAAGGCGCAACAAGCCGAGTTCCACGGCAACGACCGATAGGTTCAATATTGGGGTGAGCGAGGCTGCCAACTGCCTGATCCTGACTGCCAGTATCGCCGAGCGTGATGCGCTGCGATACACGCCGGCGGGATTGCCAGCCCTGAACCTGAAGCTGGAACATGCGTCCAGTGTGCAGGAAGCAGGGCAGCAGCGGCAGGTCAAGGCGGTGATGAAGGCGGTGGCGATTGGCGCAAATGCCGAGCGTCTGGCCAACCAAGCTGCTGGCAGCGTCTGGCGCTTCACTGGCTTTCTTGCCACACCCCGAAACGGAAAGTACGTCGTCTTTCACATACAGGAATTTTTGCAAGACCCATCCATGATGTCTCAGCAGGTGGCCGCAGTTCAGCCAGTCTGATCCGCATAGCCTGCAACCCGAAGGAAATCAACATGCCAGCACCAAAAAGATTCAACAAAGACAAGCGCCCCAAGCGCCCGGCCCAGAACCTGCTGTTCAAGCGCAAGCGCTTTTGCCGCTTCACAGTGACCGGAGTCGAAGAGATCGACTACAAGGACATCGACACCCTGCGCGATTTCATCGCCGAAAACGGCAAGATCATTCCCGCGCGCCTGACTGGCACCCGTGCCATCTTTCAGCGTCAACTCAACACCGCGATCAAGCGCGCACGCTTTCTGGCCATGTTGCCGTACAGCGACCAGCATCGCATTTAAGGGGCAAGCAACATGCAAATCATTCTGCTCGACAAGGTCGTGAACCTTGGCAACCTGGGTGAAATCGTCAAGGTCAAGGACGGTTACGCCCGCAATTTTCTGATTCCCAGTGGCCGCGCGCGCCGCGCCACTGCGGCGGCAAAGCAGGAGTTCGAGGCCAAACGCGCCGAACTCGAAAAAATGGCTGCTGCCAAGCTGGCGGAATCCCAGGCCATCGGCGAACGCCTTGCTGGCAGTACCTGCAAGCTGACGCAAAAGGCCGGAGTGGACGGTCGTTTGTTCGGTTCGGTCACCAATGCCGACATCGCCGAGGAATTGGGCAAGCAGGGCTACAAGGTCAGCAAGTCACAGGTGCGTATGCCGGCCGGGCCAATCAAGACGGTTAGCGACAGCACGGTCAGTGTCATCCTGCATACCGATGTGACGGTCGAGATCACTGTGTCGGTTTACGGCGAGTCGACCTGATCGGCACTGCGCCGCGAAGTACTGCTTTGTCGGCGACAGATCGGGCGCGTTCAGAGCGCCCGGACCCAGGCGTCGCCTGACCGCTTTAAGGCGTGCAGACGATCTTGGGGCGTTCCGGAGAATGACTTGAGACTATCCAAAGCCACCGCGGCGCAGGCCGGGGTGGCTTTGATTTTTGTGTGCCGCTTGTCCTCTGATTCCCACATCTTTTGCACAAGTTCTTCCAGACTTGTCCCCAGCCTTTCACTCGACGCCGGCAGTACGCCAGCGTAGCATCAGGCGATACTGATTGATGAACATGTCCGCCGTACTTTCTTCCTTTGACAACGACACCAATGACCGCGCAGTGGCGCAGTTGCGCATTCCGCCGCACTCGCTGGAGGGTGAATCCAGCGTCTTGGGCGGCCTGCTGCTGGACAACGGCGCCTGGGACCGGGTTGCCGATCTACTCACCGACGCGGATTTCTATCGTTACGAGCACCGCATCGTGTACGCGTCGATCGCAAGCCTTGTCAATGCGACCAAGCCGGCCGATGTGATCACCGTCTATGAGCATCTGCAAAGCCTGGGCAAGGCTGACGAGATCGGGGGACTGGCCTATCTGAATTCCCTGGCACAGTATGTCCCCAGTGCAGGCAATATCCGACGCTACGCCGAGATCGTGCGCGAGCGCTCCATCCTGCGCAAGTTGGTCAGCGCCAGTGACGAAATCGCCACCAATGCGTTCAACCCCAAGGGCCGACCGGTGGCGGAGATCGTCGACGAGGCCGAGCGCAAGATATTCAATATTGGCGAGCAGGGCTCGCGAATGAAGCAGGGCTTCCAGGCGATGGACACGCTGGTGGTCTCGCTGATGGACCGGGTCCAGGAGATGGCCGACAATCCGAACGATGTGACGGGTGTACCCACCGGTTTCTACGATCTGGATCGCCTGACCGCCGGCTTTCAGGCCGGCGACCTGATCGTGCTGGCAGCGCGTCCGTCGATGGGCAAGACCGCGTTTGCGATCAATATCGCCGAACATGTGGCGCTCAACGAAGGCCTGCCGGTTGCGGTGTTCTCGATGGAGATGGGGGCAGCACAACTGGCGGTGCGCATCGTCGGTTCGATCGGCCGGATCGATCAGGGCCATCTGCGGACCGGCAAGCTGACCGACGAGGAGTGGCCGCGGCTGACCGAAGCGATCGAGAAACTGCGCAATATCTCACTGCACATCGACGAGAGTGCAGGGCTTACGTCTAGCGAATTGCGTGCAAATGCGCGCCGGCTGGCGCGCCAGTGCGGTCAACTGGGCCTGATCGTTGTCGACTATTTGCAATTGATGAGCGGTTCCTCGGGTTCCGAAGAGAATCGTGCGACCGAACTCGGCGAAATTTCGCGCGGCTTGAAAATGCTGGCCAAGGAGCTCAAGTGCCCGGTAATCGCGCTGTCGCAGCTCAACCGCAGCGTCGAGCAGCGGCCCGACAAGCGCCCGATGATGAGTGACTTGCGCGAGTCCGGCGCGATCGAGCAGGACGCCGACATCATCATGTTCATCTACCGCGACGAGTACTACACCAAGGACGCCTGCAAGGAACCCGGTGTGGCCGAGATCCTGATCGCCAAGCAGCGCAATGGGCCGACCGGTGTCGACAAACTGGCCTTCCTGCGCCCGATCACCAAGTTCGAGAGCCTGGCCAGCGGCGGCAGCAGCGGCGACTACTGATTACAGGACTTCGCTGGCGAAATCGGCCAATCGTGAACGTTCGCCACGGGCCAGAGTGATATGGCCGCTGTGCGGCCAGCCCTTGAACTTGTCGACCGCAAAGGTCAATCCAGACGAGCCTTCGGTCAGATATGGGGTATCGATCTGCGCCAGGTTGCCCATGCAGATGATCTTGGTGCCGGGGCCGGCGCGCGTGACCAGGGTCTTCATCTGCTTGGGCGTCAGGTTCTGCGCTTCATCGATGATCAGGTACTTGTTCAGGAAGGTGCGCCCGCGCATGAAGTTCATGCTCTTGATCTTGATGCGGCTGCGGATCAACTCGCTGGTTGCAGCGCGGCCCCATTCGCCGGCGCCGGTATCGGTCTTGCCCAACACTTCCAGGTTGTCGTCCAGAGCGCCCATCCAGGGACCCATCTTTTCCTCTTCGGTGCCGGGCAGAAAGCCGATGTCTTCGCCCACGCTGACCGTGGCCCGGGTCATGATGATCTCGGTATAGCGTCGGTCGTCCAGAACCTGCGTCAGGCCGGATGCGAGCGCCATCAGTGTCTTTCCGGTGCCGGCAGTGCCGGTGAGGGTCACGAAATCGACCTCCGGGTCCAGCAGCAGATTCATTGCGAAGTTCTGTTCGCGGTTACGCGTGGTGACGCCCCAGACCGCGTTCTTGAGATGGTTGTAGTCCTTCAATGTCTTGAACACCGCCGTCTTGCCACGGATCTCGGTCACGCGCGCATACAGGCTGGGCTCGCCGGGAGACTCAAAAAAGACGAACTGGTTGATCAGCAAACTGGGCACCACTGGCCCACTGATCCGGTAGAAGGTATGCACGCCTTGCTGCCAACTCTCGACCGTCTGCCCATGGGTGGCCCAGAAGTCGGTCGGCAGAGCCAGCGAACCGGAATAGAGCAGATCACCATCCGCCAGCGTCTTGTCGTTCTGGTAGTCGTCGGTTGCAAGGCCAAGCGCGCGTGCCTTGACCCGCATGTTGATGTCCTTGGACACCAGCACCACGTCGCCCCTTGGACCGGTTTCCGACTTGCCATTCTTGCGCTGCTGCTGCCCCAGGGCTTCAACAACGCCCAGGATCTGGTTGTCAGCCTTGCCCTGGGGCAGGCTGGACGGCAACGCGTAGTCCAGTGCCTGCGTCTGGAAAAAAAGCTTGCCACCTGCGTCAAGGTGCCCGGTGCTGTCCAGGCGCAGGCCTTCGCGGATGTCGGCGCCGTTGGTGCCCGCCAAGGCGTCCAGCCAACGGCTGGTCTGGCGCGCATTGCGGGCGACCTCGGTCATGCCTTTCTTGTGGCCGTCAAGTTCCTCCAGCACGATCATGGGCAGGAAAATGTCGTGTTCCTCGAAGCGGAACAGGCACATCGGGTCGTGCAGCAACACATTGGTGTCGAGCACGAACAGCTTGGGTTGGTCCGTGGTCTTGCGCCGCCTTGGCCTGGACGCTGGCGCCGTCGCGCCTTCCTTTGCCGATGCGCGGACCGGGACGCTGTGCAGGGTATGGGCTGCCGGCTTTAACAACGCCGTTGTTGCTTTATCTCTGTGCCGCGACTCAGGCGCAGAAACTGCGGGGTTGTTTGTATCTTCGCCGTCGGAGTTCGCGGTCACCGAGCGAACAGCTGCTGGCGCGTCCGGGCTTTTGCGCTTGGCGGCTGCAATTGCCTTGGCGGAAGTGTCAAAGGCCGAACTGGTCAGGAGGGCAGCGCGTTTGCTGGGTGCGGGTGGCAGAGGCATGGTCCTGGGTACTCACGACAGTAGAAATGAAAAGCAGATGCGAGGGTGCAGCCGCATCGCCCAAAAGCGACAAAGCCGCCTTGGTCCAAGGCGGCTTTGTCGAGGGATCAGTGGCTGAAATCAGCTGCATGACCCATTATGCATGAGCCACCGCCGCTAATGCACCACGGGTGAGGTCAGGCGGATTTCTTCAGAGTCTTGACTGCCTTGAGCACGTCATCGACATGGCCAGGAACCTTCAGGCCGCGCCATTCTTCCTTGAGCACGCCGTCGGCGCCGATCAGGAAGGTGCTGCGCTCGATGCCCTTGACCTTCTTGCCGTACATGATCTTGTTCTTGACGACGCCAAACATGTGGCACATCTTTTCTTCCGTGTCGGCGATCAACTCGAATGGCAACTCGAGCTTGAGCTTGAAGTCGTCATGCGACTTCATGTTGTCGCGCGAGACGCCGAATACCGTGGCACCCGCCTTCACGAAATCCTTGTATTTGTCGCGAAACTGCATTGCTTCGGTGGTGCAGCCGGGCGTGTTGTCCTTTGGATAAAAGTACAGCACCATGGTCGCGCCCAGATGGCTGGTGTTGGTCACCTTCACGCCACTGGTGGCGACGGCTTCGAATTCTGGGAGAGGTTTGTTGACAACGATCGCCATATGGTGCTTGAGTCTCGCGTGCTGGATGTGTCAGGGTTTGGCGGAGGAAAATTCAGCCTGCAAGCAGGTCAAGGGCCTCAACCGAAGTGCGATATTTTAACCGCAAAACATGCGTGATTCGACTCACGGCGCGGGAACTTCAATCAGCAGGGCGGCGACAACCTTGCGCCCTTCACCCGAGAGTATGTTGTAGGTGCGGCAGGCGGCCCGGGTATCCATGGTCTCCAGTCCGATGCGGCGTTGCATCAAGGGTGTCAACCAGGCGACATCGGGAAAGCGCAATGCCGGGCCGCTGCCGAATATCACCAACTCGGTGTCCAGCTCGGCCAGTTGCTTGAAATGCGTGGGCCCCAGTTCTGAAAACCGCGCGCAATTCCAGGCAATGCGCTGGCCGTCTGAACCGATGATGACGCTGCTGTCGATGCGCTGGCCATCCACAGCGATCCAGCCGTCGCCATAGGATGTGATGGTTTGTACTGGCGATTTGTCGGGGTGAAGTTTCATTGTTCGGCCAGGGTCGTAACTGTGGTCAAATTATAGGTTTCCCGCTGTGCAGGCCAGTGCCTGATCGACCATGAAAACGATCCGCAAATCGACCAAGCTCGACAACGTTTGCTACGACATTCGTGGGCCAATACTTGATTGCGCGCAGCGCATGGAGGATGAAGGGCACAAGATCATCAAGCTCAACATCGGCAATCTGGCGGTGTTCGGATTCGATTCGCCGGAGGAGATCCAGCAGGACATGATCCGCAACCTGCCGAACTCTGCCGGCTATTCGGACAGCAAGGGAATCTTCGCAGCGCGCAAGGCAGTGATGCATTACACCCAGCAGCAGGGAATCGCAGGTGTCACGCTGGACGACATATACCTGGGCAATGGCGCTTCCGAATTGATCGTGATGGCCAGCAATGCAATGCTCAATGACGGCGACGAGATGCTGATCCCTGCGCCCGACTATCCCTTGTGGACAGCTGCGGTCGTTTTGTCCGGCGGCGTTCCGGTGCATTACCGCTGCGACGAGCGCAAGGGCTGGATGCCCGATCTGGCAGACATTCGGGCCAAAGTTACGCCGCGCACCAAGGGCATCGTCGTTATCAATCCGAACAACCCGACCGGAGCCTTGTATTCAGACGCACTGCTCAGTGGCATCATCGACATCGCGCGCGAATTCGGCCTGGTGATATTTGCCGACGAGGTCTACGACAAGATCCTCTATGACGGCGCCACGCATACGGCGATCGGCGCGCTCAGCGAGGACGTTCTGACATTGACCTTCAACAGCCTGAGCAAGAGCTACCGATCCTGCGGCTACCGTGCCGGCTGGATGGTGGTGTCGGGTGACAAGGTGGTCGCGAAGGACTACATCGATGGGCTGAACATGATGTCCAACCTGCGCCTGTGCCCGAATGTGCCGGGGCAGTGGGCGATCCAGACCGCATTGGGCGGCTATCAGAGCATCAATGACCTGATCGCCGAAGGCGGACGCCTGCGCCGCCAGCGCGATCTGGCCTATGAGCTGATCAGCGCCATACCGGGCGTCAGTTGCGTCAAGCCGGCGGCTGCCTTGTACATGTTTCCGCGGCTCGATCCGCTGATCTATCCGGTCAAGGACGACCAGGCGTTCATCCTTGAACTCCTGCAGGAAACCAAGGTCATGCTGGTGCAGGGAACCGGATTCAACTGGGACCAGCCCGATCATTTCCGCATCGTCTTCCTGCCCCATGAGGACGACCTGCGCGAGGCGATCGGGCGCATCGCCAAATTCCTGGAGCACTACCGCCATCGTCATGAGGACGAACGTGCGAAGTCGGGTGTGAAGCTGGTTGCCACGCGCGCCTGAAGCCTGCGCATCCGTCCGGTTTTCTTTTATCAACCAAGAAGTATTTGCATGAAGTCGATCCAAGTAGGCCTGCTGGGCATTGGGACAGTAGGCAGTGGCACCTTCAACGTGCTCAAGCGCAATCAGGCCGAGATCCGCCGTCGCGCCGGCCGTGGCATCGAGATCACGATGGTGGCCGACCTTGACGTGGCCCGCGCCAAGACCCTGGTCGGTGATGGTGTGGCTGTGGTGAACGATGCCCGCGCGGTGATCGCCAATCCGGACATCGACATCGTGATCGAACTGATCGGTGGCTACGGCATTGCGCGCCAGTTGGTGATGGAGGCGATAGCCGCAGGCAAGCATGTCGTCACTGCCAACAAGGCACTGCTGGCGGTGCATGGCACCGAGATATTCGCAGCTGCGCATGCCAAGGGCGTGATGGTCGCGTTCGAGGCCGCAGTGGCCGGCGGCATTCCCATCATCAAGGCCCTGCGCGAAGGGCTGACTGCGAACAGCATCCAGTGGATTGCCGGCATCATCAACGGAACCACCAACTTCATCCTGAGCGAGATGCGCAACAAGGGCTTGGATTTCGACGTCGTGCTCAAGGAGGCGCAGCGGCTGGGCTATGCCGAAGTCGACCCGACCTTCGACATCGAGGGTGTCGATGCGGCGCACAAGATCACGCTGATGTCGGCCATTGCCTTTGGCATCCCGGTGCAGTTCGACAAGGCCTACATCGAGGGCATCACATCGCTGAGCACGCAGGACATCCGCTACGCAGAACAACTGGGCTATCGCATCAAGCTGCTGGGCATCACCAAGCGCAGCGTGGACAACGCCAGTGGCGCGCTGCGCGGCATCGAGTTGCGTGTGCATCCCAGCCTGGTTCCGGCCAAGCGCCTGATCGCCAATGTCGAAGGTGCGATGAATGCGGTGGTGGTGCAGGGCGATGCTGTTGGCACCACGCTGTACTACGGCAAGGGTGCTGGCAGCGAGCCAACCGCCAGCGCGGTAATCGCCGATCTGGTTGACGTGACCCGGCTGCATACCGCCGATGCTGCGCAACGGGTGCCGCACCTGGCCTTTCATCCGGATGCGATGAGCGACTTGCCGGTGTTGCCGATGGCAGACGTGGTGACCAGCTATTACCTGCGTCTGCGGGTGGCCGATCAGGCTGGCGTGCTGTCGCGCGTGACCGGTATCCTGGCCGACGCCGGCATCAGCATCGACGCGATGCTGCAGCGCGAAGCCGACGAGATAGCGGCCGGCAGCGAAGGCGCACAAGCCGACCAGACCGACCTGATCATCCTGACCCATGACACCCGCGAAGGCACGATGGACGGCGCGTTGACTTTGATGCAGGCGCTGCCCAGCGTGCTGCAGCCGATCACACGCATCCGCAAGGAGGAACTGGCCTGATGCGCTATGTCTCGACCCGCGGCCATGCGTCCGGCCAGCATTTTTGCGACATCCTGCTGGAGGGGCTTGCGCCCGATGGAGGTCTGTATCTGCCGGAGTCCTATCCGCAGGTAAATGATGCAACGCTGACGGCATGGCGCAAGTTGCCGTATGCCGAATTGGCGTTCGAGATCCTGTCGCTGTATGTCGACGACATTCCAGCGAGCGACCTGCGCGACATCTGCAACCGAACCTACACCGAGGCGGTTTTCGGCTCGCCACAGATCGTTCCGCTGCGGCCACTGACCGGATTGCAGGTTGAGGGCACGGTTGCGGCTCCCGTCTACCTGCAAGCCCTGTCCAACGGCCCGACGCTGGCTTTCAAGGACATGGCAATGCAGTTGCTGGGCCATCTCTTCGAGTATGAGCTCGCACGCCGCGGCGAGACCCTGAACATCCTGGGCGCGACCAGCGGCGATACCGGCAGCGCGGCCGAGTATGCGATGCGCGGCAAGGGTGGGGTGTCGGTGTTCATGACCAGCCCGGCCGGGCGTATGAGCCCGTTCCAGCAGGCGCAGATGTTCAGCCTGATGGATGCAAACATCCACAACATCGCCATCGATGGCGTATTTGACGATTGCCAGGACATGGTCAAGGCCGTGTCGGGAGATCTTGCGTTCAAGCGCAAGTACCGCATCGGCACCGTGAACTCGATCAACTGGGCACGCTTGGTGGCCCAGGTGGTCTATTACTTTGCCGGCTATTTCCAGGCCACGCGTTCGAACGTCGAGAAGGTGCGCTTTGCTGTTCCTTCGGGTAATTTCGGCAATGTCTGCGCGGGTCATGTCGCGCGCATGATGGGCCTGCCGATCGACCAACTGGTGGTTGCCACCAACGAGAACGACGTGCTCGACGAGTTCTTTCGCACCGGCGTCTATCGGGTTCGCGCCAGTGCCGAGACGCACGAAACTTCCAGCCCGTCGATGGACATCTCCAAGGCATCGAATTTCGAACGATTCGTGTTCGATCTGCTGGACCGGGATGCCCCGGCCACCAAGGACCTGTTTGGAGTGCAGCTGGCGCGCACCGGCGCTTTCGACCTGGCCGCTCATCCGGCTTTCCCGAAGGCGGCGGCCCGATTTGGCTTTGCCAGTGGCCGCAGCACCCATGCAGACCGCCTGGCGACGATCCGCTCGACCTACAGTGCATGTCAGGAAATGGTCGACACCCATACCGCCGATGGCATTACGGTGGCGCGCGCGCACTTGCATTCGCGCCATCCAATGATCGTGCTCGAAACCGCCTTGCCGATAAAGTTTGCGCAAACCATCGTCGAGGCCTTGGGTCGCGAACCCTTGCGACCGCCTCGCTTCGACGGCATCGAGCAGTTGCCCCGGCGTGTCACGGCCATGCCGGCCCAGGTCGATGCGATAAAGGATTACATAGCGGCGCATTGCGAGCCGGTCAAGACGGCAGCCGATGCGCAAACGGTTGATTGAGGCCAAGTGCCCGAACTGGCAGTGTGGACCTGCCTTTAGCCCGACATGAAACCAACGCGACCGCCACTCTTGCCGCTGGACGATGCACTAGCCCGGCTGCTGGCGGCCGTCACTCCGCTGACCAATGTGGAGTCGGTCTCGACCTTTGATGCCGATGGGCGGGTTTTGGCGCACGATCTGGTGTCCGAATTGCAGGTGCCGGCGCAGGACAACAGCTCGATGGATGGCTATGCAGTTGCCTGCGCTGACCTGACAGGGCCGGCAAGCGTCTTGACGGTCAGCCAGCGCATTGCGGCGGGCTCTACCGGCCAGGCCTTGCGCCCTGGCCAGGCTGCGCGCATTTTCACGGGCGCGCCGATTCCGTCAGGGGCCGATGCGGTCGTGATGCAGGAAGAATGCGAACTGTTGGAGGACGACAGGAATGCAGGGCCGCCCCAGGTCCGCATCAAGGTCGTTCCGTCGTTGGGGCAATGGATCCGCCGCGCCGGCGAGGACGTCCAGCGATCCTCGTGTGTGCTTGCGCGCGGCACGCGTCTATCGCCAGCCGGGCTGGGGCTGGCAGCCAGTATCGGCATGGACCAACTGCAGGTGACGCGTCGGCCCCGCGTTGCGCTGTTTTCGACCGGCGACGAACTGGTGATGCCAGGCAGCGTCGCGCCGGCCGACATGGCACCTGGTGCGATCTACAACTCCAACCGATTCTTCCTGCGTGCCATGTTGCAGCGCCTGGGCTGCGCTGTCAGCGACCTGGGCATCGTGCCCGACCAACGCGAAGCGACCGAGGATGCTCTGCGCACAGCGGCGCAGCAGCATGACCTGATCCTCACCAGCGGCGGCGTATCGGTGGGTGAAGAGGACCATATCCGTCCGGCGGTGCAGGCGCAGGGGCAACTCGATCTTTGGCAAATCGCAATCAAACCGGGCAAGCCCTTTGCGTATGGACGTGTCGGCGCAGCACATTTCGTCGGGCTGCCGGGCAATCCGGTGTCCAGCTTCGTGACCTTCGCTTTGCTGGTGCGGCCGTTTTTGTTGCGCCTGCAGGGTGCGATAGAACTTGCCCCGGTCAGCGTTGCGGCCCGCGCCGATTTCGTCTGGCCGCGCGCCGACAAACGGCGCGAGTTTCTGCGCGTGCGCCGCAATGCGCAGGGTGGTTTGGACCTGTTCGCCAACCAGAGCTCGGGCGTGCTGACATCGGCTGCCTGGGGAGATGGCCTGGTGGACAACCCGCCCGGCCATGCCATCGTGGCCGGCGAGACGGTGCGTTTCATTGCCATGTCGGACATCTTGTCCTGAACCATGTCCATTGCCGTTCAATTGCGTTTTTTCGCGTCGATTCGCGAGGCCATAGGGCAGGGCAGTGAGTCCTGCGACACCGTTGCCACTGACGTGGCCGCTTTGCGCGATGCGCTGATCGCGCGCGGTGCACCGTACGCCGATGCGCTGGCGCGCGGCAGATCGGTACGCATTGCGCTGGACCAGCAACTGTGCGAGGAATCAACCGCGCTGCACGACGGCGCCGAGGTCGCGTTTTTTCCGCCCGTCACAGGCGGTTGACGCTTCGACGCGCGATCGGGCAGATCAACGGTGCGTCCCGATGCGCAACATGTCGGCCAGATGTTGCGGCGAGCAAAGCGTCATCGGCGCGCGCAGTTCATTGGCGATCAATCCTTGTTGCGCCAGCATGGCCTTGATCGGCGCGGGATTGGGTTCGGCAAAACTCGCTTCGATCCAAGGCAGCAATTCGCTCCACAGTGCGCGGGCGGATTCCAGCGCGCCCATTCTCAACTGAGCCACCAGTTGCACGAAGTGTGTGGTGTGCAGATGCGCGGTAGCGGTGATGGCGCCAACGCCGCCCTGTGCCAGCGTCGCAAACAGCATGATGTCTTCGCCTGCCAGCACCTGCAACCTGCCTTGGGCGATCAACGCCAGGGTCTTGGCCATGTCGCCGCCGCAATCCTTGACGGCCTGTATGTTGGGGTGCTCGGCCAATGCCAGCAGCGTTGGCCGATCCAGGCGCACGCCGGTGCGATAGGGAATGTCGTAGAGGATCAAGGGTACTTTGGACGCGTCGGCCAATGCCCCGAACCACTGCAACAGACCGGACTGCGATGGCCGGATGTAATGCGGTGGCGGCACGAGAAGTCCGGCTATCGGACTGGATTCAAGCTCCTGTGCCCAGCCCAGTGTCTGGGGCAGGTGGTAGCCAGTCAGGCCCATCACCACCGGCCGACCGGCGGCTGCCTCGACCACGGTTGCGAGAACGGCGCGCTGTTCGGTTTTGTCCAATGCAGCCGCCTCGCCGGTCGAGCCGCAGGCGACAAATCCTGTCACGCCATCGGCAGACAGGCGTTTGACAAGGGAGGCCAACGCCGCATGGTCGACAGCAGAGCCGCGAAACGGCGTGATGAGTGGAATCCACAGGCCGCTGAAGTCGGTGCGCTGACCGGCCTCGCAGGCATCGGATGGAAAAGTCTGAACTGTCATCTGGATGACCTTTTCTGAAGCAAGTGACCGATGGCAAACGTCCATCGGAATTGCGCGAGAAAGTCCAGCCAGGGTATTTGGTGGTTCCATCGCTCATCCGAGGACGGAACCGAGGCTCCGGTCAGATGGGCCTTGATTTCTTGGACTGATTGCCGGTTTGCGTCGGACGCAGCTGTGCCCATAGGACGGCGACTGTCGTTCGAAGCGCACTGGCAAACATGTTTGGATGATAAAGCACCCATCCGTTGGCGATGCCACAATTACCGGATGCTCCAGCCGCGCGTTTCAATCCAGTCGGACGACTTCAACCTGGCGACCGAAATTGCAGCGCTGCGCGCCAACGACAAACGTGTCGGCGCGGTCTGCAGTTTTGTCGGTACCGTACGCGACCGCAACGAAGGCGCACAGGTTGCCAGCATGGAACTGGAACACTATCCTGGCATGACCGAGAAGGCGATCGAGGCCATGCTGGACCAGGCCCAGCAGCGCTTTGACATTCTGGCCTGCCGGGTCATTCACCGCATCGGCTTGCTGCAGCCGCTCGATCAGATAGTGCTGGTAGCGGTGACATCGGCGCATCGCGGCCAGAGCTTTCAGGCCTGCGAATTCATCATGGACTACCTCAAGACCCAGGCGCCGTTCTGGAAGAAGGAGCAGACGCCTGACGGCGCACGCTGGGTCGACGCGCGGGTGGCCGACGATGCAGCGCTGCAGCGCTGGGGGATCGCCTCGGGGAATTGTTGAGCATGTCGCACATCGCACCAGCGCTGCTGTCGCGGTAGCACCGGCGCAAGCGCATGCGCCCGCCGCTTCAGTCCTGGCCCCAGACTTCCTGCGCGGTCTCCACAACCAGTCGCAGCTTGGCGCGCTGCGCCTCCACCGCGATGTCATTGCCATGCACCGTACTTGAAAACCCGCATTGGGGTGACAAGGCCAGTTGCTCGATCGGCGCATGGCGGGCTGCCTCGTCGATGCGCCGCTTCAGATCGTCCTTGGACTCCAGCGCGCCGAACTTGGTGGTAACCAGGCCCAGCACCACGGTCTTGCCCTTGGGGAGGTAGCGCAGCGGCTTGAAGTCACCGCTGCGATCGTCGTCGTACTCCATGAAGTAGGCATCCAGATCCATCTCCTGGAGCAAGGCCTCGGCGACAGGTTCGTAATTGCCCGAGGCGGCATG